>CAZQPP010000116.1:0-8706 GCA_964594295.1 uncultured Myxococcales bacterium | reverse complement strand
CCCCCCCCCCCGGCCGCGACCAGCCCCCGGGCGGCGGGGGTGGGGGCGGCGGGGGCGCGGTCTAGGCGTCGGCGCGCCGCGTCCACACCCAACACTACGCTCAGCAACGTGATGGCCGACGGCATGCTCTGGCGGAAACGCTCTGCCATAGCCGCGGGACCATAACACGTCCCGCCCGACTCCGCTCCCGCCGCCGGCTCCGCTTCAGATCCTCACTCTGGCACGCCCCGTGCTATGCTCCTAGCCCTGCGGGGCGAATGCCCCCCGGAGCTCCCGAGGTTGCCCCATGTTCCCCCAGGGTCCCGTACTATCCGACAAGGCAAAGAAGGCCTTCAAGGCCAAGGGGTTGAGGCTCCCCCAGGACTGGGAGCAGCCCACGGGCAAGGCGGGCAAGCAGTACGTCAACGCCTTCAAGGAAGAGGAGCGCAGCGCCCAGGCGGACGCCCAGCGCATCTTCCAGCCCGCGACCGACAACAAGCTCCACGTCGACACCGCCAAGCAGGTATCGCAGCGCATCGAGGGCTACATCGACGGCATCTGCGGCGCCATCGCGACGGCCTGGCAGATGTGGATGAGCCAGAGCGCCGTCAGCGGCGTGATGATCAACGGGCCCATCGGCGCCCTGACCTCCGGCTGCGTGCAGGGGCCGCCCCTGACGGGCCTCATCATGTCGGCCAACCCGCCCATGCGCACCCCGGGTGAGATCCGCTTCACCAAGACCATCTCCAAGGTGGTCGGCGACGCCTGGCGCACGTGGCACACCGGCCTCTCCGGCTCCCTCAACTACCCGGCCTTTGCGGCTTTCCCGGCGCCGGTAGCGCCGCCGATGCCAAACTCGCCGGCGCCCGTCTCCTCCTTCGGCTCCCCGGGGCTGCAGCAGCTCACGCGGCCGGCCCTCTCCCGGGCCATGGAGGGCTCCCACAACCCCAAGGGCGACAACTACATGAAGGATATCTTCGACACGGTGTCCGCCGCGGTCGACCAGATGTTCCTCGAGTGGTCGGCCCAGACCCAGCTGCAGAACGTGCTCGGGACGGGCCCCGTGCCTACCTTCGCGCCTCCCCTCGTGCCGGTGGGACCGGTCCTGGCGGGCGTCGGAAACGGCTCAAGCTGCTTCATCTGAGGCGGCCTCGCGGAGGTCTCTCACCCTGAGCTCCACGTAGCGCTTGCCTCGCCACGTGTCGGCGTGGACCTGGCACGCGAGATCCACGGGGCCGGCCAGCAGATCTGCGCGTTCGCCCTGGTCGAAGCCGATGGCCTTCACCGTGCCCGAGGGCCCGCGCAGGCGAATCTGGAGGTGCGCGCCCTCCGCGCCGACGCGGCGGTGGGACTCCGCGCGCACGTTCCGGACGGCGAAGACCGGCCTCGGGTTGCCGTTGCCGAAGGGTGCTAGCGCGGCGAGCCGGTCGGCCAGCTCCAGGGTGGCCTCGTAGAGCTCGAGGTCGCCGTCGAGGCGGAGGCGCGGCTCGAGGTCCTCCTCGCTCAGCTTCGCTGCGGCGCGCTCTTCGAAGCTCCGGCGGAAGCCCTCGACCTGGTCGCTCCTCAGGGTGACGCCGGCGGCGTGGGCGTGGCCGCCGTACTGCACGAGGTGCTCCTCACAGCCGCGCAAGGCCTCGACGAGGTCGAAGCCGGTGACGCTCCTGCCCGAGCCTTTGACCAGGCCGTCTTCGGGGTGGGTGCCCAAGATGAAGTTCGGCCGGTGGAGCCTCTCGCGCACGCGCGACGAGACGATCCCCACCACCCCGAGGTGCCAGCTCTCGCCGAAGAGGACCAGGCCGCGCCGCGAGGGGTCCACCTGCGCCTCACCTTGTGCCAGTGCCTCGTCGAGCACGCGCTTCTCCTCGCGCCTGCGGGCTTCGTTCTCCTCGTTCAGGCTCCGCGCGAGGGCCTGCGCGCGCTCCTCGTTCCCGGTCAGGAGCAGCTCGAGGCCGCCGCCGGCGTGGGTCATTCGCCCGGCGGCGTTGATGCGGGGCCCGAGGCGGAAGCCGAGGTCGGAGCTCGCGATCTCCCGCCCGGAGATGCCTGACGCCTCCGCGAGCGCCGCGAGCCCCAGCGAGGGCGCCCTGTTCATCAGCCGCAGCCCGTGGCTGACGAAGATGCGGTTGACGTCCTTCAGGGGCATGACGTCGGCCACCGTGCCGAGGGCGACGAGCTCCAACAGCTCGCGCAGATCCGGCTCGCTCGAGAGCTCGAACCAGCCGCGCTCTCGCAGGACGCGTCGCGTCGCTGCCGCCAGCATGAAGGCCACACCGACGGCGGCCACGCGCTCGTAGCGGAAGCCGCAGTCGCTCCTCACGGGGTTCAGCAGGGCGTAGGGGCGCGAGGGCTCCGGAGGCACCGCGTGGTGGTCGACGACGATCACGTCGCAGCCCGCCTCCTGTGCAGCCGACACCGCCTCCGCGTGGGCGGTCCCGCAGTCGACGGTCAGCAGGAGCCTGGCGCCCTCGGCGACCAGCTCTTTCACTCGCGGCGTGCTCAGCCCGTAGCCGTCCACGAAGCGGTCGGGCACGAAGACCGCGGGCTCGCACCCGAGCGAGCGCAAGAAGCGCACGATCAGCGCCGTGCTCGTGACCCCGTCGACGTCGTAGTCGCCATAGACCGCGATCGCCTCGTGGCCTGCCAGCGCGTCCGCCAGCCGCGCCGCCGCGCGGTCCATGTCCGCCATGGTGGAGGGGTCGGGGAGCTCCGCGAGGCGAGGGCCCAAGAAGCGCGTCGCCTCCTCGGCTTCCTTCACACCGCGCAGCCACAGCAAGCGCGCGAGGAGGGGTGACACGCCGCCGTCACGGGAGAGCTTCTCGACCTCGTACTCGTCCGCCGTCCTAGTCTCCCACCGCAATTCCGAGCTCCGCCAAAGGTCCGCGCAGCGCTAGCACGACACGCTCCTGTGGACAAACAGAATCTTGAACCCGCGGATCCATTCTGCTACTAGGTCCGCCCCGTTCTATTCAGGTTCTAGCGGGTGGGGAGCGCCCCAGGGGGCGATCGCCGCCGGAAAGCCATCCAGGAGTTATTCGATGACGCGTAAGCTACTCGCCGTCTTGACGGTGATCCCCCTCCTCCTCCTCGGCCTGCAGGCCTGCAGCTCTGACGAGAGCGGCACCGAGTCGTCGCCACCGGGCGCCGTGGACGACACGGGCGTGAAGACCGACACGTCTGGCGACGAGGACAAGACCGACACGGGCGGCGAAGGCGAGGCCGATCCTGGCACGGCCGAGAACCCCGAGGACGCCAAGACCCCCGACCCCAAGGAAGACACCGGCGGTGAGACCCCGAAAGAGGACACGACCGGAACCACCATCGAGCCTCCGCCACCCGTAGAGGTCTGCGAGGACGCCGCGAGCATCGACGCCGCAGGCGTGATCGCCAACAACCCCGTGCAGCGCGTCAACGCCCTCGGCATCGGCGGCTGGGGCGAGAAGATGGTCTGCGACGCGACCACCGCCCGTGACGTCGACGACGACCCCGAGACCAGCTTCCCCAACACCGGCAGCGACTTCGACTGCACCGGCGGCCTCAACAACGGCCTGCTCGCCATCATCGACCTCGCGGCCGGCTTCATGTCTGGCGGCAGCATCTCCGACACCATCGCCGAGGCCCTCAACGGCGGCGACATCAACATCCTCGTCGAGTTCGTCGACTACAAGAACGACGGCAGCGAGTTCGACATCAACTTCTACAACGCCAAGCCGGCCAAGGACAACGAGGTCACCGAGGAAGAGGTCGAGGGCAAGAAGACCTTCACCTGGTCCAAGTGCGACATCGGCAGCTCCGAGGCGGCCCCCTGCGAGTACCTGATCGACGCCCAGTCCTACAACAAGGACTGCGTCACCCCGCTCATCAGCTTCACCGGCGCCAAGGTCGAGGAAGGCAAGATCACCGTCGGCGGCGTCGACCAGATCTTCGAGCTCGCCATCCCCATCGACGCCGAGACCATCATCCCGATCCGCGTCACCGCCGTCACCATCACGGCCACCGTGGTCGAGGCTGAGGGCAAGGTCGCCGAGCTGCAGGACGGCCTCCTCACCGGCATCATCCCGCAGAACGTGCTGCTCGGCATCGTCAACGACGTGCTCGGCGGCTCGGGCGTCGGCGGCATCGACCCCGAGCTCATCGCCAGCATGCTCCCGAGCTTCATGGACATCGACACCGACGACGACGGCAGCACCGACGCCCTGTCGGTCGGCCTGAACCTCGCCACCATCCCCGGCACCGTCACCGGCGTCTTCATTGAAGAAGAAGGCGGCGAAGGCGGCGAGGGCGGCGAGGGTACCGAGTAAGGTGCCGCTGGCCTCCTAGAAGCCAAAGCAAATACGACGGCCGGGCCGACCATCTGGTTGGCCCGGCCGTCGTCATTTTTGGATCGCGGCGTCCCTTCTCAATCGCCGCACTGCTCGCCATCGGAGTTCAGCATCAGCCATGCGGCCTGAGAGTCGACCGAGCCGACAACCGCTAGGCCGCCTTCTTCGGTGACCACGAGGTCGTACGCAGTGTCAGGGCCGGAGCTGCCGAAGCCGCGGTCCCAGGCAACAGTGCCCGACGGCGAGATGCGCGTCACCCTGATGTCGGTGTTGCCGATGCCCATCGCCCGAGAGCCTCCGGCGACGACGTAGTCACCGCCTTCCAGCAAGACGAGGCTCGTCACCAGCTCGATGACGCTGCCGGCGATCGTGTGTTGGGCCTGCTTGTTGCCCGCGCTGTCCGCTCGGACCACTGTCGGGTTGAAGAACGAGGGTCCGTCACCGGTGAAGCCGGCCAACAACACGTGGCCGTGGGGCGACATAGCTATCGCATTGGCGGCCTCTCCCTTTGTCGTACCGTAGGTCTTCTCCCACTGCTTCGCACCGTTCGAGCTCAGCCGGAGCAGCCACATGTCGTTGAGGCCCTTGCCTTTCGAGTTGGTCTCTCCCGCCACCATGAGCCCGCCGTCCGGCAGATCGAGCAACGCCAGCCCTTTGTCGTTTGAGGTGCCGCCGAACGTGTAGTCCCATATGACGCCGCCGGTGGAGCTTCTTCGGGTGAGCCATACGTCCTCGCCACCTGACCCCGCCGAGTCGGTGTGGCCTGCCAGCACGACATCGGTGAGATCAGGAACTGCGGCGGCCTTCACGAAATCTTCGCCGGAGCTGCCGGCTGTGTATTCGTAGGTCTGCGCACCCTCTGAGCTGGCGCGAACGACCAGCCCGTCGGCTCCCCCGGCGCCATCGGAGTAGGTTGTGCCGACTATTACGAACCGGTTGTAGGAGTCGACAACCAGATCTCGTGCCCAGTCATTTGCGCTGCCACCGTAGGTCTGATCCCACAGTTGCGCTCCGGAGCCGTCCAGGCGAACGAGCCAGAAGTCATCCATGCCAGCTCCCTTGGATGACGTGGTGCCCGCCATCGCCAGTCCGCCATCGGGAAGCTGCAGCACAGCGTCCAAGCTCCCGGCCTCTCCGAACACTTCCCCACTCCTCGCCACGTGCGTGCACTGCCCGCTCCTGCACACGTCCCAGGTGCATGGATCGCCATCCTGCGGGCAGGGCGAGTCCTCCGCCACCGCCGTGTTGACGCATCCGAGCAGCGGGTTGCACGAGTCCGCCGTGCAGGGGTTGCCGTCGTCGCACTCTCTCGCGCTGCCCGACCGGCACACACCGCCGGCGCACCGGTCTCCGACGGTGCAAGCGCTCCAGTCGGAGCATGTCGCCTCGTTGTTGGTGTGCTTGCACTCGCCGCCGCTGCACCTGTCGTCGGTGCACACGTTTCCGTCGTCGCAGTCCGGGCTCCCCGTGCCCGGCTGGCACACTCCGCTCTGGCAGTAGTCGCCCACCGTGCAGAAGTTCCCGTCGTCGCAGCTCCCCGTCCTCGTGGTGAAGGTGCAGCCCGCGCTCGGATCGCACGCGTCGGTGGTGCACTCGTTGCCGTCGTCACAGGAGATGCTCTCCCCCGGCTCGCAGCTCCCGTACTCGCAGCGGTCGCCCTCGGTGCAGTCGTCGCCGTCACTGCACTGGGTGCCGAAGGCCATGTTCTTCATCTCGCAGTTTGCGCTCAGCGGGTTGCACTGGGCCTTCTTGCACTCGGTGTCCGCTGCCGTGCTGCACACGACGACCGTGCTCGGGTCGATCTCGCAGAGCCTCGTGCCGTCATCTTGCTCGACGCAATGCGGTCGGCCGTTGCAGTGGTTGTTGTCGTCCTCGCAGTCGGAGTCGTAGGTGCACTCGCAAGAGGGGGTGCCCTCGCAGTCTCCCTGGCCGGTGCAGGCGTCGCCGTCCGTGCACGGATCGCCGTCGTCGCAGGCGACCCCGTCGCGCCCGCTGTAGACGCAGGCGCCTCGGTGGTTGCAGTACTCGGTCGTGCAGGAGTTCTGGTCGTCGCAGTCCTTAGGGACGCCGGGCTGGCAGACGCCGTCCTGGCAGGTGTCGTAGAGGGTGCAGTAGTCGCCGTCGTGGCAGGAGATCCCGTTTGTGACAGGGGTGAAGGTGCAGCCGGCGGCAGGGTCGCACGCGTCGATCGTGCAGGCGTTCCCGTCGTCGCACCGCATGGTCGAGCCCGTGCATCCGCCCGCTCCGTCGCAGGTGTCGTCCTCGGTGCAGGCGTTGTCGTCGTCGCACTCGGCGTCAGAGCTCGCGTGCTGCTCGACGCAGAGCCCCGACTGCGGAACACACACGGTCTGGCTGCACTCCGAGTCGCCCGTCGTGTCGCAGTCGACCACCGACTCCTGCACGAGCTCGCACGCGCGGCGGCCGTTCCCAAGCTCACGGCAGGCCAGCACGCCGTTGCAGAGGTCGCCGTCGTCTTCGCAGTCGCCGTGGGAGGCGCAGGGGCAGGTGTCCACTCCCGCGCACCCGCCCAGGCCGTCGCAGCGATCGCCCACGGTGCAGGGCACTCCGTCGTCGCACGAGGTCGTCGCGTCCGCGAAAGGGAATGTGCAGCCCGTCTCGGGGTCGCACTCGTCGTCGGTGCAGGGATCACCATCGGAGCAGGCGATGAGTCGACCCGCGCACTCGCCCGCCGAGCACTCGTCCTCGTAGGTGCAGGCGTCGCCGTCGTCACAGGCGCTGCCGGCGGGCTCGGCGACCATCTCGCAGGCACCGGTCGGCTCGGCGCAGCGGCTCTTCGAGCACGCGGTGTCGCCGTCAGTCGGGCAGGTGACGATCGTCGCCGGATCGGTCTCGCAGCGCCTGGTCATGTCGGCCTGCACGACGCAGCGGGGCAGGCCGTTGCAGCGCAGCCCGTCGTCGTCGCAGTCATCGTCCTCGGCGCAGGCGCAGGCAGGTTCCCCGGTGCAGGCGCCGTTGCCGTCGCAGGCGTCATCCGCGGTGCAGGGATCGCCGTCCTCGCAAGCGAGCTCGCTCCCGAGCGCCTCGTGCACGCACCCGATGGACGGGTCGCAGCTGTCCTCGGTGCACTCGTTGCCGTCGTCGCAGTCGACGAGAGACCCGGCACAGGCCCCCTCGCCGTCGCACGCGTCGCCGGTGGTGCAGATGGATCCGTCGCTGCACTCGGGCCCGCTCTCCCCTCCCGCGGTGGGGGTGAAGACGCAGCCATCGGTGGAGTCGCAGGAGTCCTCGGTGCACGGGGTTCCGTCGTCACACGAGCGCGGCCTGCCGCCGCAGCCGCCCTCTCCGTCGCAGACATCGCGCGTCGTGCAGGCGTCGCCGTCGTCACAGGATGTCTGGGCCGGGGCGAAGCCGTGAACGCAGCCGGCCGCGTGGTGGCAGGCGTCGAGGGTGCAGGGATCGAGGTCGTCGCAGTCTACCGGCGCTCCCTGGCATGCACCTTCCTCGTCGCAGGAATCCTCCTCGGTGCACTCGTCGCCATCGTCGCAGGGGTCGCCGTCGCCGGCCCGGGTCGCCGTGCAGCCGTGAGTCGGCACGCAGGAGTTGATGGTGCACGGGTCGCCGTCCTCGCAGTCGCGGGTCTCGCCCACGCAGCTCCCCTCTCCGTCGCACGCGTCGCCCTCGGTGCAGGCGTCGCCGTCTTCGCAGGACCACCCCCTCGGCAGCGCTCCGAAGATGCAACCCGTCTGTGGGTTGCAGGCGTCGGTGGTGCAGGCCCTGCCGTCGTCGCAGACGACCTGCGTCGAGCGCCTGCAGCGCCCGCTCCCGTTGCAGGAGTCGTTCTCCGTGCAGGCGTCGCCGTCGTCACACGGGGTGCCTTCTTCGGCCGAGCTGTGAGTGCAGCCCCAGGCGGGGTTGCAGGAGTCCACCGTGCAGGCGTCGCCGTCGTCGCAGGAGCGCATAGCTCCCTCGCACTCGCCAAGCCCGTCGCAGACGTCCTGCAACGTGCACGCGTCTCCGTCGTAGCAGGGTGTGTCCTCCGGCGCCGGCGCGCGGCGGCACCCGATCGCCGGGTGGCAGGTGTCGAGGCTGCAGGGGTTCGAGTCGTCACAGTCGACCTGCCGGCCGCCCGCGCAGGTGCCTGCCGCGTTGCACGCCTCGCCGGTCGTGCACGCGTCGCCGTCGTCGCAGGCGGTGCCTTCGCGGGCCGGGCCGTGAACGCAGCCGACCCCGGGCACGCAGGTGTCGCCGGTGCAGGGGTCGCCGTCGTCGCAGAGCTCTGGGGTGGAGCAGTCTTGGACGGCGGTGTCCGTGCCGGCGTCGGTGGCGGGTTCCGTGCCGGTGTCGGGGTCGGAGCCCGGGTCGGTGGCGGGTTCCGTGCCGGTGTCGGGGTCCGAGCCCGGGTCGGTGGCGGGTTCCGTGCCGGTGTCGGGGTCCGAGCCCGGGTCGG
>CAZQPP010000115.1:10961-17967 GCA_964594295.1 uncultured Myxococcales bacterium | reverse complement strand
GCCCCTGCCCGTGCCCTTGCCCTTGCCCTCTTCCTTGCCCTCTTCCTTGCCCCTGCCCTTGCCCTCTTCCTTGCCTTCCCCCCCGCTGCTCACCCACTCCTCGGTCTCCGCCCCGTCAAACCCCGGCTTGCGCTCGTCGAGTACCCGCGCCGCCCCCTCGAGCAGGGCCCGCGCCGCCGCCGCACCGCCACCCCGCTCCAGCTCCGGGCCGCCGCGTGCGTAGAGCGCCTCGTCCACGATGGACAGCGCCACGTCCGCCGGGCTCAGCCCAAGCTGTGCGGCCGCGTCGAGCACCTCGGGCGCCAGGGCCGCGAGCTCGTCGTCCTCGCCGAAGTCCGTGTCCCCCGACAGGCGGATGAGCACCCGGCAGACGGGCTCCAGACGCTCGTCGCGGAAGCGCCAGGGCAGCTCCTCCTCGTAGAGGTTGCGAGAGGCCGTGTCCAAGGCCGAGTCGTCGTAGGCTTCGATGAGCAGGCCGTCCCGGCGGGCGGCCGGCACGAGCGGGAGGCCCTCGTGCAGGCGCAGGCGGGAGGTGAGCAGCTTGCCGCAGATGCGCTCGAGGTAGCCCGCCTGCACGAGGCGCAGGTTGAAGGCCACGTCCTCGAGGGCGGTCCAGGGGGTGAACAGGATCATGCTCAGCCCGCCGTGCTCCCGGAAGGCGAAGGTGTCGGGGTGCTCCGCCTCGAGCTCGAGCAGGGCCAGCACGGCGTCGAGGTTCGTGAGCGGCTTCACGCCCTTGTTCAGGCGCTCGAGCTCCGCGGCGGCGAAGTTCTCGATGCCGATGAGGGCCACGTGGATGCGGTGGCCCGTGCCCTCGAGGCTGCGGGCGGCTTCGGCGATGCGCTCCTTGCGCCGCACGAGGCGGTCGGCCCTGGTGTCGAGGAGCAGGTCTGCGGGTTCGAAGCCCAGCTCCTTGACGGTCTCGACGATGGGCTCGAGCAGGCGCAGAGCCGGCTCGCCCAACATGCGGATGGCCAGGCGCCCCTGGTAGGCCGGCAGGGTGCGGCGGAGGGCATCGAGCTGCTCCCTGACCTCCTCGGCCCCGGCCTTCAGGGGGTTTCGGTCTCGGGCGGGCCTCGTGCAGAAGGCGCAGCCGCCCTCCCGGACCGAGCCCGAGAGGTCCAGGCCCTTGAAGAAGGGGCTCTTGCGCCACGGGCGGTCGTAGGTGCACTCGGTCCCGAGGCACACGAAGGGCAGGGGCTGCATGCGCTCGGCCGCGGCGTTCACGGGCTCGTAGCCGAAGTCCGGCGTGTTGTGCCAGCCGCTCTGGGCGGCCGCCGGTCCGCCGGGGGTGCTCACGCCCAGCAAGCGCAGCCAGCTCGAGGGATCGGTGGGGAGGACCTCCAGCTCGGTCTTCGCGCCGCCTGCCGCGCCGTCGCCGTAGATCAGGATCCTGGCGTCAGGGAGAGCAGCGCGCAGGGCTTCGACGACCGTGTCCGCGGGGCTGCGGTCGAATACGACCGCGGTCGGGTCGTAGCTCTTCGCCTCCGAGACCAGCCTGTCGAGGTCCTCGCCCTCGAGGCCCACCCCAAGCTCTCCGCGCTCGAACTGCACCGCCGCGGAGACCCCCGCCCGGAACCAGCGCACCTCCGCCCCGGCCTCTCGGGCCATTCCGACGAGGTAGGGATAGGGCACCGCGCGGTGGAAGCGGTCGGTGGCGGCGAACTCGATGAGGAGCGTGCGCAAGGTCCCGGCAGCATAGGGCATGGTTTCGGAGTCCGGCAACAGCCGCGATAACAAGGTGTCTCGCTTGCGAAACACCCCGCGTAGGGGCGTTTCGTCTTCGAAACGCCCGCCCCGCAAACTGTTCACGCGCGCGGGGTAGTCCTCGTGAGGCAGCTTGCGCGCAACCCGCCTGGCAGACTGCGGCAAGGATTCGGCATCGGCGGCGGCGAGGTGGGCAGCCCTCGCGCGAGGATGGGGAGGGGCCTGTCGACCCGCGCGACGTTCCGGGACGTCCCATGACCTTGCGTGGCGTTCTGGGACGTTCCGTGGCGGTCGGCGCCCTCAGCCCTTCCCGGTCATGGGTCACAGCCGATCATCAGGAGGTGGTCGCTGACCTGGTCTCGAGCTCTTTGTTCAGTGAAGCCACACAATTGCGCGATGGTGAGTAGGGGCTGAGCCACCGTGGCACCGAACTTGCGGTCTGGCGCACCCCCGCCAGAGCGTTCCGGCGCGTCGGGTAGCCGTGGCCGGACATACGCACCAGAGAGGCGCACTCCATGATGCGATCGCTCCGTTTGCCGAGCCTCGTGGTCCCCCTCCTCCTCGTCGTGGGACTGTCCTGCAGCGAGTCGTCGAGCTCTTCTTCGGCAGATGACGTGCCCCCGGATCTGGCGCGGCCGCGCCCGGAGGCCCCGGCCGATCTGCCGAGCTGGCCCGGCACGGAGCTGGTCCCGGAGGTTGTGCCGGGCATCCCGAGCACCCCGATCCCTGAGGATGAGGAGGAGCGCCGCGAGCGGGATCTGCGGCGCTTCCGACAGCCCTTCGGCGTCGCCGAGCCACAGCAGCCCGGTTCTTCCGAGCCGCCCTACCGGGTCGTCGGACTGGGATCGGGGCGCTGCACGTCCATCTCCCCGGACGGGCTCTTGGTGGCGGGCACCACCGACAGGGACGGGCTCCGGGCCTTCGTGGTCGGCGCCAACGGTGTGCGCCGGGAGCTGTCACCGCCCGAGGGCTTCAGCATCCTGGCCAGCAGCCGCCGCTTCGGCGTAGGTGTGCCGCGGGCAATCCAGGGAGGCGTTGTCGTCGGCTTCGGCGGCCGGCAGCTCGACGCCGACGTGCCGGTCCCCGAGCTGGCGCCCACGCGGGCACTCCTTCACGGCGCAGAGGGATGGGACATCTTCCTGCCCGATGAGGTGGCCGTCGTTCACGCGGCGAACGCGCAGGGAGTGCTCGTGGGGATGCGTTCCACTCGGATGCTTTCCACCCGCGAGCAAGGCGGTCTGGCCGCCTTCAGGCATGACGAAGACGGCCTGCTGGAGCTCCCTTCGCTCGGCGGCGCCTATGCCATGGCCACCGACATCAACGCCAAAGGCGAGATCGTGGGAGTGTCCACCCTGCCCAAGGTGCAAACCGAAAAGGGCCTCCGAACGCCGGGCTCCCACGCGGTGATGTGGATCGACGCTCGCCCCGTCGATCTTGGGACCCTGGGCGGGACCTTCAGCCTGGCCCTCGCCGTCAACAACTCCGGCGCGGTCGTGGGCTACAGCGAGCTGGAGGAGGGGGTGCCGATCCGCCACGCCTTCCTCTACCGACACGGAGCGCTAAGTGACATAGACCCCGGCTACCCGCGCGGCAGCCGCGCTCACGACATCAACGAGCGAGGCGACATTGCGGGCTCTTTTCACGACGAGCTGGGTGTCGATCAGCCTTTCGTCGTCTCGGGCGGAGCGACCCACGTCCTCAGGCCCAATCTTGGAAAAGGTCTGGCCTTCGCCGGCGGCAGGGCAGAGTCGGTGGGTGAAGGCGGCGAGGTGATCGGCTGGTCGGTGCACCCGGACGGAGGCTCCGAGTGCCTCGTCTGGGTCCCCACAGGCTGCCGGCGCTGTCCCTTTGCCACCTGGCTTGACGGGGCGAGCCCCGCGGAGACGGGAGGTGCCCTGTGATCTCCCACGAACGCGTTCCCACGAACAGAGGCGCAGAGCAGAGCCTGTCCTTCTGGCGAGGCACGGCGGTGGCGCTGCCTCTCGTCGCGATCTGCCTCTTCTCCTCCCCGGCGCGGGCCGGCGACGCCTACGCCCACACGACCGGCGCCGAGGCGGCGGCCGCCCGAGTGAAGGCGGACTACCCGCAAGGCGCCGGCGCGGCAGCGAAGCCTGCCCTCTGCGTGCCCAAGGAGCTCCATGCCCATGCCGAGGGCATCAACGATCCCGACGAGTGGCCCTGCAAGTCGGACGACGCTGAGCTGATGCCGCCGGCCTTCGAGGCGCTCAACGACGGGATCGTGGGGAGCGTCACAGGGACCATGGTCGGCAAGATGGGCGAGTGCAGCCTCGGGCCAGGGCAGAAGATCTTCATGGCCTGCAACTACACCCACTTCGTTCGCAACGTCTTCCCGGCCGACACCAGCGTCGCCGAGGGCATCACCAGGAGCTGGGCAAACTCCATCCTGAACGACATCCTGGGCATCCCGAGCGCGCGGAGACGCTACGAGACGCAACACTACTGCAACGAAGCCACCTGGGCGAAGTTCGTCGAGCGGCACAACGCCGCCTATCACTTCCCCCAGGACGCCGAGTGCCTGCACCACAAGGAAGGTAACCAGCTCTGCGATCCGAGGCAGGGGGACAACCTGGCCCACGGGGACAATTGCCGCGAGGGCATACAGGATCTCGTCAGGCGGGCGCTGAACAAGGATGAGCCCGACTACATTCACTGTGACGAGGAGCTTGTGAAGGAGCCCGGAGACTCGGGCTTCCGCCTCTGGCCGCCGTCCTTGCTGCAACCTTCCAGGGAGATGCGGAGAATGCTCCTGGCTTGCGGAGCACAGGTGCCGGACTCCATCGAGAGCTGGATCGACAGCCTGCGCGGCACCGCGGGCATCGACGCCATCCTCGGCTTCTTCGACACGTGGATAAACGCCGCGGTCGACACGATCAACCAGGCCGGCCTGACGGCCTGTGCGGGGCTCGAGCGGACCCTCCGCCATCACTGCAACGTGAACGACGAGGCTCGCCACTGCGACGGAAGTGTCGACGAAGAGAACCCCATGGCCGTCGACGCGCTCTACTGCGAATGCAACTGGCACACCGGAGACGTCATCAACGCCGAGGCGGACGTCACCCAGCTCCGTTACGAAGCCATGTACGCGACATGGGACGCGGTCTGCCATCAGCCCGAAGACGAGTGCGATCCTCTCGCCTGCCAGCTCTGGTGCCAGCGCTCCAAGCCGATGACCCTCGCCGGCTACGAGCTTGGCAGGAGCGTGCTGGGATACTGCGTCAACAGCTGCGCCGACCCCGACGTGAGCTGCAAGATGCACAACTGCACCTGCCGCGTCTTCTACACCGAGGAGAGCCCGGGGTGCGGTACCGCGGGCGACCCCTGCTGCATCGACGAGCCCGGGAGGGTGACCGAAGGGATGGCTCCCTGCCGCCGCACGGTCTCGGGCGCCGAGCTCGTCTGCAATCCGATGACGAACCTCTGCGAGCGTTGCGGGCGTCTCGGCGAGTCACGCTGCATCGAGGACGCCGCCTGTGAGCCAGGCCTCGTCGTGCGTCCTGAGAGCTGCGAACAGGATGACGAGACCCCTTGTTTCGTGGAGCGCTGTGAAGAGGAGTGCGAGCCCCGCGAGTGCGAGGAAGGGGAGTGCGGCGCGTATTCCGACGAGTGTGAAGCCCCCGGGAAGGGCGCGGACGAGGAGTGGTGCACGGAAGACGACGGGACCGTGGACTGCGGCGAATGCGACGACGAGAAGCCCTGCACGAGTGACACCTGCAGCAGCGCCGAAGACGGCACCTGCGCCTACACGCCGCTCGCCTACACGCCAGCGGCCTGCGACGACGGCAAAGAGTGCACGGAGGACTCCTGCGACCCGGTGAGCCACGAGTGCGATTACGCCAACCGGACGGGGTCTTGCGGCGAGGCGAACAAGTGTCTGAGCAACGGAAGCTGCGTAGACGGCACCTGCATCGGAGATGCCGTGGACTGTGACGACAAGCTGTCGTGCACGAACGACAGCTGCGAACCGGACACCGGTTGCGTCAACGTCGCCCCGGGCTGCGATGACGACGATGCGTGCACGCGCAACTCATGCACGACCTCGGGTGCCTGCGACTACCCCATGATCGTGTGCGACGACGACGACCCCTGCACGACGGACACCTGTGACAAGAACATCGGGTGTGTGTACACACCGAAAACCTGCAACGACAGGGATCCGTGCACGACCGACTCCTGCGATCCCGAGCGCGGCTGCGTGTACGACAGGAGCTGTGACGACGGCAACCCGTGCACGACTCCGGACACGTGCACCGGAGGCACCTGCACGGGGCCGCCCAAGAGCTGCGACGACCGGAACCCCTGCACCGACGACACCTGCGCCCTGCCGGCCCCCGCGCCTTCCCCGGCGCCGGCGGCAGGCTCAGCCCCTGGATCGCCACCGGGCTCTTCGCCTGGACCCGCGCCCACGCCATCCCCGGGCGACTGCGTTCACACGCCCAACACCGAGAGCTGCGACGACGGCGACCCGTGCACGGCTCCCGACACATGCTCCGGCCGCCTCTGCGTCGGCGTGCCGAAGGTCTGTGACGACGGGAATCCCTGCACCAACGACTCCTGCTCCGGCGGCACATGTGACTTCACGAACAACAACCTGCCCTGCGATGACGGCGACCCCTGCACCTTCGGCGACCTGTGCGCCAGGGGCACCTGTTGGCCGGGCATACCCGTGCCCTGTGTGAGCACGGATCCGTGTATCGCCTTCGGCTGTGTGGTGGGCTACTGCGTGCCGCTGTTCACCACCGAGCCGTGCGATGACTCGAGCTCCTGCACCACCGGGGATGTCTGCTCGGGTGGCCTCTGCACCGGCACGTCCGTCGACTGCTCGAACCCGGCGACCTGTACCGTCGACTGCTGCGGCGCCTGCCCGGGTCCAGACGCCGACGCGGCGGACTCCGGCGACGTGCCGGACGTGTCCGACAGCTCGACGGACACTGGTGACGGCGATGACGGTGGGATCTCCGACCCTGGTGTCGACGCGGATACCGGTGTGACGGACGCGGACCCCGGCGCCGATCCGGGCACCGACACCGACACCGACACCGACACCGTCACCGACCCGGGCTATGACGCCGGTGGCTACTGCGGTGACCTCTACTGCGACATCGTGTTGGGCGAGGACTGTGTGCTCTGCCCGATCGATTGCGGGTACTGCAGCGACCCCGGCTACGACCCAGGCTTCGACCCGGGCATGGACCCCGGCTTCGATCCGGGCTTCGACCCGGGAATCGACCCAGGCTTCGACCCGGGCATGGACCCCGGCTTCGATCCGGGCTTCGACCCG
>CAZQPP010000115.1:0-10861 GCA_964594295.1 uncultured Myxococcales bacterium | reverse complement strand
TGGACCCAGGCATGGACCCGGGCTTCGACTCGGGCTTCGACCCGGGCATGGACCCCGGCTACGACCCGGGCCTGGACCCAGGCACGGACCCGGGCTACGACCCGGGCCTGGACCCAGGCATGGACCCGGGCTTCGACTCGGGCTTCGACCCGGGCATGGACCCCGGCTACGACCCCGGCACGAGCTCGGCTACTACCCCGGCACGACCCAAGCGGCTGTTGAGGCGACCTGTACTACGACACGACGCGAGGCAAGGCTCCGGCGATCCGGTCGGCGCCGCTGTAGCGGTCTACTGCTCGCAGGCGCAGTGCGCCGCGCCCTCGCCTGAGGCAGCGGCGTCTGTGGCTCCGAAGGCGCCGGCGTTGGCTCGGCAGCCGTTGGGCTCAGGCTCTGCGCAGTAGTCCGCGGCGGGATCGGCGGTGTCGACGAGGGGCGAGCCCGGCAGGACGGATAGATCTCCGCCGCCCGGCCAGGCGAAACGTGGATCGGCGAAGACGAGGTCCTCACCGGCCGTGGCGTTGGCGGCCGCGGCGGCGCCGGCGGGCCAGAGCACGCTGTGGTCGAGCGAGGCGCCCACCCCTGCGGCCGCGTTCACGCCGGCCCCCTGCACGTAGGAGAACACGCTGGAGCGCACGGCCACATCGGCGCTCCCGGGCCGCAGGCGCACGCCGTCTCCGCCGACGTCGAAGCAGGAGAGGTGGCTGAGGGAGATCTCCGTGTCCCCGCCAATCGACGCGCATGCGACGGTTCCCGGGCTGTTCCTGACGAGCCGTATGGCGGAGATCGCGGCGTGCGCGGCGATGTCCCGCTTCGGATCGGCCAGGACGACGCCCGTGAGGTCGACCGCCAGATCAGCGTCCCCGACGCCGTCACCGTAGGCACCGCCGCTTACATCGTGGATGCGGACGCCACGGATCTTCGGCGCCAGGCCTTCCAACCGGATGCCGGTCACAGACGTCGTGTCGTAGGCCTGGTTGGTGCAGCTCTCGGCGTCGGAGAGGAAGCACTGGCCGAGGAGCGACTGCAGGTCGGCTCCATAGATCTGCAGGACGGCCGAGTCTAGCGCCCGGATGCCCGCCACGCCGAGATGAGTGGCTGTCTCGCCGTCATCGGGCGCGCAGCACCTGCCGAGGGATTCCAGACCCCGCATCTCGACGTGCATCGCCGCGGAGGCATCACAACGTTCGAGGTTGATGCCGACCACCGATCCGGCGGCGAGGTCGGTGGAGGTCCGAGAGCTCAGATCAGCCAGATCGATGAGCTGGAGCATGAGGTATGGGCTGTCACGCGCCGTCACGCCGAACAGGCTGCCATTGCGGGTCTTCGGCCGCTCGGGGCAGCCCACATAGGCCTCTGGGCCGTGGACCTCGAGCGCGACGAGCCGCCGAACGACGCAGTGCTGGCAGCTGTCGAGGAGCACCAAGGCCAAGGTCGGCGCACCCGGAAATGCGCACGCCAGGTCGTCGAGGAAGAACGAGGGCGCGGGCACCCTCTCGATGAGGACGTTCTCCACCGTGGCGCCATGGGCGTGCTCGACCCTGATCAGCGCCGGGTCCGGCTTGTTGATGAAGAGCTGGTCAGAGAAGGACGAGAACCAGTCGACACCGCGGAGCAGGAAACCCGTGACCGGCTCCTCGGGGGTGCCCTTCACGTACACGAGGCCGCGCGTGTGCAGTGGGCTCCAGCCCGAGTAGATGCTCTCGACGCGGACGTCGTCGCCCGATACCCGGACCCCGTAGTCGGCGTTGGAGAGATCGAAGGCGAGGCCGCGCAGGGTCACGCCGTCGGCCTTGATGTCGATGATCGCGTCGACGTCCGCGCCGAAGTTCGGGTTCGAGGCCATGGTGCTGCCCGGAGTCCCCTCGATGGTAACGCCATCGGCTCCCTCCGGGATCACAACCGGGGCCTGCTGCGACACCGACCCCCTCACGCGGATCACGTCACCGG
The DNA here is from genome assembly GCA_964594295.1 of uncultured Myxococcales bacterium. Taxonomy (GTDB): domain Bacteria; phylum Myxococcota_A; class UBA9042; order UBA3505; family UBA3505; genus CAZQPP01. Next base: position 8,914 of record CAZQPP010000115.1, on the reverse strand, counting down.
ACACCGCGATCTCCAGCGCGCGGGCGATCGTGGCGAATGGCTTCGTCTCGGAGCCGTTGCCGAGCGCGTCGTCACCGTTCTCCTCGTCGGCCCACAGGACCCGCCCCCCAGCGCCGTTGCCGTCGTCCTCGCATCCGTCGCTGTGATCGCCGTTGGTGTCGAAGGTGCCGTAGCTGCAGGCTGCGACGAAGCACGTGCCCGCCGCGCACCCGGCGCCTCCGCCCTCGTCCAGGCCGCAGGAGCTGCAGCCGTTGCAGTCCGCGGTATGGCTCACGGTGTTGCCGGACCCCGCCGTCAAGCTGGTGAGAGGCCGATCCTCGTCGGTCTCGCCGTCGCAGTCGTCGTCGACGCCGTCGCAGCTCGTGTCCCAGCCGGCGACGTACTCGCAGGCCGCCTCGCAGCCAGTCGCGCTCAAGCCGTCCGGGTTTGCGGTGCCTTCCGGACAGTCGACGAGAGCACAGGCCCCACCTTCACACACGGCGATCAAGTTGGCGAAGACCCAGGAGTAGCAGGGCGAGCCGCAGGCGCCGCAGTGAAGAGCGCTCGACTGCAGGTCGACGCAGGCCCCGCCGCACGTCGTCAGGCCCTCCTCACATTCCGGGAGGCACTCGCCCTTCGAGCAGACCTCGCCGTCGGGGCAGACGGCATCACACGATCCACAGCTCCTCGGGTCGGAGGCCGTGTCGGTCTCGCAGCCGTTGCCGCTCCACCCGTCGCAGTCGGCCCGGCCGCTGTCGCAGCGGAGCACGCACTCGCTGCCGGTGCAGTCACGGCGACCGAAGGGCAGCGCTTCGCAGCCCTCCACATCCGTCGCCAAGGCGTGACCGCATTCGCCGGTTTCGGGCACGCAGCGGTCTACCGTGCAGGGATCGCCGTCGTCACAGGCTATGGCCTTGGGCTCGGAGACGCAGCCCTGGCCGGAGACGCAGGTGGTGACCGTGCAGGGATCGCCGTCATCGGGGCAAAGGGCTTCCGGCTCCGGGTGCGGGACGGACGTGCACGCCCGGCTCACGTGGTCGAGCACGTCGAGGGTGCAGGGATCGCCGTCGTCGCAGTCGCTGACACAGCACCGAAACCCGATGTTCGGCGACCGTGTCGTCGGGTCCACCGCTTCCCGGTGCGCCGCGCGGAGCGCGTTACCGTCCTGGTCTTCGAAGCTGCCGCCCCGGACGATGCCTCGGGCCCCCTCGCCGAGCGAGAGCGGAGATCCGTCGATCGAGGCGCCGCTGTAGTCATCGGCGTAGTCGTCGGCCACCCACTCGGCGACGTTGCCCGCCATGTTGACCGCTCGGTGGGGGCTCGGCCAGACCGCGGCGTGGCTGACGGGCTTCGTCCCGGCCGGCGTGCACGCGCCGTCGCTCCCGTTGGCCGCCGCGGCCTGCTCGCAGGCCGGCGCGTCGTCGCCGTGCGGCCATATCGGCGCGGTCGCGCTGCAGTCCCCGTCGACGACCTTGCAGAGACCCCGGGCCGCGGCCTCCCACTCGGCCTCGGTGCACAGGCGCCTGCCTTTGGAGGCGCAGTAGGCGCTCGCCGCGGCGCGGTCGACGCCGTTGGCGGGGTGGTCTCGCTTTTCGCCGTTGCGGACCGTGCAGAGGCCACCGCATTCCACCGTGTCGACGCCGTGGACCAGGGACTGACAGCGGGCGTCGGGGCACAACCAGAAGTCATAGGCCGTCACTTCGTAGACGTCGATCGCATAGGCGTTCAGCCACACGCGGTGGCGGGGCAGCTCGTCGGGAGCGCAGGAGTCGGCCGAACCCTCCACGCAGCCGATCCACGCCTCGCCGCCTTCGACGACGACCTGAGTGACGCAGCGCCTGTCAACGCAGCCGACCGGACACACCTCGACGATCTCTCGGAGCCGGTCGCACCCGTCCACGCCCCACAGGTCGCCCTCGTGGCAAATCGGCCTGGCAGGAGCACAACACAGGCCGTCGTGGCACTCCTTGCCCACGAAGCACCCGCACGTGCCTCCGCAGCCGTCGTCGCCGCCACACTCGACGCCCGTGCAGGCGGGAGCACAACAGAGGCCGTCGTGGCACACCTTGCCCGCAGAACACCTGCACTTGCCTCCGCACCCGTCGTCGCCGCCACACTCGACGCCCGTGCAGGTGTCGGGGCACCGATTGCACTCGAGGTCGGGGAGGTCGGGATCGCAGCCATAGGTGCAGTCCACGGACTCGAGCTCGACCCCGCAGCCGGCTAGCACCAGCCGCCGGTGGTCGTCGGGGCAGGTCCAGGTGGGCTCCTCCTCGCACACGCACTCTCCGCCCAGGCAGACGAAGCGCTCGTCGCACCTGCCACAGACACCGCCGCAGCCGTCGGCGCCGCAGACCTTCTCGCCACAGTCGGGGACGCAGGGCCCGCAGGCGCCATCCTGACACCCGTGCTCACAGCTCTCGACGTGATCGCCGCGCCTGCCGCATCCGTCGTACCAGACCACGTCCCTCCCTTCGCAGCGCTTCTCGTCCGGGCCCGGGCAGACACAATGACCGTCGACGCATTGCTTGCCGACCGAGCTGTCGCAGCTGCCGCAGTGCCCACCGCACTCTCTGGGCACGCACCAAGATGAGCCATTGTCGCATCCGGCGTCACATGGCTGCGGAAAACAGATCTCCGCAGACAAGAACCCGGTGTCGGTGCACACAAGGTCCGAGGCGCACGGCGGGCCTTCGGGGTCACAGAGCGCTGCGCAGAATCCTCCCTCCTCGGAGACGATGCAGGCCGCCCCGGGGCCGCAGTCCCAGTCGGTCTGGCAGATCGCCGTGCACACCCCCGCGTGCCCTTGCACATTGGGTGCAAACAGAAGACAGAAGTCTGTGGCGCAATCCTCGGGCTTGTCGCAGACCTTCACGTACTCGGCCGCCTCGTGCGGACCGAGGCAGGCGCCCCAGGAGGCGCCGGGTGTGGCCCTGACACACCGCATGTTCGGCCCCGCGCACTCCATCGAGGTCTTGCACCCTCTCCCCCACGGGACGTTCCCTGCGAATGCCTCCCCGCAGGTCTTCATGTTCAGCATGTCCATGAGGAAGTAGCCCACGAGACCGCAGGTCCAGGTGTTTGACCTGGCGATGCAGGCGTCGGCGGCGTCGAGGTCCACGCGGAACGTCCTCGTGTACTGGACGGCCGCCTCGACCGCGTCGCAGTTGATAGGCGTGTACTTCCTCGCGCAGGACGCCGCATCGTAGAAGCCCAGCTGCCCGTCGATGGCGTCGAGCTCCTCGCCCGCGTGGCAGGCGTAGAGGCGCTCGCAGGCAGCCTCCATGAAGCGCTCGCAAGCCTCCCGGGCCGTCGCGCTCCCGCCGGCGTCCCGGGCAGGCGGAGGCAGGTCCTCGGTCGCAGGGTCGGAGGAGCTCTCGCAGGAGATCGCGACCGCGCAGACGAACGCCAACGCCAGCGGCCCAAGACGGTTCATGGGTTCTCCTCCGGGCGAGTGTGCGGCCATGTTGTTACACACAGATCGCCGCAATCCAAGCAACACGAGCGCATGACGCAATCGAGCGCGCGACGTCGCCATCGCCGGCCGAGTGCGCTATCCTGAGCCTGCTCGGACAGGGCGAGGCGATGAGCTCGGGCCGATTCTTGGAGAGAGCACCTTGAAGGGCGCGCCGCGAACGCCGGTGAAGTTCGGCACCTTCACGGGGGTCTTCACTCCGACCCTGCTGACCATCCTCGGCGTAATCATGTACGTGCGCCTCCCGTGGGTGGTCGGGAACGGGGGCTTCTTCGGGGCCTGCGCCGTGCTGGCTCTGGCGATGGGGATAACCCTGTGCACGGGGCTCTCGCTGTCCAGCGTCGCCACCAACACCAGGGTGGGCGCCGGCGGCCCCTTCGCGATGATCACCCGCTCCCTCGGCCTCGAGGTCGGGGGGAGCATCGGCGTCCCGCTCTTCCTCAGCCGGCCGCTCGGCATCGCGATGTACGTCTTCGGCTTCCGCGAAGGGGTGCAGTGGCTCCTGGGCAACACCGACCCGATGGTGGCGCTGGCGATCGACCTCACGGTCTTCGTCGCCCTCTTCGGCATCTCCTACCTGAGCGCCGACCTGGCCTTTCGCGTGCAGTTCCTGATCATGGCGGTCATCGCGTTCTCCCTCGTCTCGGTGCTCGCGAGCCCGCGTCTCTTCGAAGCGAGCGGAGATGTCCTGCTCTGGGGCAACTTCCGCGGCTTCCCGGAAGAGGGCCTCAAGGGGACCGACTTCTGGGTGGTCTTCGCGGTCTTCTTCCCGGCGACCACCGGAATCCTGGCTGGCGCCAACATGTCAGGCGACCTCGCCAACCCACGCAAGAGCATCGCGACCGGCACCATGTGGGCCATGGGCGTGAGCTGCCTCATCTACTTCGGGCTGGCCTTCTGGGCGGCCTGCGCCGGGACCGAGGAGGAGCTGCTCTCCAACTACAACTTCTTCATCGACCAGTCCTACATCGGCTGGGGCGTGCTCGCCGGCTTGCTCGGAGCGACCTTCTCCTCCGCGCTCGCCTCGGCCGTCGGTGGCCCGCGCATCCTCATGGCCATGGGCCAGCGCCGCATCCTGCCCAAGAGCGCGACCTGGGCGCGCTGCTCCGACTCCGGCGAGCCCCGAAACGCGATCCTGCTGACCGCTGTGCTGACCTTCGGCTGCCTGATGATGCGCGACCTGAACGCCATCGCTCCGCTCGTGACCATGTTCTTCTTGATCACCTACCTGATGATCAACGTGGTGCTGCTCGTGGAGGGCAGCCTCGGGCTGGCCTCCTTCCGCCCGAGCATGCGCGTACCCAAGTCGGTGCCCTTCCTCGGCGCCCTCGGCTGCGTCTTCACCATGTTCATCGTGAACCCGACCTTCGGCCTGCTGGCCGTGGCGACCTCCATAGCCATCTACGTGGCGATCAGCCGCCTCGGGGTCGGCGGCAAGGACGAGGACGTTCGCAGCAGCGTCTTCGAGTCGGTGGCCGAGTGGGCCGCCGCCAAGGTGGTGCAGGTCGGCGGCGACAACGTCCGCAGCTGGAAGCCGAAGCTTCTCGTGCCGGCCCAGAGCGCCGTCGAGCTGCGCCGCGACTTCCGCTTCGTCTTGGAGCTCTCGAGGCCCGAGGGATCGGTGAGCCTGCTCGCCTTGAGCGACGACGACGGCGATCCCGCGCTCAGAGCCGAGCTGGCCGAGATCGCGCGCGATCTCAACGATCGGGGGGTCCTGGCCCGCAAGAGCGTGGTCAGCTGCACCGGGAGCTTCGCGGACAGCGTGCTCCACGGTTTGCAGGCGCTGCAGAGCGCCTTCTTCCGCCCGAACCTGCTCTTCCTGACCCTGGGACGCGAGGTCGAGCGCAGACCCGAGCTGGGCCGCATGATAGTCGGCGCGCACGAGACCGGAGTCGGCGTGATCCTGCTCGGCGAGCACCCCGAGGTGGGCCTGGGCCGGAAGGCCTACTTGAACCTGTGGCTCCGCCCCGACCGCTCGGGCTGGGGAGTGGACGAGGCCTTCGCCTCGAACAACCTCGACCTCACCCTGCTCATGGGCTACCGGCTGCAGCGAAACTGGCGCGCCGAGCTGCGCGTGCTGACGGCCATCGACGACGAGGAGGAGCGCCCCCGCGCAGAGGCCTTCCTGGCCGAGATCTGCGATCTGGCGCGGCTGCCCGAGCAGACCGAGCGCCGCGTCATCGTCGCGCCCTTCCTCGAAGCGGCGCACACCGCGCCCCGGCCGGACCTGAGCATCCTCGGCCTCCAAGCAGAGCCCGACTTCGAGCTGCTGACGAAGATGATCGAGGCGAGCGGCGGCTCCTGCCTCTTCGTCGCCGACTCGGGGCACGAGAGCGCACGCGCGTAGTCGTCGCCGCGCTCTATGAGCTCCGGGTGGAGGCGGTCGGCGCGCTCGAAGGCCCCGGCCGCGACGGTGTTGACGTCGTCGAAGAAGCCGTGGCGGGCTCAGGGCGCCAGGAAGTCGGACCAAACGTAGCGGCCGTGGCTGCCCTTCTCGCCCCAGACGTTCTCCCCCTCCCGGCCGGAGAAGAAGACGTCGATGACGCTGTGGTTGCCGGTGTCGTCCACGACGACCTCGCCGATGGTGATCTGTGTCGTCTGCGCGGCGTAGACATGCTCGTTGTGCACGAGATCGATGAGGGCTTCGGTGTCCACGTCGTTGGGGTAGAGGACCGAGAGGCCGTCTCGAAGAGCGACGTAGGCCGGCTGCTCGGGGCCTCCGGGGATGTCCACGATCCCGAGATGGCGGGCCACCGAGGCCAGGACGGGCACGAAGTCGCCGCCGGGCGGGTCCGGGGCGAAGCGCCTGAGCTGGTTCGGACGCTCCATGGGGTTGAAGGTGTACCTGGGGTCCGGGCCCCACAGGTCGACGATGCCGGGGTAGACGAGCTCGAAGATCACGCCCGACTGCCTGGTGTCGTGCGGCTCGGTCATGGCGAAGGAGGCGACCGTCATGATGGTCACGCCCTCGAGCAGCGCCCAGGCATCCTCGACGGTGGCCGCCAGCTCGATGGAGCGGCGCGTCACGAAGCCTGTGGATTGGAGGTCCATGCCTTCGAGGTCTTCGAAGCGCTTGTCGAGACAGGGCCCCGTGCCTTCGGGGCAGCGCCTGAGCTCACCGCCGCTCGACACGTACGAGGAGACGGCGCCGGCCTCGTTGAGCCCGAAGAGGAAGCCCGCGATGTTCCCCGACCAGCTCGGGCCGATCCAGCTCATGCGCTCCGGGTCGTCGCTGTTGTCGTAGGCGACGACCAGGTTGTTGGGGCCCAGGGTCGAGTCCCAGTCGATGACGGAGATGTGGAAGGGGCTGGGCACCGTGGGGAAGCCCTCGCGCCAGACCATGGCGGACTTGCAGTGGGTCCCCCAGAGGTCGTCGACGAGCTGCATGGCGACGAGATCGTTCACGTCCATCTTTCGAGACTCGCGGGCCTCGGTCTGCGACGGGCCGTCGAAGAGCAGCTTGTTGGTCGCGAGGTTGTGCCCGATCCCGTTGAGCATGCCCTGGAGCTCCTCGACGTAGACGGCGAAGTCGCCCTCGAGGTCGAAACGGGACACCAGCTCTCTCACCGCCGGGTAGCCGGTCTTGCCGCCCGCGATCTCCACCGGGTCCACCACGGTGTTGTTGTAGAAGGGGATGATCACGTCGTTGAGGATGCCCACGATCTCCTCGCCGAGGAGATAACCCTGGGTGTAACCCTGGTCGGCGGCGGAGCCCGAGAGTATGAGGGCTCGCTGCTGCGGGCCGTAGACGGAGTCGTAGATGCGCAGCTCCCCGCTCGTGTGCTTGCGTGGCATGGGGGTGTTGGACACGATGAACAAGCCACGCCCCTTCTTGCCCGAGCGGATTATCGAGTCGACGGGGGTCTCCCAGCTCGGCACCCTGGCGAAGGGCAGGGTCTGCCAACGATAGGGGAAGAAGGAGTCACCCGCCGATCCCATCTCGAAGGCGGCGACGCAGTCCATCTGCAAGGAGCAGTGCAGGGCCTGCCGGCCGGAGACGAAGAGGATGCGATCTGCGCCGGTGGCGTCGTCGAGGTAGTCCACCATGGCGTGGATCTCGGTGAAGGGGAAGGTGGCGCCCCAGGAGGGGTCGCCTATCACGCCGGGGCCGGGAACGGGCGAGCCGGCCGGCCAGTGATGGTACCCGTGCTGCGAATTCCACTGGACGTATTGGTTGCCCCGCGTGGCCACCCAGGTGGACCCCGGGCTCACGCCGATCTGCGTCATCGAGTCGATGCCCTCACAGAAGGGGAAGCCATCCTGCCAGTAGGCGTCCGGCGCCCCATCCGGGCACATGGGCCCGGGACCGGCGACGAAAGACGAGCAGTTGCCCACGTTGGGGCAGGTCTTCCAGGTGCCCTGGTGCCAGATGATGTACTGATCTCCGTAGGTGAAGAGCTCACCCCAGAAGCCGCTCTCGGTCTCCAGGCGGGCGGAGGAGTCGACGCCGCGGAAGGGATAGCCTTCCCAGACCACGTTGCGGATGTTGTCGGGCCTCGGGCTCGTGGGGCGGTACTGGTAACGCCCGCCGGCGGCGAGGTTCTTCACGACGTACTCGGCGATGGGCTCGCAGACACCCGTGTGCAGCTCGTAGCTGTCGGCACACTCGGCGCACTCCTCGCCCACCCAGGGGAAGACGCATGCGCAGGCGGCGGCGCCACCCGTGTCGTCACAGTCCCCGTGCCCGTGGCAATTCGGGGCGGCTGAGGCGCAGGTCGGCAGGCAGGAGCCGTCCTCGTCGTTGTCCTGGAAGCCTTCGGCGCAAATGCAGGCGTGGTCCCCGCTGCAGGTGTGGCTCCCGGAGCATTCTCCGCACACCCCGCCGCAGCCGTCGGGGCCGCACTCCCGGCCGGCGCACTCCGGGGTGCAGGAGCCGTCGTCCTCTACTCCACCTTCTCCGCCGTCCTTGGCGTCCTCGGCCGCCACACCCTGGTCCTCCTCTCCGCTTTGCCCGCTGTCACCGGCGTCCTCGGCCGCCACACCCTGGTCCTCCTCTCCGCTTTGCCCGCTGTCCTTGTTGTTCGTCGCCGTCTCTCCTTCGTCCTCCTCGCCGGCCTTTCCGCTGTCTTCCGTGCCGGCCGTCGTCGGGCCGGCGTCCTTGGACAGGAGCTTCCCGCCGCCGCTGTCTTTCTCCGCTGTCGTGCTCGTTGTCGAGGTCCGGTCCGCATCGCAACCCAGAGCGGCGAAGAGAAGCGCCGCGGCGCCCATTGCAGCAATCGCAGTCTTCAGAGTCATAAGGGTCTCCATCTGAAAGGAACACCCTTCCTTTCGGGGCACGACCCGGCTTCGTCGACAAATGCACCCATCTCCAACAACGTCAGGCGGAGCGCCAACTCGGCAATGCCAGCGCGGGCCACACATCGCTGACCTCCGCCGTCATCCTTCTGAGGCGCCGTGGCTTGCTTCCTAGTGTGCATCCTGAAACTCGCGTTTCAGGATGCAGCGATTAGCGGTTAGCGA
>CAZQPP010000114.1:0-17982 GCA_964594295.1 uncultured Myxococcales bacterium | reverse complement strand
GGCGGGGCAGGCGTTTCGGGGCGAAACGCCTCTACGCGGGGCGTTTCGCAAGCGAAACACCCTCCTGGACGCGCGCAACGAGCCGCAGGCGAGCGAAGTAACCCAAGCGGATTCGTCCCAAGCCTTCGGGGCTTGGCCCCGTAGGCGCGCGAGCCGCAGGCGAGCCTGATCCCGGTCGGAGCTTCGCGTTGACGGCCGAGCATTGGCTGCTCCCCCGGGTGAAGTTGGCCACACTCTCGTTTCATCAAAAGAACACCCTGATTCCGCCTTCGAACGCCTGCAGGCTGGAGCGGTTGTCCAACCCGACGAAGGTGATGCCATAGCTCGCGTCGAGCGAAACCCGCATCGTGTAGGTGCGGAAGAGCAGGATTCCGCCCCGGGCGAAGACGTGAAAGCCCAGGCCACCGTCTGAAACCTCGGCCTCGTGCTCGGCCCTAACGATCGTGCCGACGCTTTTCTTCTCGACGCGCTCTTCCATGTACCACGTGACCCCCGCTCCGCCGCCCACGTAGGGCGAGAAGTCCCCGGGGGAGGTGAGCCAGTAGGCGCCGACGTCCGCCGGGATGCTGAGCCACGCTCCGCCCTCGTCGGTGCCGATGTCGAAGGCCGGGCCGAGGATCGAGACTCGCGGCTCGATGGCAAAGCTGCGCGCCTCGTACCAGTAGCTCACGTGCAGCGCCGCGCCGGGGTCGCCGCCGGTCGGACGGCCCACCGAGTGGGTCACGACCCCGAGCCCCAGCGCCAGCCCGGACCTGCCCTCGCGGCGCCGGTCGGGCGGCACCTCGTGGGCGGTTATGGCGCCAAGCTCGGCGGTCTCCTCGGCCGTGCCGCCGATGAAGAGCGCCCTGGCCAGCCGAGTGGCGACGGCGTCGAGGTCCTCCACCCGGTCCGCGGCCATTCGCGGCGAACCGCGCACCACTCCGGAGCGCACCATGAGCGCCGTGACCGAGACGATGATCTTCTTGCCGAGCACGTGGATGGTGCCGAAGCAGGCCACGTCGGCCCCCGCGGCCTCCGCCGCAGCACGGGCACACGCGGCGTCCCGGCAGCTCCCCTCGGGGCGGAGCACGGCCATGCCGGTGGCGCTCGTCAGCTCGTTGGCGAGGAGATCGGTGAAGGTGCCGGCGACTCCGGGGTCGAGGGAGTCTGCGCCGGAGAGGGAGAGCAGCGCCCAGGTCTCGCCGCCGGCCGCGGCGGGTGTTGGAGACCAGGTGAGGAAAACCAGCGCCGCCGCGAGGGTCGATAGGGGCTTCAGCCTGTACTGTCGCATTTGCGCATGCTGGCAAACGGGCAGGCGGGCTGCAAGACAAGTCCGTCCCAGGTCTTACAGGTCCAGCCCCCTCCCGAAAGCCATGAACTCCTTTCGCTCCATCGGCACCGGGGGCTGGTAGCCCTCTCCGACGGGCTCTTGCAGCTTGTCGGCGAGCCCGCGGAAGAGGTCGCAGATCTCGGAGTCGGGGGCGTGCTCGAAGGCCGTCTTGTTGACCCGCTCGGCTTCGCGGACCACGGGGCTCCAGGGCACGAAGCCGAGCACGCGGGCCCGGATCTTTGCTGCGAAGCGCTCGAGAGCGTCGCGCACGTGCTCGTCCTCGCTCTTGAGGTTGAACACGATGCCCGCGAGGTGCACGCCTTCGTCGACGTGGTGCAAGACGACGCTCGCGATGCGGTTGGCCGCGTAGAGGGACATCAGCTCGCCCGACGCGACGATGACGACGCGGTTGCCCATGGCGTAGCGGATGGGCGAGACGAAGCCGCCGCAGACGAGGTCGCCGAGCACGTCGAAGATGCGCACGTCGTAGGGCCACGCGTCGATGTCGTGAAGGTCCAGGAAGTCGACGAGGGTGGCCACCGCGCGGCCCGCGCAGCCTACGCCTGGATCCGGGCCGCCCGCCTCGATGGTGTCGATGCCGCGCTTGCCCTTGACGATGAGGTCTTTGGGCTTCCTCGAGTCGAGGCTGCCGTCCTCGATGAAGTCGAGCAGGGTCGGCACGTCCTCGCGGTCGGTCAGTCGCAGGGAGGAGTCCAGCTTCGGGTCGCAGCCCACGTGCAGGACGCGGAGCCCGCGCTCCGCGAAGGCCACGCCGAGGTGGGTCGCGACGGTGGACTTGCCCACGCCGCCCTTTCCGTAGAGCACGACCTTCAGGGCTTTCGAGATGCTCACCAAGGCCGCACCTTCGCCGTGCCTCCGCGCTGGGTGTCTCCGCCCTCCGTCTCCGAGCGGAGGACCGCCTCCACCAGGGTCTCGACCCACCACCGGACGCCCTCGAAGCCAAGGAAAGGGCGAGGGAGGACAGGGTGGACGAGGTAGTTCGGGTAGCCGAACGGTATCCAGCGCGCGCGCACCGGGTCGTGGGGGAAGAGGGTCGGGGCGATGAGCACGTCGGCGTCGACCTCCTCGTCGAGGCGGAGCCCGCCTCCGGGGCGCTCGTCGATGCCCTGCTCGTAGACGGCGCCGAGGTCGCGCAGATAGTCGCGGGTCGCCTCGTCGAGGCCCCGCTCCTCCGCCACGACGTGCAATGCAGAGACCTCCATGCCGAGGTCGTCGAGCAGCTCGGCGAGCGCCATCGCGACGTAGGGATCAGCCTGGACCACCGCCCTCCTCCCAGCGAGGAAGCGATGCACGAGGATCTCCGCCGAGGAGGCCACCCTGGTAGCCTCGTCCCCCGCGACCACGGAAGAGGAGTCCAACCTCCCAGTGGCCTCGCCGACCGCGTCGAGCATCTCGACGCTGGGACCGAGCCCGAGGGGGAGGTCTACCTCCACGAGCCCGCAGCCGAGCCGATCGACCAGGGTTCGCGCCGCCGCCCGCCCATAGGGCAGGGAGATCACCAGCCCGGCGCGGTGGACCTCGGCGAGCTCCGCGGTCGACACCCCGCTAGGCCAGGTCGCCACGAGCTCAAGGCCCATGCGTTCGAGCATCCGGCCAAGCTCACGTACGTTCCCGAGCTGATCGCCCTCGAGGCGGTCCATCATGTGCCCCACGACGGCGACCCGGTGCAGCGCAGGGTCGGGCTCGGGCAGCTCGATGGTCCGCGCCACGACGTCGAGGGTGCGCGCGTAGCCGTCGAGCCAGTCGCCCTCGAGGGAGCGAGCGTCGAGGAGCGCGATGGGCGCCCCGCCCTCCTTGCCGGCCGAGCGCCGGTAGCGCTCGAGCGGCGCGCCGAGGATCTGGTGGAAGTCCATCGACGTGAGCAGCACGATGCCCGCGCCCGGGTGCGCGGCCACTCCGCTCAGGACCGACACGATGTCCCTGCCCCGGTCAAGTGCCACGTTGTGGGCCGGGATCGGCTTGAGGTGGAGGTCGGTCTGCACGACGCGGGACATGCCCGCCGGCGCCACGAGGGTAGTGGCCGGGTGGTGCCCGACCTGCATCTCGGCCTTCTGGAGGACACAGAAGGGCCCGTCGACCACGAGGTAGGCGTCCGAGATGGCGTCCACGGCGACGTAAACGCCGTTGAGGTAGGCGATGTTCTGCCTGATGTCGTATGCGGTGCTCATGGTCCCATCAACGACCTGCGGCGGATGGACCCGAAGGGGCGCTGGGTACAGAGCCTCAAGAGGCGCTCGGCGCTCCGGAAGAAGCCCTCGATGCCCATCTCGAAGTCGAGGTCCGAGAAGGTGTTGATGCCGGCCTCGATGGCCCTCGGGTCCGCTCCGAAGCTCGAGAAGACCGCGCCTGAGCGGGGGTCTTCGAGCATTCGCCCGAGCTCCTCTCGCGTCGAGAAGCGCTCGAAGCTCACGTGCCCGGAGCGGGTGTGCTCGTCGAGACCCGCGATGAGCTCGGCGCACTCCTCCGTCCCGGCGTGCACGAGGAAGTGCACCCGGAAGCCCATCTCCTTCAAGACCGAGAGCATGGAGAAGGCGCAGAGCGGCGTGGAGTCCAGGTAGAGGCGGGCCTCTACCGGGTCGGTGACGAAGAGCACGGACTCGCGCCCCGCCCTCTCTCGCAGCCTCGACAGGCGCTCGGCCCAGGGAGCCTCGCCCTCGAGCGCGACGAGGCGCCGCGAGATCTCCGGGCCGGCCCCCTCGGCGACGGCGCGGAGCCAGGCCAACGAGCCATCAAGCCCGACCGGAGCGGAGGGGCGCAGGAGCTGCACCGGCAGGCCGTCGAAGGCGAGATCCGACACGTCCCGCAGGGTCGACTGGTTGGCCCACACGAAGAGCGAGGCCTCGGCCACGCCGGCGACCTCGTCGTAGCCGATCTCGGGCAGGACCATTCCCTTCGGGTGCAGCCCGACACCCTCGAGCAGGGCGAGCAGCTCGGAGTTCTCGCGCGGGCTGGCGCCGCCCACGACAGCCACGCCGAGGGGATCCCTCTCGGTCTCGGGGGGGGCCACCTCCTCCAGTCGATCGGCGAGCAGGCCGGCGGTGACGGTCCGCCAGTCCTTCGTGCTCGCGATCCAGTAGAAGCGCGCGTCGGTCTTGCGCTCGAGGCGGCGCATGGCGGGGATCGGGTTGTCGCCCAGGACGTTCGGCAGGCAGCCCGTGTGCACGACGATGCAGCCGCGGCCCGTCTCGTCCGCCGCCTCCTCGAGGGCCCCCTCGAGGCGCTTCATGCTGCCCCCCGCGGCGACGTCTCGCGCGCGCAGGTCGGTCACCTTCATGCGGAAGCGCTTCCAGTACTCGCCGACCCGCTCGGACTCCCGGTTTCGGAACAGGGAGCTCGCCGGCGGCAGCCACGGTGGCTCGTTCTGGATGCACTCGAGGCTCTCGTGGACCACGACGGTCTCGCTGGAGCCGAGCTGGAAGAGGTCCACGATGCACCGGCTGACCGGGTAGAGGAAGCGGCGCCACTTGTAGTCCGCGTCCCAGTTGCGGATGAAGGCCTCGTGGCGCATGCGCGAGTGCAGATCCTCCATGAGGTCCATGCCGCGATCGTCGTCGTGGAAGTCCCCGTCGTCGCCGCCCTCGTCCTCTCCTTCGCCGTCCTGCTCGAAGCCCTCGTCACCGGGCGCGTCGTCGGGGGGCACCTCTTCGGGCGCCGCCTCCGGCCAATCGAGGCTCCACTCGTAGCGCCCCTCGAGGCCCGCGCGGCGCATGCCGGCGGCCAGCGAGTCTCTCCAGCGCGGAACGCTCTCCGCCGCCGGCTCGACGTCCTCGAGCTCCTCCATGGCGGCGACGAGCACCCTCGAGAGCTCGTTGGAGGCCTGGTCGAAGTCCCGGTGGCTGTACCAGAGGCCGAGCACGCCCGAGTGCTTGAAGTACTGGCGCTCGGCCGAGTAGGCGCCCACGTGGAAGCGCTGCTCTTCGCTTTCCCCGCCGGCCCTCCGAGCGCGGAAGAGCAAGGCACCTATCTCGTCGTTGGCGAGCTCCGAGCGCTCGCGGCCGTCGTGCTCGGCCTCCTCTGCCGGCCGCGGCTCCTCTTCTTGTGTCTGCTGGGGCTCCTGGTCTTTCGGCTCCTGCTCCTGCTCCTGCTTCTGCTCCTGCTGCTCCGAGCGCTCCTCCCCCGCGCCGGAGGCAGCCGGGACCCCGACCCGCGATAGCAGGGTCTCGAGGATCTCCCGGTCCGGCCACGGCTGCGAGACCTCCCGGATCGAGTCGATCAGGGCGCCAAAGAGATCGACGAAGAGGATCTCCTTCTCGCTCACGCGCTCCCTCAGGGGGGCGAGGCCGTCCCAGAGCGGGTCCTCGACAGGCGGTCCGGCGGACTCCGAGAAGAGCACCCCGTCCACCAGCCGGCAGATGAAACGGAAGGCGGCGGCGACGTCACCGTTCCGGAATCGCCAGGGGATCTCCTCCATGTCCCAGAAGTCGGGGCCGCACATCGGATCGGGGAAGGGCTCCGGGAACTCCGGGAGGGTGAGGCCGTCGTGCTTCGCGAGCACGGTCATCGGAGTGCCCTCGAAGAGCACGAGCCTCGTTGTGAGCTGGTAGACGTCGTTCAACCGCCCGAGCTGCCTTAGCTCGCGCAGGTTGACGTCGAGGTCCTCCAGCGTGGTCCAGGGCGTGAACAGGATCATGCTGTAGCCGGCCTGCCGGAAGAAGTGCAGGGTGTTCGGCCAGCGCTCCTCGAGCTCTCTCAGCCGGTGCAGGGCAGCCCGGATCTGCCTCACGTCCAGGCCCTTGTTCATGCGCTCGTTCTCGACCTGGGAGAAGCTCTCGATGCCCATGCACCACAAGACGATGGTGTGCCCCCTCTCGGCGAGGCGGGGCAGGACGGCCTCGAGCTCGTCGGCCCGGGCGAGGAAGTCGTCGACGCGGCGCGCGAAGTGGAAGGAGGACGGGGGCAGGCGCAGGCTGCACACCCCGGCGCAGAAGTCGCTGATGCTCGCGAAGATCAGCGCCCCGTCCACGCGAAAACGCCAGCTCCTCCGCTCGGGCGGGGCGGTGCGAACGAAGCGGCGTATCTGGTCGAGCGCGAGCTTGGCGGCGGGCTTGCTCGGGCTGAGGGCCTTCACGTAGCCGGCGCCCTTGAAGTCGCCACGGCAGTAGGCGCAGCCGACGTTGCGCTCGGCCTCCGAGATGTCGACGCCTTCGAAGTAGGGGTTCTTCGACAGGGAGCGGAAGTAGAAGCAGGGCACCACGCCGGCCATGATGGGCGTGAAGTGGGTTAGAGCCAGCCCGCTCGGGTTCAGGCTCACGGAGCCGTAATGCGGCACGCCGTGATCCGAGATGAGGCGGCTCTTGCCGTCCTCGCTGGGCGGAGGGTCGAGGCCGAGCCAGCCGGCGACGTCGTCGACGAGGATCTCCCGGTACCTGTGGGTGTCCTCGCCCACCGTGACGAAGCGCGCGTCGGGGCTCACCGCGGAGAGCGCCTCGGCCAGCGCGGGGCACATCTTCTCGTTGCTCAAAACCACCGTGGGCCGGTAGGCGCGCAGCTCGCGAGCGAGGTGCTCCACGGAGACGGCCGGAGGATCGATGACGTAGTAGTTGTCGGGCTCGCGGCTGTCCTCACCGGCCTCCAGGGTCACCCAGCGCACCTCTGTGTCCCTGCCACGCACCCAACCCTGGATGAAGGGGTACCACTCGTTGCGAAGCTGGCGGTAGGGGTCGTCGGAGAGGAACTCCAGCAGGAGCAGGCGTGGCGCGGCGGCGGACGGGGTCTCTGTCGCCATCAGAGCGCGATCACCCTCCCTTCCTTCGCCGAGAGGTAGGCCGCGTCGCAGATTCTCATGACCGCGATCCCGTGCTCGTCTCCCGGGATCGGGTCCCTGTCCTCGACAACGGCCGCGACGAGCTCGGCCATCTGGCCGTCGTAGATGTGCTGGTCGCAGTGCTCTTTGCGCTCGGGGAAGGCAAGGGATTCGGTGGGCTGGGGCTCGTGGTCTTCGATGCGCGTGAGCTGGGTCGGGAAGAGGCTCGCGTAGCCCTTCGTGCCGAAGAGCTGAGTCGACGCCTCGGGGCCGTCCATGTGCGGGTTCCACCAGCCCGACTCGATGACTGAGACGGCGCCGCCCACCCATGTGATGACTATTACGCCGAGGTCGTCGACGTCGTAGTCACCGAAGCGGGTCGAGAGCTGGGCGTAGACGGCGGCCGGCGCAGGGTCTCCGAGCAGGAAGCGCACGGTGTCTATGGCGTGCACGCCCATGTCGATGAGCGCCCCGCCTCCGGCCTCTATTCGGCGCGTGAACCACCCTGCCGGGCCCCAGTTGGCGTGGATGCCGTAGCCCTTGGTCTTGACGATCTCGCCGATAGCGCCCGAGTCCAGCTGCTCTTTGAGGTAGAGGGCCTCGCGGTCGAAGCGCCACATGTGCCCGACCATGAGCTTCATGCCCAGGCGCCTCGCGGTCTTGCGCAGGCGTGCGGCCTCACCCGCGTTCATGGCCATGGGCTTCTCGATGAGGAGATGCTTGTGGGTCTCCAAGAAGTACTTGCCCAGCGGCAGGTGCAGGTTGTTTGGGGTGGCGATGACGACCGCGTCGACCTCCGGGTCGGCGGCGATGGCCTCGCGAGTAGCGTAGGAGGTGCCGCCGTGGCGCAGGCAGAACTCCTCTGCGTCTTCGATCTTGATGCCGAGGGCGCCGGCGAGATCGGCGCCTTCCGTGTTCTTCACCGCGCGCGCGTGGTAGTCCGCTATGTAGCCGGTCCCTACGATGGCGACTCGCACCAGATCTGCCATGACTAGCCCTGCTTTTTGGTAGCTGTTAGCGGTTGGCTACTAGCTGTCAGCTATTGCCATCCGGTGTGGACGTGGAGTGACCATCTTCAGCCAATCGCTAACCGCTAATGACTGACAGCTGCTATAGCACGCGGCGACGCGTCGGAGGAACCATGCTCCGCCTTCCGCTTACAGCGCTTCTGGTGCTCCTGTTCATTCCCGGGGCTGCCTCGGGGCAGACAAAAGAGCCACCTGCACCGGCGCCTCCGAGCGGGGCCGCGGCGCCTCCCGCCGAGCACGCGGCGCCCCCCGCCGAGCCCACGGCGCCCCCCGCCGAGGCCCCTCCGCGGAAGAGCGAGAAGGAGCTCGAGATCGAGAAGGCTCAGGCCATCTACGCCAAGCGCGCCAGGCTCTCCCAGCACAAGAAGGCCTACCGCGCCATCAAGAAGCTCGCGAAGAAGTACGGCGACGACCGCGAGATCCAGCTCTGGTGCGCGAGGACCGGCTACTACTGCGCCCACCGCATCGACGACTCCGACAAGCGCGCGAAGGTCGCAAAAGGCGGCTACCGCTGCGCCATGCGCCTGCTCAAGAAGAGCCCCAAGGACTACGACGGGCGCATCTGGATGGCCTTGACCAAGTTCAAGTACCAGCTCGCCGAGGCCTTCATCCTGCCCAGCAAGAATGAGATCCGGCAGATAGTCAGGTACCTCGAGAAGCTCATCAAGGAGGAGCCCAAACGCGCCGAGGCCTACATGCTGCTCGGCGCCATGCTGCGCGACCTGCCTGGCTGGCCCATCTCCATAGGCGACGAGGATCGCGGCTTCGAGCTGCTCGTCAGGGGCGCGAAGTACGCCGGCAAGGACGCGGAGTACCTGCTCGAGCTCGCCGCCGGCTACGCCGCGGTGGGCCGCACCGCAGAGGCGCGCAGGACCTACAAGACCTGCATCAACGAGGGTACGGGCCGCCCCGGCCTCGAGTGGGAGCGCGACGACGCCCGCGCCTACGCGAAGAAGATGCTGAGGGAGCTCGATTGAGCGCGAAGAGCGGTGCGCGGGCGGTGATCGGGGTCGACGCCGGGGGCACCAAGACCGCCGGTGCGTGCACGATCCCCGGCGACGAGCCCTTCGCCAGCGTGACGGGCGGCCCAGCCAACTACCAGTCCATCGGAGCCGAGGCTGCCCGCGAGAACCTCGAGGAGGTCGTCTCTCAGCTCATCGCCGCGGCGGGCGAGCGCGGCCTCGAGGTGGGCGCCGCCGTCTACGGCATCGCCGGCCTCGACCGCCCAAAGGACGAGGTGGTGATCGCAGAGATCCTGCGCTCCATCCACCCGGCGCAGGTCCGATCCGACCTGGTCAACGACACCTTCCTCATCCTGCGCGCCGGAACCCGGGACGGGATCGGGGTCGCGGTGGTGTCGGGCACCGGCAGCAACTGCGCCGGCGTCGGCAAGGACGGCCGGCGCACCCGCATCGGCGGCCTCGGCTGGGAGTTCGGCGACGGCAGCGGCGCGGGCGACATCGGCACCATGGCCATGCGCGCCGCGTTTCGGGGCCAGGACGGCCGCGATCCGGCCACGGCCCTGACCGAGACCTTCGTCGAGCGCCTCGGCCTCGAGCGCCTCGACGACCTCGTCGACGCCTTCGTGGAAGACGCGGCGGAGCCCCTGGACCCGGGCCGGCTCGCGCCCCTGGTCTTCGAGGTGGCGGCCTGCGGCGACCGGGTCGCGCGGGGGATACTGGAAGACGCCGGCCGCGACCTCGGGCGCATGGCCGCCATCGTCGCCGGACGCCTCTTCGAGCCCGGCGACCCCTTCCCGGTGGTGCTCGGCGGCTCCGTGCTGCAGCACGGCAGCTGCGACGCCATGCGCGACGCCCTCGACGCCGAGGTCCGCGCCAGCTTCCCGAGGGCGCGCACCGTCCTGCTCGTCAGGCCGCCCCTCGACGGCGCCCTCCTGCTCGCGGGAGACATGCTGCGGGGCGCCGCACCAGCTACTGGAGGCCTGCTTTGAAGATCGCGGTCATCGGCGGAGGGAGCACCTACACCCCCGAGCTATACAGCGGCCTGCTCGAGCGCCGTGAGCGCCTCGGCCTCGACAGCGTCGTGCTGCACGACGTCGGCGACGAGCGCCTCGAGCCCGTCGCCGGCTTCTGCCGGCGGCTGACCGAGCACGCCGGCAGCCCGCTCCGGGTCAGCTCCACTCTGGACCTCGACGCCGCCCTCGACGGGGCCTCCTTCGTCATCGTCCAGATCCGCATCGGCGGCCAGCAAGGGCGCCACGAGGACATCCAGCTCGGGCTGCGCCACGGCCTCATCGGCCAGGAGACCACCGGCGTAGGCGGCTTCGCGAAGGCGCTGCGGACCGTCCCGGTCGTGGTCGACCTCGCCCGCGAGATCGAGGCGCGCTGCCCCGACGCGTGGATGATCAACTTCACCAACCCCTCGGGCATGGTCACCGAGGCTATCCTGCGCCACGGGCGGGAGCGGGCCGTGGGCCTGTGCAACGTGCCCATAGAGATGCACATGGACATCGCCGAGGTCCTCCGGCTCCCGCGCGAGCAGGTGGAGCTCGACTGGGTCGGGCTGAACCACCTCGGGTGGGTGCGCCGTGTGCTCGTCGACGGCAAAGACCGGCTCCCGGAGCTGCTCGAGCAGATCGACGAGGGCGTGTCGGGACCGGCAAACCTCCCCGAGATCGACTACCCCGAGGGACTCCTCAGGTCCCTGGGCATGTTGCCGTCATCCTATGTGCGCTTCTTCTACATGCCAGGCGAGATGCTCGCGGAGATCCGCGAGGCCAAGAAGAGCCGCGCCGAGCAGGTCATGGAGATCGAGGACGCGCTGATAGAGCTCTACCGGGATCCGGCCCAGAAGGAGCTGCCCGAGCTACTGCAGCAGCGTGGCGGCGCCTGGTACTCCCGCCTGGCCGTGGAGGTCGTAGAGGCCCTCGGCTCGGACACGCCGAGCGTGCACATCGTCAACCACAGCAACGACGGCGCCGTGCCGGACCTGCCCGAGGACGCCTCCGTGGAGGTGCCCTGCCGGGTGAGCCGGGCCGGAGTCGAGGCCATCCCGGTCGGTCCGGTGGAGGAGAGCATCCTCGGCCTGATGCGCCAGGTGAAGGCCTACGAGCGCCTCGCCGTCGACGCCTCCCTCGAGCGCGACCGGGCCAAGGCTTACCTGGCCCTCCTCGCCCACCCCCTCGTCCCCGACGCCGAGACCGCGAACGCGGTCTTGGGGGACCTCGTCACCCGCGGGCTCTGCTAGGAACACGGCGGAGAGCACCCATGGAATGGCTGTTCAACCCCGAGGCCTGGATCGCGCTGGCCACCTTGACCGCCCTCGAGGTCGTGCTCGGCATCGACAACATCGTCTTCATCTCGATCCTGGCCGGGAAGCTGCCCGAGGAGAAGCGGGCCTTCGCGATGCGGGCAGGCCTGGCCCTGGCCTTCCTGTCCCGGGTGGCGCTGCTGGCCTCCATCGCCTGGCTCGCCGGGCTCACCGCGCCGCTCTTCGAGGTGATCGGAAACGAGATCTCCGGGCGGGACCTGATCCTCATAGTCGGCGGCCTCTTCCTGCTCACGAAGAGCACCCGCGAGATCCACGAGAAGGTCACCCACCACGAGAGAGAGGTCGGCAGCACACCGGCGAAGCTCACCCTGCGCTCGGCGCTGGTGCAGATCATGTTGCTCGACGTGGTCTTCTCCTTCGACTCGGTCATCACAGCCATCGGCATGGCGAACGACCTGTGGGTGATGATCACCGCGGTGCTCATAGCCATCGCCTTCATGATGGCCTTCGCCGGACCCGTGCAGCGCTTCGTCGAGGGCCACCCGACCGTGCAGATGCTCGCCCTCAGCTTCCTGCTGCTCATCGGAATGGCGCTGGTGGCCGACGGCCTCGATCGCCACATCCCGAAGGGTTACATCTACTTCGCCATGGGATTCTCGGTCTTCGTAGAGGCCCTGAACCTCGGCGCCGCGCGCCGCCGCCGGGGAGCCTCCGAGGGGGCCTGAGTCAGGTGCAGGCCGCGCCACTCCCGATCCCTGCGGTCGCCGCGGCAGCCGGCGCCGTCTCGAAAAGCGCTCGGCTCGGCGCCCCGTCAGTCTCGCCGGCCTTCCTTGGGGCCCGTGACCAGCAGCCGCCAGATGTTCGCGAGGTGGCCGCGGCCGGCAGGTAGCGCCACGCACGCCAGCAGCGCGACCCCGGCAGGCACCCAGAAGAGCAGGCCGAGACCTCCGAAGTCGAAGGCCGAGACCTTGCCGTCCTCGGTCAGCTCCACGAGGTTCAGGTTGATCACCACGGTGGCCAGCCCGGCCAGGAGCGCGAGCACCGCCGCCGAGTTCAGGAGCTTCTGATCCGTGTCCAGCTGCCTCTGGAGCTGGCGCTCCTCCGTGCCGAGCCAGGCCTCGAGCTCCTTGCCGACCTCCTCGACCAAGAGGTCGACGCCCAGCACCTCGCGGGCGCTGCGGTACACCTGCTGCACGCCGAGGTGGTTGGAGACCACGGAGAAATCGTATCGGGTCATGTACCTCAGGAAGTCACGGACCAGGCCCTCGCTCTTTTTCCTCTCGGGCCCGCTGTCCACGTGTGCATAGGACTGCAGGGAGAGGTCCTGACAGATCAGGGCCTGGTGCAGGGCCAGCAGGTAGGCGGGCAGGTAGCGGTCCTCGAAGGCCGCGGGCCAGACCGAGACATCGTAGCTGGACTCCCTGTGAGCGAAGGCCACGCACGCCTCCGAGGTGACGTGGACTCGCCGCGTGGCCGTGTCGTGCACGGTCCGCAGCCCGCTCCCTTCGAGGTACCTCAGCGGCAGCGGCCCGATGCCTTCGGCGGTAGGGAACCTCCGGCAGCGAACCGCGTTTCCTTCCACGCCGTCGTCTCCCGGGGAGGGCTTCGAGTCCATCACGAGCGAGGTCACGATCGGAGTCCGCCCGTGGTATGCGCGGCCGAGCCTCCCGCCGCTGGTGGCAGAAGCCCCGAAGAGCTGCTCGCGGAAGGCGGCGAGGCAGTCGTCGACGAGCGACGGCTGGAGCCTCACGTCGGGCCAGCTGGCATACAGCGGCTTGCACTCCGCGATCTGTCCCTCGTCGAGCTCGCACGGGGTCGTCGCGGCTACCGCATCGGCCGCAGCCTCCCTCTTGTCCAGGTTCCGGCGCGTCTTGTTCAGAGAGTCCTTGTTCTTGACTGGCTCGTCGAGCTTCACCCCGTCCAGGACACGCCTCGCGCTGTCGGCCTCCCGCCTGGGGCGCTCCAAGAGCTCGCGGAGCCGCTCGAGCTCGTCTGCCGGACGGTCCGACTCCCCCTGGTCCTTCCTGGCCTGCTCCTTCTTGCGGTACTTGCGCACCCACTCGGTGCGGGCGTGCTCCTCGAGCACCGCCTCCAAGGCCTC
This sequence comes from uncultured Myxococcales bacterium, assembly GCA_964594295.1. GTDB lineage: Bacteria > Myxococcota_A > UBA9042 > UBA3505 > UBA3505 > CAZQPP01. The sequence continues at coordinate 4,549 of CAZQPP010000114.1, read as the reverse complement.
CTGGAGCTGCTCAGGCGACCGGCCGGAGAGCTCCTCCACCTGCTCGGTGAGTGCCCTCGGAGGCTGGGGCCTTGTCTTCACAGCCTCGAGCCTGCCACACCTCCGGTCAAGAGCGTCTTTGAGCTTCCCGTAGGCGCTCTTCGTTTCCTCGACCCGGACCCGAGCGGCGTCCCTCTTCTCCTCCTCGTCTGCGGGCAGGCGTTCGTATTGCTCGCTGACGCGGTCGAGCCGGCTCTTCGAATCCTCCACCGCTCGGCGCAGCTCCTCGAGGGCGAGAACCTGCCTCTCCACGCCGAAGGCCGCCCGGCTTCCCCCGAGCTTCTTCTCCACGGCCCTGTCCACGGCGCCCTTGCGCGCGTCGCTCAGCTCCTTTGCCAGCTTGTCGGGGACGAGGGCGAGGAAGTGGCTGCTGTTCTCCCCGTGGGCGCAGACGGAGTTCACCTGCATGGCCGTCGAGAGCTTGAGCCCGGCGCCCTTTTCACACCCCAGGTTCAGGAGCACCATGGCTGCGCCGGCGCGGGAGAGGACCAGCTCCGGGCGGAGGTGGACCGACTCGGGTAGGAGTCGAAGGGTGATCCGGGCCTGGCCGCGGCGCCCCTCGGGGTTCCGGCCGACGATGCCGAGCCGGTGATTCTCGAGCTCTCTCCCAAGCCGGCCCTCGAACCAGCGAAGACCGAAAGCCCTCTCGTCGCGGGCCGTTCCCCGAAAGAGCTCGCGCACCTCCTCGACGAAGTAGCGGCTGAGGCGCTCGGGCAGGCGCTCCCGCCCAGTCGCGGGGCCTTGAGGGGCGCCCGTCCGGGCCCGGGCTCGCTCCGCGTCCTTCACGTCGACCCTCCCCCCCTTCGTGGTCTCCCCGGCGCTCCCCCCTGCCTCGACCCATCCCTTCGGTGAGAGTCCTCTGGCGAAGGCCTCTTCGAACGCGGCGTGAACGGAGCCCAAGCCCTCGTCACCGCCGTCCGGTTCTCTCAGGATATATGGGTGAACGGCCGTCAGCCGGTAGTGAGCGAGGACGGGGTCCGCCGGCCTTCGGCCTCCGCTCCTGGTGTCCTCCGCCCGGGTGCTGGTTGCTCGGCTCAAGGTGTGCTCCTGAGAGTAGTCGACGCAAGGCTCTCTGGTGTCCTATCAGCTGGCGCGCGGGCCGGCCCACCCGCGCGCCATGGCCTTTGGAGGAGCTCTGGGAGGGCGGCGCACCCCTTGGGCGTCCCACTTGCCAACGCGCCCGGCGCTGCTAGGTTCGCCCCAACGCTGCCGGGATTCGGCACTTGCCCGACAGGCTCATCACCCGCGGCCTCTGCCAGGTCAACCGCCATGAGCAACGACGAAGCACCCGAGCCCAGAGACCTCCTGAGCCGCTCGAAGATCTTCGAGGACCTCGCCGGAGACGAGCTCGACCGGCTCGGCGAGGCCATGGTCCACCGTAGCGTCTTGAAGGACGAGCCCCTGTTCGTCCAGGGCGCCACCGGAAACTCGATGGCCATGGTGGCCGCGGGCAGATTCAGGGTCGAGGTGGCGCGCCCCGGCCACGCCCCCGAGGTCATCTCGGAGATCCACGTCGGCGACCTCGTGGGGGAGATGACCTGCCTCGAGCCCGCCCCGCGCTCGGCCTCGGTGATCGCCGACGAGGACTCCCTCGTCTACCAGCTCGACGGCCCCACCCTGAGGACGCTGCGGGCCGACAACCGACCTCTGTTCAGCGCCGTGCTCACGGGCGTGAGCGCGCGCGTCACCGACCGCATCAGGGCGACCGACGAGCAGATCGACGACATGATCGCCGCGCGCACGCGCACGGGCGGCCTGATGGACGGCGTCGCGCCGATCCTGCGAGCCCACGCCGAGAGCGACGTCCCCGACCCCCTCGGCGTGAGGCACGTGCCGATGCTCCACGTCTTCACCGACAACGAGCTCGAGGACCTGCTCGCGGTCAGCCCGCGGCGGACCTGCACCCCCGGCGACCTCCTGTGCCGGGAGGGCGAGCCGGGCTCCTCCTGCTTCATCGTGCTCTCCGGAGCCCTCGAGGTGCTCCGCGAGGTCGGGGAGGCGCTGCGGCGGCTGGCCACCCTCGCCGAGGGATGCGTCGCCGGCCAGCTCTCCCTGCTCGACTTCGCTCCTCGCACCGCCACCCTCAGGGTGGCCCTCGACACGGAGATCGTCGAGCTCACGCGCCAGACCTACCTCGACCTGCTCGTACAGCAGAACCGCATGGCCCTTCGCCTGCAGGAGCAGCTCGTGCTCGCGGGTATCCGCCAGCTTCGAGCCGCCACCGGCGTGCTCGCCCGCCTGACGGCGCTGTCGAGCCACCTCTACCCGCTCAACGCCCCCACGCGGCCGGGGAGCACAGCAGGCTTCCCGAGAGCGCCCGCCAAGACCCCGCCCCGCTCTCTGTCGCTGTCGACCCCGCAGGTCCCGGCCGCGGCACCCACCACGGAGCCCCCGGCGCGGGCCGGCGCGCCGCCCGCCCCCCCCCCCCCCCCCGCCGCCCCCCACCCGGGCCCCCCGGGCGGGGCCGGCGGGGCGGCCGGCCCCCGCAGCGCCACCGTCGGCAGCGGAGCAGACCGAGCCAGGAGATGCGGCGACCGACGACGAGTTTCGGCAGACGGACCTCGACCCGATCTCCGAGGTGGACCCGGAGGAGTTCCGTGAGACCAGGGTGGACGACTTCCGCGCCACGATGGACATCATCAAGACGGCGCTGGGCGAGTGGGGTGTGAGCCTCGAAGACCTCGACGCGATCGAGGAGAGCCAGCACAAATAAGGCGAACAGGAGCCGCCGCCTGCGCGCGTCGCCTGTCGCCTCGAGGCCGCCGCATCATGCGCCACCCGCCGGCTGTGCTAGAACCGCGGTCATGAGGATCCCATCGCTGACCGAGCCCATCGATCTATTAAGACGCTCCCGCATCTTCGAGGACATGGCCCGCGACGAGCTCGACACGCTCGCAGCCGTGATGACCAGACAGGAGATCCCGACCGACGAGCCCCTCTTCGCACAGGGCGCCCACGGAGACTCCATGGCGATGGTGGCGAGCGGCAGCTTTCGCGTCGAGGTCTCTCGTCCGGGCCGCGATCCGGAGACCATCTCCACGATCGGTCCGGGCGACCTGCTCGGTGAGCTGACCTGCATCGAGCCCGCCCCGCGCTCGGCCTCTGTCATCGCGGACGAGGACTCGACCGTCATGTTGCTGGACGGGCCCACGCTCAGGACCCTGAAGAGCGACAACCCCATCCTCTTCAGCGCCGTCCTGACCGGGGTGAGCGCCCGGGTGACCGACCGGATCCGGGCCACCGACGAGCAGATAGACGACCTCCTCGCCGTGCAGGCGCGTGCGGGCGGGCTCATGACCTCGGTCGCGCCGACCCTCCGCAGCAACGCACCACCCGACAACCCCGACCCGGCGACCGCACAGCAGGGGCGCATGCTCCGCTCCATCGGTGACGAAGGGCTGCAGGAGATCCTCGAGTCCAGCCCGAGGCGTGAGCTCGGCGCCGGCGAGGTCTTGTGCAACGAAGGGGATCCGGGCTCGTCCTGCTTCATCGTGCTCAGCGGCGCCCTCGAGGTCCTCCGCGAGGTCGGAGAGACGATGCAGCGCGTGGCCACTCTCGCCGAGGGCTGCATCGCCGGCCAGCTCTCCCTCCTCGACTTCGCTCCCCGCAGCGCCACGCTGAGGACCTCGCGGCAGACCGAGCTCATCGAGCTCAGCCGTCAGGCCTACCTCGAGCTCCTCGCGAAGCAGAGCCCGACGGCTCTCCGCCTCCAGGAGCAGCTCGTCATGGCCGGCATCCGCCAGCTCCGCGCGGCCACCGGCGTGCTGTCGCGGCTGACGACGCTCGCCAGCCACCTCTACCCGAACGGCGACGCGTCACCGGAGGAGCGCCTCGCCACGCCGAGGGCACCGGCGAAGACCCCTCGCATGCCCACCTCCCTGGTCAAGACGCTCGCTTCCGCGAAGCCCACCGACCAGGGTGCGGAGGAGGAGGCCGCACCCGCCGCGGCCCCTCCGAGCGCCGAGGCTCCGCCCCCGCCTCCAGATGTCAGAGACACCGTGCACGAAACAAAGCCCCGCCAGCCCGCTCTCCACTGCAGCGACGAGGACGAATTCCGTGACACAATCGTGGACGAATCCCACAGCGCGGAGCTAGAGAAGCTCCGGAGGGCCGAGGCTGACCGTTTTCGCACGACCATGAGCGTGTTGAAGACGGCGCTCGGCGAGTGGGGAGTGAGCATCGAGGACCTCGACGAGATCGCGGAGAGCCAGCGCGGGTAGCCCCCCGGCAGAGCCCGGCACCGATCTCGGGGCTTGCCCTGTACACGCAAGGCCGGCAAGGTCACGGGCATGAGCAGGGCCGCACCAATCGTGCTCGCCGCCGTATGCCTCATGGCCGCGTGCAAGAGCGAAACGAGGGAAGCGCCCGCCGCGGACACCCCACTCGTCGCCGACGCGGCCACCCAAGGCGGCTCCGCCGCCGAGACGACAGGCGGCTCTGCCGCCGATAGTGGACCCCCGCCCCCGGATCCCGGACCCCCGACCCCCGATCCCGGACCCCCGACCCCAGA
>CAZQPP010000113.1:0-17998 GCA_964594295.1 uncultured Myxococcales bacterium | reverse complement strand
GCCTACCCGGCCGTCACGCTACGGGCGGGTCCGCGACAGCGGGTATGTCCAACGCGAGTTTCAGGATGCACACTAACAAGGAGTTTCGGCACGAAACTCCCGCGGCAGGGGCGTTCTGCTTCAGAGCGCCCGCCCCCGCTATCCTGGCGCTTGGCCAGAGCCCGCCCAGATCCTCTCGCAGGACACGGACGATGGCGCTGTCCTGCGTGTTCCTCGGCCGGTCTCGTGCCGAGCCGCGCGACAACGCCGCGCCCCTCTCCCCAGGTAGGCTCCCGCGTCCACGACCTCCGCGGGCGACGGGCTGCGCCTGGCGTCTACTCGGGAAACTCCCCGTCGCCTTCTTCACCGTCGCAGTCCGGGTCCGTGCCCTCGGCGCACTCCGGGTCGCACCATTCGTCGGCAACGCAGATCTCCGATTCGCCGGGTCCTTCTACGCCCTCGCAATCCGGGTCCTCGAGGCAGAGCTCGTTGCACACGTCGTCTGCCGCGCACGAGTCGCTTGTGCAGCCAGGGGCTTCTGGGTCCAGCTCGCAGTACTCCTGATGCCAGCATTGCTCGTCGCCTTCCGCGCAGGCCTCCCACTCCTCGATTTCGCGCCAGTCCAGGTATTCGGGCTCGCTGTCCGGGTCGTCCCAGTCGGCCGTCCCGTCGCCGTCCTCGTCCCAAGCGTCGATGTACTCTTCGTCCCACCCCCAACCCTCCATCTCCTCGCCGTAGGGGTTTTCGTCCTGTGCGTTGGGTGAGCCGTCTCCGTCGATGTCGTCGTCGAAGTAGTCGAACTGGCCGTCGCCATCGGTGTCCAGCAACGTCTCGAGCGGGTTGTTCTCGGCCACGATGTGGAGCGCGTCGTCACCATCTGCGCCATCCGCCTTGCCGGCTCCTCGCGCGGCTGGGAGTGTCAGCTTTCCGAGGTTGAAGGACGGCGAGGCCACCTTGGTGTCGGGGATGACCGAGGACATCCTGGAGGGGTCGGAGCTGCTCTTTGGAAACTTCAGCACGCGGGTCTTTCCGCCGAACTGCGCGAGGAGGGTCTTGGCCCCCGCCGGCAGGCCCTCGAAGCGGAAGCCACCGGCCTTGCCGTTCATGGTCGCCTTCACGCGCTTCTGGCCCACCAGGAGCGAGAGCTTGAACTTCTGGCCGGCCCCAAGGAAGGTCAGCTTGCCTTCCAGGGTGGCCAGCTTGGCCTTCTTGTTGATGCCGACACCGCTCCCTTCCGGCTCGCCCTCGCAACCTGCCAGGAGCAGGCACAGGGCGGGAACGAGGAAGATGAGGGCTGCTCTGACTCGTTTGTCCATGGCGATCTCTCCGCGCACCTGTCTTCTCGCACCGCTGCTCGCTATTTGAAGTCGTACCGGTAGCCGAGGGCCGGCTCGTCGCATCGCCCCAGACCGGCGTGGTTGTGCTGCCGAAGATCGGCGGGCTGCCCTACACGGTCCTCATTCGAGCCGCGGGCGACAAGGCGGTCCAAGACCCCGACGACGACGACTGGGTGCCGCTGCCCGGCGGCGAGAAGAAGTTCGGCGCCGGCTACGACCCGGTCTCCGAGCGCTTCTTCGTGCTCTCCAACCCCGTCCTCCCCGCCGACGCGGACACTCCCTGGCATACGCCCCAGCTGATCCGGAACACGGCAGCGGTGCTCTCGTCTAAGGATCTGCGGCACTGGGACGTCGAGCGTATCTTCCTCTACAGCGCCAACGTCACCTACGAGGCCTTCCAGTACCTCGACTTCGAGCTCGACGGGGAGGACCTGCTCGTCGCGTCCCGCACGGCCTTCGACATCGGCGGCACCAAGCCCCCGCGCGGGCACGACTCGAACCTCATCACCTTCCACCGCATCGAGGGGCTTTCGGAGCCTCTCGCCCCGCTTCCTGCTCGCGCTCGAGGGGGGCAAGGCGCTGCGTTACGAGTCCACCCAGCACGCGGACGCTCCCCTCGGGTCCTTTCCCCTCGGCGCAACCTTCGCCGGCGCGCCCCTCGGCACGGTGACCGCCGTCGCGCGGCTCCCGAGCGGGACCGTTTGCCTCGAGGAGGCGGGAGTCCGGGTGCTTCGCTTCGATCCCCTCGGCAACTTCCTCGGCCTGGCGGACACCTGCTCGACCCCCCTCTCGGGCGGTCCCCTTCGCATCGCCCCATCACCCGGGACCGCGCTCACAGAGGGCGCGGAGTTCCCCTTGATGCACGTCGGGGCCGGGCTGACGGACACCTTCGACACGGTGACCCTGCCGGAGCTCGCCGGCGAGCTGACCTGGGACACCTCGAGCCTGTACAGCCACGGGCTCCTCCGGATCGTGGCGCAAGGCCCGTGAGGCCGCGGCCAAGGGGGCCGCGAAAACTGCTAACATCCTGGCCTCGTTGGAGCTGTGTTGAGGATCCGGTCACCCATTTTCGCCCTCGTCGCGTTGCTCGCTGGGGCTTGCGTGGAGGATGCCGCCCGCGGGCCGACGGCGGCCGATCGGGGGTGGGACGCGAGCCTCGATGGAGGCGTGGTCGCGGATCTCTCTGAGCTCGGGGTCGCCCCGCTGCCCGACGAGGGGGCGCCGGACGAGGGCGATCCGGGCACGCGGCCCGTGGATGCAGGTCCCTCGTGGAGGATCGGCGACCCCTGCCGCGGACACGAGGACTGCCCGGGCGGGTGGTGTACGGGGGTGCCGGGGGAGGAGGTGAGCGTCTGCACCTTCTCCTGCTTCGAGCACTGCCCGAGCGGTTGGACCTGCACTCCCGTGACGGGGCTTGGGCCGGACAGGATCTTCTTGTGCGTGCCCCTGCCGGCGGCCGTGTGCGCGGGGTGCAGCAAGTCCGAGGAGTGCGGAACCCTGTCGGTGTGCGTGGAGCACGGAGGAGAGGCCGAGGGCGACGGCGGCGAGGCGCCGGGGATCTGCCTCCTCGACTGCGGATCGACCGCGGGGAGCTGCGCCGGGGGCTTTGCGTGCGCGCCGCGGCGCCTGGTCGGGGCAGGCGAGAGCCGCGAGGTCTGCACGCCGACCGGAGGCATCGGCTGCTGCGCGGCGGCCACCGAGGGGCGGGAGGCGCCTTGCGCGCGCTCGAACGAGTGGGGCGTTTGCGAAGGCGAGCAGGTCTGCCGCGGGCGCGCCGGCTGGACGAAGTGCAGCGCGCGCACGCCGGCGGACGAGATCTGCAACGCCGTGGACGACGACTGCGACGGCGACACCGACGAAGGGCAGGGCGTCGACTGCTCCTGCGGCGACGGGGTGTGCGCCGCGGAGGGCGGAGAGGACCGGGGCACCTGCCCCTGCGACTGTCATACCTGCGGAGACGGCATCTGCACCCCCTGCGGAGAGAGCCCCTCCCGCTGCCCCGAGGACTGCTGCGGGAGCTGCGGCGACGGGATCTGCCAGGGAGCGGGCTGCGGCGAGGGCGCAGACGAGTGCTGGCAGGACTGCTCTCCGACCTGCGGCAACGGCGCCTGCGAGCGCGGGGAGAACCCCTTCGCCTGCCCGGAGGACTGCCGTCTCGGCTGGTGCGGCAACGGGACCTGCGAGGGCATCGACGGGGGCGCGGACCTCTGCCCCGAGGACTGCGCTCCCTACTGCGGGGACTGCTTCTGTGAGGGAGTCGGGGCCTTGACCGGAGACGAGACCTGGAGCGACTGCCCTGTCGACTGTGGCTCGTGCGGCGACGGCCTCTGCAGCGCATGCTCGGTGCTCCTCGAGGACCCGGTGCGCTGCCCCGAGGACTGCTGCGTCGCTTCCTACGAGGCCTGTAACGGCCTTGACGACGACTGCGACGGCGAGATCGACGAGGACTTCGACGCCGGGCGCCCCTGCGACGAGCCTCCGGGGGGCGAGTGCTTCGCGGGGGTGCTGGTGTGCGACCCGGAGTCCGTCGAGCCCCTCGGCTCTGCGATCTGCGCCGACGGGGATCCCCTGGTGGCCGGAGCCCCGTGCGGCGCCTACGGCTGTGTCGCGGGCTACATCCTGCTGCCGGGGAGCTGCGACGGGGAGGGGCGCTGCGTCAGCCAGGGTTTCAGCGACTGTGGGGGCGAGGCATGCGCCGGCGCCGCGCGCTGCGGGCAGGGCTGCGAGGAGGTGGGGCACTGCCGGGACGGCTACGCCTGTGCTCGTGGCTCCTGCGTGCCCTCGCGCTCGGACTGCGCGGAGGACGCGGCGTGCATCGAGGGCGATCCGTGCACCCTCGATGTCTGTGACCGTCACGGAGTGTGCGTCCACCTCCCCAGGGAAGACTGCGGCCCCGAGGCCGACACCGACGGCGACGGCGTCAAGAACGGGGAGGACGGCTGCGCCGAGCACTACGACCCGGAGGCCGTGGACGCGGACGCGGACGGGGTGTCCGACGCTTGCGACCCCTGCGTCGCGAGCGCAGAGACCGAGACCCTCTGCGACGGCGTTGACCAGGACTGCGACGGCGAGATCGACGAGGACTTCGGCGTAGGCCGCCCCTGCGGGGAGAGGTCGGACCCGTGCAAGCGCTTCGAGGTGCAGTGCACGGGCACCGGCGAGTCCGCCTGCCGCCCCGCCAGCCCGACCCCCGCGGGCACGCCCTGCGAGCCGCCCTCCTGCGAGGGCGCCGTGGAGACCAGCGCCGGGCTGTGCGACGGCGAGGGGCGCTGCCTCCCTGGCCGAATCCGCTCGTGCCACCCCTTCGACTGCGAGGGAGCAGAGCGTTGCGCCTCGAGCTGCGCGGGAGACGAGCACTGCTTCGAGGGCTTCTACTGCATGGGCGGTGCCTGTACGCCCAAAGCCACCCGCGGCGAGCCCTGCCTGCACGACGGGGCCTGCGAAAAGGGAGTGTGCAGAGACGGCGTGTGCTGTGTCGGGGCCTGCGACGCGGCCTGTCGGAGTTGCTCGCTCTTGGGGCGGGAAGGAGAATGCCTCGCGGTGATCGAGGCCGAGGATCCGGACACCTGTGCCGGCGACCGGCGCTGCGACGCGGCCGGAGAGTGCCGGGCGGAGCTCGGCGCCCCCTGCCGCGCCCGGGCCGAGTGTGAGAGCGGCTTCTGCGCCGACGGGGCCTGCTGCGTCGAGGCTTGCGAGGGAGCTTGCCGGAGCTGCGCCGTGCCAGGCCTGTCCGGGCTCTGCGTGAGCGTCCGCCTCGACATCGATCCGGACACCTGCGGGGGGCGTTTTGGCTGCGACGGCTCGGGTCGGTGCCGGCTGAAGCTAGGCCAGCTCTGCGCTGTGGACGAGGACTGTATCGGCGGCTTCTGCGTCAACGGCGTCTGCTGCCAGCGGCGCTGCGAGGGGCTCTGCGTCCAGTGCGACCGGCCGGGGAGCCGCGGGAGCTGCGTGCCGCGCACGGCGGGCACGGACACGGAGGGCTGCCGTGGCACGGCGGCCTGTGACGGAGCAGGGCGCTGCCGGCTGGTGGCGGGTGCGGCGTGCACCGCGGACGAGGAGTGCCTGAGCGGCTACTGCGCCGAGGGGATCTGCTGCGACCGGCCCTGCGGCGCGGCCTGCCGGAGCTGCGTCGAGACGGCGTCGCTTGGGATCTGCACTGCTCTCCTCGATGTCGAGCAGCCCGCCGTCTGCTCCGGCGATCACGTCTGCGATCCCGAGGGGCGCTGCGTGAGGCGGCGCGGGCAGCCCTGCTTCGACGCCTCGGACTGCGCGACAGGGCACTGCGTGGACGGCTTCTGCTGCGACCGCGCCTGCGACGGGCTCTGCGAGGCGTGCGGGGTCGGCGGGAACGAGGGGACCTGCACCGGCCGGGCGGACGGAAGCGATCCCGAAGGTGACTGTGGCCCATGCCAGGTCTGTGCCGGGCAGGGCGCATGCCGGGCGGCCTCCGCGAGCAGCGACCCGAAAGACGACTGCGAGGAGGAGGATGGCTGCGCCCGGGCCGGGACCTGCGACGGTGCAGGGGGCTGCCGCCTCCGCGGGGAGGAGGCGACCTGTGCCGTGCAACGCTGCGAGGGCCGGACCCTGGTGCTGGCGGCGGTCTGTGACGGCGCCGGCGCTTGCGCCGAGCCGGAGGAAGAGCCTTGTCCGGGCGGCCTGCTCTGCGATGCGAGTGGGAGCGCGTGCAGGTCCGTGTGCGCCGGGGACGAGGGTTGCGCGGAGGGGTCTTTCTGCGCCGGCGGGTCCTGCCTGCCCCTGCGCGGCGAAGGCGAGCCCTGTGGGGCCTCCCGAGAGTGCGCGAGCGCGGTCTGCGTCGACGGGGTCTGCTGCGAGGGACCTTGCCCGGGCGCCTGCCGCTCCTGCGCGCTGAGCGGGCATGAGGGGGAGTGCGCGTCTTCGCCTCGCGGCCAGAACCCGCGCGGGGCCTGCGGGGGCAAGCGCGTGTGCGACGGCGCCGGCGCCTGCGCGGCTCCCGCCGGCGAGCCCTGCGATGGCGGAGCGAGCTGCCTGAGCGCTTTCTGCGCCGACGGAGTGTGCTGCGACAAGGTCTGCGAAGGAGCCTGCAAGGCGTGCAGCGTCCCGGGCCGGGAGGGGCGGTGCGTGCTCGTGCCGGCGGGCGAGGACCCTGACGGCGACTGCCCGGAGGCCGAGGTCTGCGGGCCGGCCGGGGACTGCGTGGCGCTCGACGGGGCGGCCTGCTCCGGGGACGACGAGTGCCTGAGCGGTCGCTGTGCGGACGGGCTCTGCTGTGCGGAGGAGTGCGGTCCCTGCCAGGGCTGTGCCGAGCCAGGTGCGGAGGGGCGGTGCTCTCCGCGGCCCGCGGGCACGGACCCGGAAGATGACTGTGGTGGTGCGCTCCTCTGCGACGGGGCGGGCGGCTGCGTCGCGCCCGACGGCGAGCCCTGCGCTCTCGGGCTGGAGTGCCTGTCCGGGTGGTGCGTGGACGGCGTCTGCTGTGCGGGCGCTTGCGGGGAGCTGTGCACGTCCTGTGCTCTGCCCGGCGGCAAGGGGCGCTGCTCGTACATCGAGCACGGCGTGGACCTGGGAGGCGAATGTACCGGCAACGCCGCGTGCGACGGCGCGGGAGGCTGTGCGAGGCCGCTTGGCGAGCCCTGCACGGAGGCGGCCGGGTGCCTCTCCGGGGTGTGCGCCGACGGAGTGTGCTGCCAGGAGAGCTGCGACCAACCCTGCGAGCGCTGCAACTCGCCCGGGGGGCGAGGGTTGTGCCTGCCGGTCCGGAGAGGCCAGGACTACTCGTCGGACTGCGGAGAGGGCGCGGTCTGCGACGGGGCGGGTGGCTGCCTCCTCCTCGCCGGCCAGCCCTGTGGCGAGGCCGCTGACTGCCTCGCCGGGCAGTGCGAGGACGGCCTCTGCTGCGACCGGCCCTGCGACGGGCGCTGCGAGGCTTGCGACTTCGAGGGGGCGGAGGGTACGTGCTCGCCGGTGCCGGCAGGCGCGGACCCGGCCGAAGAGTGCTCGGGCGACGCGGTCTGCGGGATCCTCGGGGCCTGCGTCGAGCTCCAGGGCGGGGCATGCTACTCGGCCCTCGACTGCCTCGACGGCGTCTGCGCGGACGGTGTCTGCTGCGACACCCCGTGCGCGGGCCCCTGCGAGGCCTGCAACCTCGAGGCCTCCGTCGGGAGCTGCCGCCTCCTCGGGGCGGGCGCAGAGCCTCGGCGGATCTGCCCCGAGCCCTTCGTCTGCGACGGAGCAGGGGCGTGCGGGCTGCCGGCGGGGGTGATCTGCACGCGGGACGGCGACTGCGCCACGGCCGGGTGCACGGACGGCGTCTGCTGTCCCGGTGGCTGCGAGGGGCTCTGCCGCTCGTGTGCTCTCCGGGGTCTCGAGGGGAGCTGCTCTCGAGTGCCCTCGGGGAGCGACCCGGACTCGGAGTGCGAGGGCAGCGACGTCTGCGGAGCCTCCGGGTCCTGCGTGCGGATCGTCGGCAGGCCCTGCGTCGAGGCGGGAGACTGCCTGAGCGGCTACTGCACCGACGGCTACTGCTGCCTGAACGACTGCGCCGGTCCTTGCCGCGCCTGCAGCCGGGCCGGCGTGGAAGGCGCCTGCGCGCTCGTGCCGCGCGGGAGCGATCCGGACAGCGACTGCGGGGCGGGCCGGGTGTGCGACGGCGCCGGGGGCTGCGCCCGCGTGGACGGGGAGCCGTGCGCCGAGGACGGAGACTGCCTCGGAGGCCTGTGCGTGGACGGCAGGTGCTGTGATCGCGCCTGCGACGCCGCCTGCGAGTCCTGCGGCATCGAAGGCCTCGAGGGCGTGTGCTCGCTGCTCGCCCACGGCAGCGACCCGGACGAGGAGTGCGCCTCGGGAGGCGCCTGCAACGGAGAGGGCGCCTGCGCGCTGCCCCTCGCGGCCGCCTGCGTGAAGGGCCGGGATTGCCTGAGCGGGCACTGCGCCGACGGTCGTTGCTGCGAGGGGGCCTGCGAGGCTGCCTGCTACGGCTGCGCCGAGGCCGGCTCGGCGGGGAGCTGCGTGCCCCTCGGGGCTGGCGCCGACCCCGACAACGAGTGCCCCGGTCTCGACGCCTGCGACGGAGCTGGAGAGTGCGCCCTGCACACGGGCGCCGAGTGCAGCCTGGACGGCGACTGCCTCGAGGGCTTCTGCACCGACCGAGCCTGCTGCGACGCGCGCTGTGACGGACCCTGCGAGTCCTGCGCCCTCTCCGGTCGGGTGGGGAGCTGCGAGGCGGCGCCCGCCTACCAGGATCCTGACGGCGAGTGCGGCCCGGACGCGGCCTGCGACGGCGCGGGAGCCTGCGCCTCGCGGGAGGGGCGGCCGTGCGCGGCGGCAGGTGAGTGTCTCAGCGACATCTGCAGGGACCTTGTCTGCTGCGCGGAGGCTTGCGACGGGCCTTGCGAGCGCTGCGATCTGGAAGGGGATGAGGGGGCCTGCCTGCCCGTGCCCGCCGGAGAGGACCCGGACGACGAGTGCGCGGGGGCGCTCGCCTGTGATGGCGCCGGGGGCTGCAAGGCGCCGGACGGCGAGGCCTGCGCTGTGGGCGGGGGTTGCCTGAGCGGCCTGTGCGTCGACGGGGTGTGCTGTGAGTCCTCCTGTGCCGATCTCTGTCTGGCCTGCGACGTGGCGGGTAGCGCCGGGAGCTGCTCGCCCGTGCCCGCAGGGGAGGACCGCGACGGCGACTGCCCGGGAGGCGCCTGCGACGGCGGGGGCGCGTGCGCCCGCTCTCTCGGCGAGCCCTGCGCCGCGGACGAGGGGTGCCTGAGCGGCCACTGCGCCGGGGGCCTGTGCTGCACCTCGGCCTGCGAGGCTCCCTGCATGGGCTGCGCCGTGGCGGGCGTCGAGGGGACCTGCGCGCCGCTGCCGCGCGCCACCGACCCGGAAGGAGACTGCCCCGCCGGGCTGATCTGCGACGGGGAGGGAGGCTGCGTCGTCGAGCTGGGTGGCGCGTGCGGCTCGGGCGGGGGTTGCCTGAGCGGGCTCTGCGTCGACGGGGTGTGCTGCGACTCCGCCTGCGAAGGACTCTGCGAGAGCTGCGACACCGGGGGGAGCGCGGGGCGCTGCACCAAGATCGGCGCCGGGAGCGACCCGGCGGAGGAGTGCGCTGGGGAGGCGCTCTGCGACGGTGAAGGAGGCTGCGCTTTGCCCGAGGGTGCCTCCTGCGTTGCGGGAGACGAGTGCCTGAGCGAGCATTGCACGGAGGGGGTGTGCTGCGAGGACGCTTGCGACGGGCTGTGCGAGGCCTGCGGCACCGGGCTGTGCCTGGCGATCGCGCCCGGCAGCGATCCGGCCGGAGAGTGCGCGGGTGCGGCGGTCTGCGACGGCGCCGGGAGCTGCGTCGAGCCGGACGGCGGCGGCTGCACGGATGGAGAGGGCTGTTTGAGCGGGCACTGCGTGGCCGGCGTCTGCTGCGACTCCGCCTGCGACGGCGTCTGCGAGGCATGTGACCGGGCGGGGGCGCTCGGAGGCTGCGGGCAGGTGGAGCGCGGGAGCGACCCCGCGGACCAGTGCCCCGGCTCGGAGGTCTGCGACGGCGCCGGCGGCTGCGTGCGCCCGCTGGGATCGGCCTGCGAAGAAGGCGGCCATTGCCTGAGCGGGGTCTGCGCCGACGGGCTTTGCTGTGACGGCCCCTGCGAGGGTCTCTGCGAGGCCTGCGACCTGAGCGCCGGCCCCGGGACCTGCGGCCCCGTGGGTCACGGCCAGGACCCGGCCGCCGAGTGCCCCGGCGAGGAGGCCTGCAACGGGGCCCGCGCCTGCGCGCGGCCGACAGGGGACGCCTGCGGTGCCGACGGCGACTGTCTCTCGGGCTTCTGCACGGACGAGGTCTGCTGCGCGCGGCGCTGCGATGCCGCCTGCGAGGCCTGCGACCTCGCCGGAGCGGAGGGGCTCTGCCGCCCCGAGGCCGCCGGCACCGATCCGGATGACGACTGCCCCGGAGCAGGCACCTGCAGTGGTGCCGGGGAGTGCGTGCTGCCCGTCGGCGAGCCCTGCTTCGGCCACGTGCAGTGTATGAGCGGCCTCTGCGTCGACCGGGTGTGCTGCGAGGGGCGGTGCATGTCCTGCAACGTCGAGGGCGCTGCGGGAGCCTGCGTTGCGGTGCCCCGCGCCTCGGACCCGGACGGCGAATGCTTCGGGCCGGCGGTTTGCGACGGCCAGGGCGCTTGCGTAGGGGCCGACGGCCAGGGCTGTACGGTCGGCGACGACTGCCTGAGCGGCGTCTGCGCCGACCAGGTCTGCTGCGAGGAGGCGTGCGCGGCCTCGTGCCACGCGTGCAACGTGGCGGGCGTGCTCGGGGTTTGCGCGCTCGTGCCGGAGGGCGAGGACCTGCGCAACGAGTGCGCGGGCACTGATGTCTGCAACGGGAGGGGGGCCTGTGTGCGTCACGCCGGGGCCGGCTGTGATGCCGCTACGGACTGCCTGAGCGGCTATTGCGCCGACGGGGTGTGCTGCGACAGGGCCTGCGATCTGATCTGCGAGGCCTGCGACCTGCTCGGGCTCGCAGGGAGCTGCCGGCCGGTTCCGGAGGGCACCGACCCCTACGAGGACTGCGCGGGCGCGGAGACCTGCGACGGCGGGGGGAGGTGTGTGCGGCCCAACGGGGAGACCTGCGGGTCTGGCTCGGAGTGCTCGAGCGGCTGGTGCGTAGACGGGGTGTGCTGTGCCTCCTCGTCGTGCCCCGGGCCGTGCCGGATCTGCTCGGTGGAGGGCCTGGAGGGAGACTGCGCCCTGGTGCTCAGAGGACTGGACCCGGCCGGTGCCTGCCCGGGCGACGAGGTCTGTGACGGGCAGGGGAGCTGCGTCGGGTCCGACGGCGCTGCCTGCGGCAGCCATCGGAGCTGTCTGAGCGGCTTCTGCAGGGACGGTGTGTGCTGCGCGGAGGCCTGCGACGGCGCGTGCAAGCGCTGCGATGGGGCGGCGCTCGGTGCGTGTGTGACGGTGACGGGCGCCGAGGACCCCGACACCTGCCGGGGCGGCTTCGCGTGCAGCAGCGAGGGTGACTGCAAGAGGACCGTCGGGCAGCCATGTGTCGCCGACGGGGACTGCGTCAGCGGGTCGTGCACCGACTGGGTTTGCTGTGCCGAGCGCTGCGACGGGGCCTGTCGCAGGTGCGACGCGGGCGAGCCCGGGGTCTGCGTCGAGGTGGTGGGAGTGGAGGATCCCGACACCTGCTCTGGCACGGTGACCTGCGACCCGGACGCCGCGTGCAAGTCCAAGCGCGGAGAGCCTTGCTCCTCGAGCGGGGACTGCTCGTCACGCTCCTGCGCCGACGGGCTGTGCTGCGACGACGGCTGCGCCCGTGCTTGTGAGGCCTGCGACCTCTCGGGCAAGGAAGGGATCTGCAGCCCGGTGCCGGCCGGGAGCGATCCCGACGGCGAGTGCGGGGGCAACGCGCGCTGTGACGGCGCCGGGGCCTGCCTCCGCGTCGCCGGTGCGGCTTGCGGGTCCGGTGACGAGTGCCTGAGCGGGAGGTGTGCTGACGCGGTGTGCTGCGCGGAGACGGAGTGCCCCGGGACCTGCCGCTCCTGCGCCGTGCCTGACTTCGAGGGGGCTTGCGCCTCCTTCCTGCGCGGAACGGATCCCGACGAGGAGTGCCCCGGCGCGGCTGTCTGTGACGGGCAGGGCGCCTGCGTCGCGCCGGACGGGAGCTCCTGCGAGAGCGGCCCCGAGTGCCTGAGCACCCACTGCCGAGACGGGCGCTGCTGCGACACCGCCTGCGACATGATCTGCGAGTCCTGTGCCGTCCACGGCTTCGAGGGGAGCTGCACGCGCTTCGACGCGAGCACGGATCCCGAAGGAGAGTGTGGGGAGACGGCGCTCTGCGACGGCGCCGGAGCCTGCCTGCGAAAGCTCGGCGAGCCCTGCGCCGTCGACGATGCGTGCCTGAGCGGCAGCTGCGCAGACGGCTACTGCTGCGACACGGCGTGCTCCGCGCCGTGCATGAGTTGTGGGCTGCCTGATCTGTACGGCAGCTGCGTGCCGGTGCCGGAGGCCGCCGACCCGGCGCGTGACTGCCCGACGGGCAAGGTCTGCGACGGGGAAGGCGGCTGTGCGAAGCTCGACGGAGAGGAATGCGAGGGCGGCGCCGAGTGCCTGGGAGGGCGTTGTGTCGACGGCGTGTGCTGCGACTCTGCGTGCGACGCGCCCTGCCACGCGTGCGACCTCGCCGGCAGCAAGGGCGCTTGCTCAGCCGTCGGTGACGGCTCCGATCCGGACGACGACTGCTCGCAGCAGACCGAGCTGTCCTGCGGCCGGAGCGGCCAGTGCTGGGGCGGGCAGTGCGCGATGTGGTCGACGGGCACGGTCTGCGCTCAGCAGTCCTGCGTCAACACCCCTCCCTCCGGGCAGCCGACGAGCGTTCAGGTCTACGACGTGCGTCACTGCGACGGCGATGGCAACTGCAGACCCGTGACATCGCTCCCGGGCAGCGAGGACTGCAGCAGGTACGCCTGCAACGCCTCCGGCAGCGGCTGCCGCAGCGACTGCAACGACGACGTGCACTGCCGCGCGGGCAACTACTGCGCCACCAACAACACCTGCCAGCCGAAGGAGGTCGACGGCTGGAGCTGCACCAGAGCCGGCATGTGTCAGAGCGGCTACTGCGTCGACGGCGTCTGCTGCGACAAGGCGTGCAGCGGCACCTGCCGCGCCTGCAACAAGAGCGCGAGCGTGGGCACCTGCACCGTGCACAGCGCTGACAGCGACCCCGAGGAGGAGTGCAGCGGGACCTGCAAGTCCTGCAACGGCAGCGGGGCCTGCGCCAACACCAGCGCCGGAATCGATCCCGAGTCCGACTGCGGGGCGCAGGCGCCCTGCGGCCGCGACGGTACGTGCAACGGCGCGGACGGCTGCCGCCTGTGGAGCGCCAGCACGGTCTGCCAAGCCCAGACCTGCGGCGCCGGCGTGATGCGAAAGACCGACTACTGCAACGGCTGGGGCACCTGTGTCGACGCGGGAAGCTACTACTGCGACGGCAAGACGAACCCGACCCAGCCCTACCCGGGTGCGCAGCCTCCGGCGTGGTACGCCTGCAGCGGGAACGGCTGCCGCAGCGCGTGCTCCAACGACAGCCACTGTGGAGGAGAGCACGTCTGCGCTGACGGAGAGTGCGGGCCGGACCAGGAGCCGCCGGGCCCGCCGAGCTTGACCGGGACGACGCCGCAGTCACCCTCGCCCTTGTCCACGACGTTCGTGGTGCACGGCACGGCGGAGCCCATGTCGACGGTGCGCCTCTACACCGAGCCTGGTTGCACCGGTGAGGTGGCTGCCGAGGGCGAGGCGTCGAGCGACATGAGCTTCGATCTGCAGGTGTCTGTCGGGGCGAACAGCGCAACGACCTTCCACGCGACGGCGACGGACGCGGCCGGAAACACCTCGTCCTGCTCGCAATCGAGCGTGACCTGCGTGCACGACGACCTGGTGCCGGCGGTGGTGCTCACGGGCACGGACCCGCCGTCGCCCGGGAGCAGCGTGTCGCCGCGAGTCGAGGGAACGACGGAGCCGGGCGCCGAGGTGTCGTTGTACACGGTCGCCGGCTGCACGGGGCCCGCGGCGTCGAGCGGCGCAGCGGACGCCTCCGGCGCGTTCTCGTTGGCGGTGACGGTGAGCCAGCTGAGCACGACGGCGTTCTACGGGAGAGCCGTGGACGCGGCCGGGAACATGGGTTCATGCACGACGGTGAGCCTGGAGTACGTGCACGATTTCTGCGGCAGCGGGGTCTGCGTGGTGGGTGAGACGGCGTCGAGCTGCGCGGCGGACTGCCTTCAGGGCGGCTACGCGTACGTGCACCCGGGTCAGCTCACGATGGGTTCGCCAAAGGGTGAGCCTGGGCGTTCCCCTGACGAAGGGCCGCAGCGGGCTGTCAGAATCACGCGGGGGTTCTGGTTGAAGGTGACGGAGGTGACGCACGGGGAGTGGGACGCGTTGCTGCCGGAGATGGGCGGGACCGTGAACCCGTCCTACTTCTCCTCGTGTGGTGCCCAATGCCCGGTGGAGCGGGTGAACTGGTGGGAGGCGCTCGCCTTCTGCAACGCCTTGTCGAGGACCGAGGGACTGGCGGAGTGCTACACCTTGACCGGCTGCAACGCGAACAAGCCCGGTCAGGACATGGAGTGCACCGGGGTGACGGTGAACGCGACCAGCCAGAACCCTCTGCTCTGTCAGGGGTACCGGTTGCCGACAGAGGCCGAGTGGGAGCACGCGGCTCGGGCGGGCACAACGACGGCGCTCTACAACGGTCCGATCACGAACACCGGGAGGTCTCCCCTGGACCCGAAGGTCGACTCGATAGGCTGGTACGGCGGCAACAGCTCGGCCGGCTATGCTGGCGCCTTCGACTGCGACGAGTGGTTCAGCGGAGCGTCGAAGTGTGGGCCCCAGCCGGTGGGGAGGAAGAGCGCGAACGATCTGGGGCTGCGAGATATGTCGGGGAACGTGTGGGAGTGGGCGTGGGAGTGGTATGACTCCGGGCACTACCAGGACAGGGTGGATGCCCTTGGCGGCGCCACCGACGTCGACCCCCTCGGTGCGTCATCGGGCACGATGCGCGCCATTCGCGGCGGCTCCTGGTACTTCCAGGCGCTGTACTGCCGGTCGGCCTTCCGGGGCGATGTCGCACCCGGTGAACGCGGCATCGACCTGGGCCTGCGCCCGGCAAGGACGGCCTTCTGAAGGAAGGGGACCTGCGACCGGGCGCGTGCTGGTTTTCGCCCACGCAGCCCCGCCCAAACGCCTGGCTCGTGGCGTTGTTGCGCGGCTCGGCAGGAGACCGGATTCGCCCGCCGCCCACACGTTCTCACCCGCTACTTCGTCTTGTACTTCGGCGTGACCTTGCTCTCGGTGCGGGCGGCCATGGGTGGATCTCCTCGGGCGGCCCTTCGGAGGAGCATTCGGCCCGATGTCTGGCTGGCGTCAACGAGAGCCATGCACCAACGCCCTAGTCTTTGATCTAGCTGTTGGCTGTTAGCTGTTAGCGGTTAGCCTGAAACCCTGCGCACTTGCGGCTGCGTCTCCGCTCGCGCCTTCGCGTTTCAGGCGAAGTGCCCACTTCGCCGAAGCAACGGGAATGCCTGAGCTAATGGCTAACGGCTAATGGCTAATCGCTTGTTCTGGGCCTAGTTCCCCGTACGCTCGATGCTCAGGAGGTTGACCGCCGGGTAGCCCGTGGAGGGGCCGACGCTCATGTCGAGGACGCCGTCGTCTACCTCGACGGTGGCCGTGGTCTTGAGGATCTCACCAGCGGCGGATGACTGGCTCAGGGCCTCTACGCCCTCGAAGGAGACCACGTGGGGGCCCATCTCGAACGCGCAGTCGCCGGTCCAGACCTCGACCTCGTAGGTGCCGTTCTCGAGGCCGAAGGAGGCCAGCGGCACGTGGAAGTGCGCGGTCACGTTCGGGTTGAAGATGATGACCGAGGCCTCGCCCCACGAGTCCTGGCACTGCGCTCGGGTGCGGGCTCCGGGGCCGCTGATGTCTCCGCTCCAGTAGTAGTCGCGGTCGTCCAGCTCGCGGTGCGGAGAGGCGAAGAAGCTGCCGGCGATGTGGTGGTGGTTCTCGGGGCCGAAGTTGAAGACGAGCTTCGTCGGGAGCTCGACCAGGGGAGTCACGGTCCAGGCGGCCAGCGGCGTGGCCCGGTTGACCGAGGTGTCGCTGAGCTCGCCGCCGAGGTCGATGCGCACCCGCTGGTCCTCCCCGACGACGATGGGGAAGTCCCGGATCGTGTAGGGGGAGTAACCGGTCGTGGAGAACTCGCGCACGACGCGCCGTCCGTTGACCGCCACGGTCCCGGTGCGTGGGTAGTGCTTGCAGGAGCTGGCCACGCGGTGGAGAGGGTCCCAGAAGAAGAGCGAGACCGTGGCAGGGCCGGCGTAGCTCTCGCCCGCCGGGAGCGGGCGCGCCGCGGCCAGGTCGAGGATGAGCACGTCTGGGCCCACGCTCGCGGGTGGGTCGCCTCCGGTCAGGTAGCGCGAGGCCACGTGGCTCGCGTGCTTCGGAGGCACGGCGTTGCTCCAGCAGGTGGAGGTGTTGCGGACGTAGACCTGGGCCGAGCGGTCCTCGTCCCAGCCGATGGTGCCGTCGAAGGCCTGGCCCTGGTCGAGCAGGTGCCCCGAGGCCGCGGGCCACCGCGACTCGTCGACGTGGACGGGCACGGGCAGCTCGAGGCGCTCGTGAGAGAGCGCGAGCCAGGCGAGCTTGGTGTCGCCGGTGGTGCACCCGATCTGTACGGTGAGCGTGCCGTCCTCCACGACGACGGCGTGGTCGGCCACGAGCCAGCGCTCGCCCGAGAAGGCGGCTGTCTCGCTGACGACCACGCTCCCCTGCACCGTGACGCACGCCGGGCCCGTGTTGAAGCGGGGGTCGCTCAGGACGAGGTTCAGGTAGTGGGTGCCGTTGGGCGCCAGCAAGCGCCAGGTCCCGGTGTCGGGGGCGCTCTCGGCGTTGGCTCCGACGTAGGCGAATGTCTCCTCGGCAGGGGCCATGCCGGTGAAGGGTCTGGCCACCATCTGCGCGCTCATGTCGAGGGGCTGCCCCTCGGTGTCGAGCCAGCCGTAACCGCGCGCTTCGTCGAAGCCGAGGCCGTTGTCCGCTGCGTCCACTCCCGGCGGGAGGGGCGACGAGGCGGGCTGGAAGCTCAGCCGGAACGGGGCGGTGCGCAGGTCGGCGACGAGCACGTCGGAGCACTCGGAGCGGCGCTCGGCGGTGTCGAGGGTCACGGCCGTGAGGGTGATCTCCGCGGCCGCGGGCACGTCCACCTCGAGGGCGAAGGTGCCGCCCTCACCGGCGCTTCCGCTGCCCACGACCTCTCCGCTGCAGTCGCTCGCTGCGAAGACCTGGACCGCGAGGCCCGCTTGCGCCGTGCCGTTCACCACCGGCGTGCCGGTGGCCGGCCAGGTCGGCCGCGTGATCGAGCCCAGGGCGGGCGCCGGCGGACCGGGCGGAGGAATCGGGTCTGTCTGCGTCAGGGTGCGCGCCGGTCGGAAGGTGGTGCCGCTGTCGTAGTAGTGGTAGCCGAGCTGGAGGCGGTAGGCGGCTCGGCAGGCGTCCTCGTAGTTGCCGTAGCCGCAGCCCCGGTACACACGCCCGGAGCCCGTCGCCGGGCCGGTGGGGTCCGTGTCCGGGTTCGGGCGGGTGCCGTAGTAGTCCTCACCGTAGAAGTCCCAGACCGCCTCCCAGGCGTTGCCGATCATGTCGTACAGGCCCCACGCGTTGGGTGACTTCGTCCCTCCGGGGTGGGTCTCGTCGCTCGAGTTGCCGTTCCACCAGGCGACCTGGTCGAGGGGCCCGTAGACCGCCCCGGTGTCGCCGGCCCGGGCCGCGTACTCCCACTCCGCCTCGGTGGGCAGCCTGTAGCCCGTGCAGGCCGGGCCCTCGGGCCAGCTGAAGCCGCTGTAGCAGCTGTCGAGGCCCTCGGCGCCTGAGAGGGCGTTCAGGTACTCGAGAGCGTTCTGCCAGCTCACCATCTCCTTGGGGCAATCGAGGCCGCAGCTCCCGTTGTAGGAGTAGTTGCTGCCCATGATCTCCAGCCACTCTCCCTGGGTCAGCTCGGTCTCACGGAGCAGGAAGGGGCGCGTGATCCGCACCGTGTGTTGCGGGCCCTCGCGGGAGCTCCGGTGGGGCTCGGTGGAGGGTGATCCCATGGTGAAGCTCCCCGCCGGCACCAGCACCCACCCGGGGGGCGCGTCGCAGGCACCCTCCGCGCACACCAGGCCCGGAGG
>CAZQPP010000112.1:0-18112 GCA_964594295.1 uncultured Myxococcales bacterium | reverse complement strand
GGGCAACTCTTCTACGGAGTCGTCTAGGTCGCAGTCGTCGCCGATTCCGTTCCCGTCGTGGTCTGCGTGATCGGGGTTCTGCACGAGGGGGCAGTTGTCTCCCACGTTGCCCCTCCCGTCACCGTCGAGGTCGCCGCAGTCCGCCTGGCCGTCGCCGTCCCAGTCGCTGAAGCCGTTGTCCGCCGTCCCGTCGCAGTCGTTGTCGAGGCCGTCGCAGACGTCGATCAGGCCGGGCCGCATGCCGGCGTCGAGGGGCGCGCAGTCCTGCGTGTCGGCGGCCCCGTCGCCGTCGTCGTCCGGGTCGCACATGTCGCCGAGCCCGTCGCCGTCGGTGTCGCGCTGGCCCGGGTCCGGGATCGCGGGGCAGAGATCACGATCGACCCCGACGCCGTCGCCGTCCGGGTCGTCGAAGCAGTCCGCCACTCCGTTCCCGTCCTCGTCTGAGAAGTCCTCGTCGGTCGCGCCGTCGCAGTCGTCGTCTTTGCCGTTGCAGAGCTCGGTTGAAGCGAGCACGCCCTCGTCGATCGCCCCGTCGCAGTCGTCGTCTTCGCCGTTGCAGACCTCGGCCTGCGCCTCTACGGCGTCACACTCCGAGAGCCCGGCCTCGGTGCAGACCCTCGTGCCCTGGCAGCTCCCGAAGACGTTCGTCACGGCGCAGCGCGTCCGGGCGGCGTCGACGACGGCCTCCGCCGAGCAGCCGCACACGCCGCTCTCGGGCACGCATTGCCAGATGGCCGCTGTGCGGGAGGTGGCCTCCTCTACCTCCGCACAGGTGAAGCCCTCCGGGCACGCTCGTGACTCATCGCAGGCCATGCCGCAGAAGCTGCCTTCGGAGGCGCCGTGGTCGACGCAGCGAGAGCCCGTCCACGCCCCGGTGAGCCCCGCGCAGTCCTCGTCCCGGAGACAGGGACGGCAGAGCGCCTGCTGGGGATCGGGCAGGCAGAGCGAGACGAAGCCTCGCCCCGGCCAAGACGCCTGCGTGCACTGCCAACCACCGGGGCACGCGTCCGCGCACGTGACCGTGCAGACGCGCCTTCCACCCGTGCGCACGCAGGCGCCCTCACCGCAGTCGACGTCGCCCCCGCAGGGCTTCCCGAAGCCCTCCGGGAGGGGTATCGGCGACGTCGGGCTCACCGAGCCCGAGCCTCCCGGGAGCCCTGAGTCGGCTCCGGGAGCGCCTGACGTTCCTCCCCCGGCGTCGGGGGCGCTTCCGCCCTCCCCGCCGGGGGAGCCACCGAGGAGATCAGACGGCCAGGCTCCGTGCCCGTCTCCCGAGGCCTCGGGCTGCTCGCCTTCGCTCGCAGCCTGGCACCCGAGGAGGGTGGTCACCAGGATGGCGCCCCAGATCGGAACGCCGTGCAAAGCCGTCTTCATCTACCTACCAGCCGGTTGCGGCCCTGGTAAGAGCAAGATCCGGGCCAGGCCGGCGGCAAGCGCCAGAAGGCAGGACCGCCGCCCGCCACTTCCTGCAAAACGGCGGCATCACGGACACTTGTGCTCCGCACCGGAGATCCACGTCCCTCACGTGCGCGGCAACGCTCGAGCGTGACGTCACGGGACACACCCCAGCCTTTGTCCCGGCCGGGCGGGCTCTCCGCGACGCTCGTGCTCGGTGCAGAAAAGGCACTATGATGCGCCGGCCTACCCTCGCGGGGGATGCTCATGCGCAACGCGGCGCACCTATTCGCTCTCCTCCTGATCGCCGCCGGACCGGCGTGCACGGCGGCCGAGGATCCTGTCAGGCAGGCCGAGTCCGGCCGCGACGCCGAGGCAGTGAACCCCGACAGCCTGTCTTTCGTCTTCCAGGACACCTCGAGACCGCCGGACACCGCAGATCCCGGGCGGCGCGACAAGGGCACCCACACCGAGCCCGTGGATCCCGGCTCCGGGGATCTCGACCCGGGTCTCACCGAGGATCCGGGCGAAGACGATCCAGGCCAGGACGATCCGGGCCGGGACGATCCGGGCCGGGACGACCCGGGCCAGGACGATCCGGGCCGGGACGATCCGGGCCGGGACGATCCGGGCCGGGACGACCCGGGCCAGGACGATCCGGGCGAGAGCGACCCGGGCCAGCAGGAAGACGCCAACCCCGGCCCGGACCCGCTCGCTTTGCTCTGTCGGCCCTGCGCGGAAGACGCTGAGTGCCAGGTCGCCGGCGCAGGCGGCGGCGAACGCTGCGTCCCCTTCTCCGAGAGAGAGGGCTCCTTCTGCGGCGTGGCATGCGGAGAGGGCGGCACCTGCCCCGAGGGCTACTCCTGCGAGCAACAGCTGGTCGATGGGGCGGGCGCCACCTACGAGCAGTGCGTGCCCGAGGAAGGCGGGTGCGCCTGCGACGAGGCGGCCGTGGCCGACGCGGCCAGCACCCCCTGCGGCAGCGGCACCTGCAGGGGCGAGCGGGTGTGCACCCCGTCGGGCCTGAGCGAGTGCAGCGCCGCAGAGCCCGTAGACGAGATCTGCAACGGCGAAGACGACGACTGTGACGGGGAGGCTGACGAGGGCTTCCTCACGGACGGCCTCTACGTGCACGACGAGCACTGCGGCGGCTGCAACAGCAGCTGCGACGGCAGCGTGGACAACGGCGCGGCCGGCTGCTCGCTCGAGGAGGGCGTCCCGAGGTGTCTCGCGATCAGCTGCGAGGAGGGCTTCCGGCTCGTCGACGGTGCCTGCGAGGAACGCTGCCCCGCCGGGCACCCCGGCTGCGACGACCAGGACCCCTGCACCGACGACTACTGCGACAGCGCCGAGGGCTGCGTGAGCGCTCCCGTCGAAGGCCCCTGCGACGACGACAACGCGTGCACGACAGACGATCGTTGCCAACCGGACACCACCTGCGTCGGCACCGACACCTCCGCCACAGACTGCGACGACAGCAACCCGTGCACCGCCGACTCGTGCGATCCGGGCACCGGGTGCTCCTACTCCCCTGTCGAGCGCAGCTGCGACGACGACAACGCTTGCACCTCGGCCGACGTCTGTCAGCCCGACGGCTCCTGCGCCGGCACCGACACCTCGGCGGCGGACTGCGACGACAGCAACGTGTGCACCGCCGACTCGTGCAACCCGGGCAGCGGCTGCGTGTACTCTCCCGCCGAGGGCACCTGCGACGACGACAACGCCTGCACGTCGAGCGACGTATGCCAGCCCGACGGCTCCTGCGCCGGGACCGACACCTCCGCCACGGACTGTGACGACCAGAACATCTGCACGACCGACTCCTGCCACGAGGTGGAGGGCTGCAGGCAAGACCTCAACACGGTCGAATGCAACGACGGCAACCTCTGCACGAGCGACGACCGCTGCTCCGACGGCGTCTGCGAAGGCACCGACACCTCGGCGGCGGACTGCGACGACTCGAACCCGTGCACGGCGGACACCTGCAGCCCGGACACCGGCTGCCTCTACGAGCCCACGGACGGCCCCTGCGACGACGGGAGCGTGTGCACGGAGGACGACACCTGCTCCGACGGCGACTGCACGGGCGTGGACGTCACGGCCGCGGTCTGCGGTGACGGCAACCCCTGCACCCTCGACTCCTGCCACCCCACCCGCGGCTGCAGCAACGAGGCGACCACCGGCCCCTGCGACGACGGGAACCAGTGCACCGACGGCGACACCTGCGCGTCCGGCACCTGCGAGGGCACGCCGAGCGCGGCCGCCTGCAACGACGGCGACAACTGCACCGTGGACGGCTGCGACCCTGTCCACGGCTGCACCCACGCGCCGCGGGCCGACAACAACTGCGAGAGCACCCACCCCCTCGTCTACGAGAAGGTGCCCAACATCCTCGTCCTCGGCGACTTCGTGCGCGTCCGGTGGCACCCGAGCGGCTCCTTCGCGTTGCTCCTCGCCACCGAGGGGCAGGTGCTGCGCTACGAGGCAGCCGATCGCTCCATCGCCCTGGTCTTGGACCTCGACGGCGAGGTCAACGATCTGGACGTGGACCCGAGCGGAGACTTCTTCCTGATCGTCGGCGAGGGCGCCGACGGCGCGGGCCGCGTCTTGCGGGCCTCGGTGAACGCCGACCTCAGCGTCGACGTGGACGAGGCCTTCCCCTTCTCAGCCGGACCCGGAGTCGCGGCCGGACCCGGCGTCGCCATCGAGCGCGAGCTCGACGGATCTCGCTGGGCGATCGGCACCCGCACGGACAACAACAGGGACAGCGCCATCTACATCTGGGAGGAAGGCGGCTCCCTCGACGGCCCGCGGGCCACCGGTCTGACCAACGGCCTCACCGACCTGACCTGGGCCCGCGTGGAAGCGCTTTACGGCAGCGAGCGGGTGCTGGTGCTGCCCCACGGCATGAGCGGCAGCAAGTGCAGGACCTATCTGCCCTCGACGAAGATGATGGTGGACAACGGCTTCAGCGGCAGCAACCTCGGCGGCGCGGGCTGGAGGCCGGGGGGCGACTTCGGGGTGTTCCCCTGCCGCGGCACGGGCGTCATGTACGTCTTCGACGGGAGCTGGGAGAAGCACGACCTCCCCGACCTCGGCAGCTCCGCCAAGCCGAGCGCGGTCGCCTGGCACCCCGCGGGCACCCGCGCGCTCATGGTCGGCCCCATCGTGCTACCGAGCCCGCGCAGGGCGGCGGTCACCGAGGTCCGTCCAGGGGCGTCGGCCGGGTTCGAGAGCAGCGCGCTGGTCGACCGCTCCATCTCCAACTTCGAGTCCAGCCCGTGGCTCGGCAGCTCGTGGTCCACCCTCAGGGGCGCGGACTGGCGGCCAGGCGCCTGCGACGAGGGCCTGATCGTCGGCAACCACAGCAACCCGCACCCCTACCCGGCCCACGACCACACCTTCGGCATGATCATCCACTTCCGGGATCTCGACGACCCGGACTGCTCGCAATAACGTGGGACCATGAGCCCCGCCCTGCTCCTGTCAACCCTCCTCGGCCTCGGCGGCGCCCTCCCGGCCGCGCAGCCCGAGTCCCCACCCCGCTGCGAGGACTCCCTCGACGTGGCGGTCTTCGTCTCCCCGCGCGTGCCCCACAAAGGCGCTCCACTGCGCGTCATGGTTGTCTCGGAGGAGGCCGTCGCCTCGCCGCGCGTCGAGCTCGCGAGCGCGAAGGGCCCCACCCTCAACCCCAAGCACCGCACCTTCGGCGGCCCGCCCTGGGGCTTCGTGGCCACGGTGCAACGCCCCGCTCCGGGCGCCTACCAGGTGCGGCTGATGAGCGGCTCCAGCCAGCTCGCCTGCGAGGTCGTCCGGGTGCTCCGCCGCGCTCCGAGGCCTGACGGCAAGCTCCGCAAGGGCGTCGACCGCGTCTGGGAGGACCGCATCAAGTGGGAGCGGGACACCGAGAACCTCTACAGCCTCTGGGTCGAGCACCTCTTCGCCGGCCCTCCCGACGCCGACCTGAGCTGGCGCCCCCTGCACCAGGCTCTGCGAGACCGCGAGCGGAACCTGCTCCACGGCCACCACGGCCTCGCCGAGGACCAGCCCGGCCGCGAGGGCCTGCAGCTCAAGCCGGACTGCGCCGACTTCCCCTACTTCCTGCGCGCCTACTTCGCCTGGAAGCTGGGCCTCCCCTTCGCCTACCGCGACTGCAACCGCGGCACGGCCTCGCGCGCCCCGCGCTGTGGTGAGATCCTGACCAACGAGCAGCGCTCGACGCGCCCCGGTGCGGTCAAGGCCTTCGAGCGTTTCGCGCGCAAGAAGGTCGCCAACGCGGTCCAGTCCTCCTCGCCGCGGACCGACCTGACAGACGAGCAGAGCGACTTCTACCCGGTCCTGCTCCACCGCAGGGCCCTCCGTCCGGGCACGATCTTCGCCGACCCCTACGGGCACATCATGGTGGTCTCGAGCTGGATCTCGCGGGGCAAGGAGGAAGCCGGCATCCTCATGGCCGCCGACGCTCAGCCGGACGGCACGGTCGGGCGCCGCATCTTCTGGAGAGGATCGTTCCTCTTCCCGAAGCCGGGCTCGGTCAAGGGCGCCGGCTTCAAACGTTTCCGCCCGATCGTGCGCACGAGGGAGGGCCTGGGAGCCCTGGGCAACCAGAAGATCCTGCAGAGCCCGGACTACGGCGATCTCTCCTTCGACCAGGGCAAGATGACCCCGGACGAGTTCTACGAGGCCATGGACGCCCTGATCACGCCGCACGCGCTGCCGCCGGCCAGGGCGCTCGTCGCCACCGTCGAGGCCCTCGAGCAGCAGGTCCTGCGCCGGGTCGCGTCTGTGGACAACTGCGAGGCCTACAAGCGGGAGCACCCGCGCAAGACCGTCGACATGCCGCGCGGAGCCGAGATCTTCGTCACCACCGGCCCCTGGGAGGACTACTCGACGCCGGCGCGTGACATGCGCCTGCTGATCGCCCTCGACGCGGTCAAGGGCTTCCCCGCCCGCGTCGAGCGGCACCCGCAGCGCTTCCTGCTCGACGACGGCACCTCGCCGGCGGCGGCGAAGGCCGCCCTCGAGGAGCAGCTCGCCGCCGAGGCCGGGCGCCGCCGCTTCTCGTACACACGCAGCGACGGCTCGAGCTGGGAGCTGAGCCTGGAGGACGTGCTCGACCGGGCCGAGGCCTTTGAGATGGCCTACAACCCCAATGATTGCCCGGAGATCCGGTGGTCTGCCCCGGAGGGGAGCGAGGAGATCAAGACCTGCCGCGACCACGCGCCTTCCGCTCAGCGTGCCCGGATGGCGTCTTACCGGTCCTGGTTCAAGGAGCGGCGACGGCCGGTAGAATAGGCAGGATCGTCAGCAAATAAAGGCCCGAGCCTC
Organism: uncultured Myxococcales bacterium; assembly: GCA_964594295.1. Classification (GTDB taxonomy): domain Bacteria; phylum Myxococcota_A; class UBA9042; order UBA3505; family UBA3505; genus CAZQPP01. Next base: position 11,389 of record CAZQPP010000112.1, on the reverse strand, counting down.
AAGTCTCGGCCTCGGCTGCCGATGTCCCGTACGTAGGAGAAGCGCCTACGCCCCTCACGGCCGAACAAAACACTCGATGTTCTCTCGCGTTTGCCCAGCCTGCATGACGGACACCGAGCAGAAGGTGTGCCCATCCGACGGCATCGAGACCATTCGCAAGCCCACGGGCACCGAGCGGGATCCCAGCGCCGCGATCGGAACCGTCCTCGCGAGCCGCTACGAGATCGAGCGCCTCGTGGGCGACGGCCCCCACGGCCGGGTCTACGAAGCACGCCAGACCGCCTTGAGGCGTCCCGTCGTCGTTAGGATGCTCTCCTCCCCGCGGCCCTACTCGGACGCCGACATCCAGAGCTTCTTCAAGCAGGCCCAGGCAGCCAGCCACCTCGAGCACCCGAACATCCTGCGAGTCTTCGACTTCGGCGTCTCGGAGGAGGGGGTACCCTACGTCATCAGTGAGTTCGCGCCCTTCGAGACCCTGCAGCAGCGCCTCGACCGCGTCGGAGCGCTCGACGAGGTGGACGCGGTCCGCATCACGCGCAGCATCTGCCGCTCCCTCATCGACGCTCACCGAGAGCGCACCGTCCACGGCGACCTCCGCCCGGAGAAGGCCTTCATGTGCGAGGTCAAGGGCGTCGGCGACATCGTGAAGGTCTCAGACTTCAACATCGCGCGAATCGTGCACGGCACCCTGGTGCCCAGGGAGACCAGGGGCCTCACCCTCATCCCCCGCACGAGCCCCTACAGCGCCCCCGAGCAGGTCCACGGCGGCCCCGTCGGCCCGTGGACCGACCTCTACGCCGTGGGCGCCATCCTCCACCACGGCATCTTCGGCACGCCACCGCCCTTCCCCGAGGAGGCCTCCGACTCGATGCCGGAGCCGGAGATTCCCACCAAAGGCGTGCGCGGCGAGCTCCACCCGGAGACCGTCTCGGTCCTCACGCACCTGCTCCAGCCCGACACCCTGCGCCGCCCCTCTTCCGCCTCGTCAGTGGCACAAGACCTGGCCTCGATCCTGAGGGCCACTTCCCCGAGCCCGTCCGCGCGGGCCGCCATCGCCCACGTGATGCCCGCCCGGCACACGACCTCGGACACCCTGCTTGGCGTCGAGCCCCCCGCCATGACCACCTCGATGCGCTGGGTGCTCCGGGCCGCGGCTGCCGTCGTGCTCTTCTCGCTCGCGACCCTCGTCGCGGACTTCAGCCTGCGCCAGCACAGCCCGATGATGTTCCCACTCGCCGACGTGTCGGCCGCGGAGCGCCCTGCCGCCGAAGCGGCGAAGGAGCAGGCGCGCCACCCCGAGCTCGTCGCCAAGGACGAGACCAAGGAGGCGGCGATCCGCTCCGAGCACTCGCGGGCGAGCGAGGAGAAGCAGCAGTAGAGGGAGAGCCCGGGTGAGCTAACCAGGGAGGCGGGCTGCGTATAAGGCGTAGCCGCGCGAGCCCCCGTGGATCTCGTAGAGGGCGATCTCGGCGTCGTTCTCGCGATCCAGGTCGCCGTGCGACAGGAAGAAGGGGTGATCTTCGGGGATCGTGGGGCCTCCGGACTTGACGCAAGGCGCGCGCTGCGTGCATGGGAAGCTACCCGACCGAGAGGCTTGGTGGTTATGAGCACAGACGGCATTCGACCCACGATGCGCCTGCTGAGCGACGCGCTCGCGGACAAGATCCTCGACGAGGCCCGCGACCTGCTCGGGAACCTCGGCTTGGAGGTCGCCCACGACGAGGTCGCAGAGCTACTGCTCGCGAACGGCGCGGAGAGGGCGGCGAATGGTCGAATCCTGCTCGGCGGCGAGATGTGCGACCGGGCCGTTGAGAGCGCGCCGAGCTCCTTCAAGCTCTTCGACCGCGACGGCGTCGAGTGCGCCGATCTCGGTGGGGACCGGGTGCACTTCGTGCCCGGCTCGGCCGCCATCAACGTGCTCGACGGCGAGACCTTAGAGATCCGGCCGCCGCTGACCGCCGACTACGTCGCCTACGCGCGCATCGCCGACCAGCTCGAGGCCATCGACTACCAGTCCACCGCCTTCATCCCCTCGGACGTGCACGAGCTCATCTCGGACAGCTACCGGCTCTACCTCTCGCTGCTCTACGGCCCGAAGCCGGTCGTGACGGGGGCCTTCACCATCGAGGCGATGGAGGTCTTCAAGGAGCTCCTGCTCGCCGTGCGCGGGGACGCTGCGTCTCTCGCGCAGAAGCCGCTGGCGCTCTTCTCCTGCTGCCCAACCGCGCCCCTGAAGTGGTCCGACGTGACCTCCAAGAACGTGGTCGACTGCGCCGAGCTGAGCATCCCGGTCGAGTACATCTCCATGCCCCTGACCGGCTTCGTGGCGCCGGGCACGCTGGTCGGCTCCCTCGTGCAGCACACGGCCGAGACCCTCAGCGGGCTGGTCATCAGCCAGTGCGCGCGCCCCGGGACGCCCTGCCTGTGGGGAGGCTCTCCGGCCGTCTTCGACTACCGCTACGAGACGACGCCCATGGGTGCAATCGAGACCCAGATGATCGACTGCGCGTCGGCCCAGATAGGCAAGCGCCTCGGCCTCCCCACCCAGGCCTACATCTCGCTCTCGGACTCCAAGCGCCTCGACGCCCAGGCGGGCATGGAGAGCGCCTCGGGCGCCCTGCTCGCCGCGCTGGCCGGCATCAACTCCTGCTCGGGCCCGGGCATGCTCGACTTCGAGAGCTGCCAATCCCTCGAGAAGCTCGTGATGGACAACGAGATCTGCGCCTCCGCCAAGCGCCTCGTGCGGGGGATCGAGCTGCGTGAGGGCGAGCTCCCGTCGCGGCCTCACTTCGAAGAGCTGCTCGCTGAAGGACACCTCATCATCGCGGACCACACCCAGCGCTGGATAGACGAGGAGGTCCGCCTACCGCGCGAGGTCATAGACCGGGCTAACCGCGCCCGCCACGTCGAGGAGGGCGCGCGCTCCCTCGAAGAGCGAGCCAGGGCGCGGGTGAGCGAGCTCCTCGATGTGGAGCCCCGCCACCTCGACGAGGCGCGCTCGGGCGAGCTGAAGAGGATCATGGAGTCGGCCGCCAGGGCGGTCGGCATGGACGAGCTGCCGGCGCACGATGTCTGAGAAGCGCCGCTACGACGAGCTCACCTGGTCCCAGGCGGATCTGCGGATCAGGCCGGCCGAGGTCGCCTGGCTGGCGGGGGCCGGCCCACAGGGCGGGTGCGCGGACGTGGTGGCCGAGGCCATCGCCGAGACCCGAGACCTCGTCACGCCCCGGGGACGGTGGACCAAGGCCACGCCCGACGAGGTGGAGAGCCTCTTTCCTTTCCCCACTCCCGTCGCCGAGATCGCGCGGCGCGGAGAGGTCTGGGCCTTCGTCGCGACCGTCGGGCCGGTGCTCGAGGAGCAGGTGCGCCAGCACTTCGCCGCCCAGCGCTTTCTGGAGGGTGTGCTCCTCGACGCGGCCGGCTCCGCTGCCGCCGAGGCGGTCGCCGACCTCGTGGAGCAGGAGTGCGGCGGCGGCCGGATGTCCGAGCGCTACAGCCCCGGCTACTGCGGCTGGGCGATGGAGAGCCAGACCGCACTCTTCGAGCTGCTCGAGCCGGCGACCTTCGGGGTGGAGCTCCTCCCGGGCTTCCTGATGCACCCCCTCAAGTCGGTCAGCGGCATAGTGGTCCGCGCGCCGGTGGCGGCGCTGCGGGTGGACCCTCGTTTCTGCCGGGAGTGTGAAGCCAAAGGCTGCGATCGCCGCCAGGCCCGGTACCGGGTCACCGCCGGATAGCGTGTCGAGAAACCAAAAGGAGGAAGCGTTGCCGATCTTGGACGACCTCAAGCAGACCCTGATTGCCGGCAAGCACAAGGAGGTGCCCGACCTGTGCCGGCAGGCCCTCGAAGACGGCATCCCTGCCCCCGAGATCCTCTCCGGCGGCCTGCTCGCCGGCATGGACGTGATCTCCGACCGCTTCCGCGACCGCCAGATCTTCCTGCCCGCCGTTCTCCTCGCCGCCCGCGCCATGTACGCCGGCCTCGACGTGCTCGGCCCGTTGCTCGAAGGCGACGCCAGCGCTCACCGAGGGACCGTCGTTATCGGGACGGTCGAGGGCGACCTCCACGACATCGGGAAGAACCTCGTCGGCATCCTCTTGCGGGGTGCGGGCTTCGAGGTGATAGACCTCGGGCACGGCGTCGCCCCGGCCGCCTTCGTCGAGGCGGCACGTGAGCACGACGCCCTCGCGGTCGGCATGAGCGCCCTGCTGACGACCACGATGCCCGCCATGGCGCAGGTGGTGAAGGGCCTCGACGAGGCTGGCCTCGGAGAGGTGAAGACCATCGTGGGCGGCGCGCCGGTGTCCGCGGCCTTCGCAGACGAGATCGGCGCCGACGCCTACGGCTACGACGCCGCACGCGCGGCCGTCGTCTTGCGCGAGTGGGCAGGATGAGCCGCGCCCTCTCGGCCTGGCTGGCCGAGCGCAAGCTCCTCGCGGGGGACGGCGCGATGGGGACCTTGCTGCAGGCCGCCGGCCTCCCCCCCGGCGCCGCCCCCGAGCTATGGAACGTCGACCACCCCGACAGGGTGGAAGCCGTCACCCGCGCCCACCGCGACGCCGGCGCCGAGCTCGTGCTCACCAACACCTTCGGGGGCAGCCCGGCCCGCCTCGAGGAGAACGGCCTCGCCGCCCGGTGCGAGGAGCTCAACCGCGCCGGGGTGGCCGCCGCGCGGCGCGGCGCCGGCGAGGAGGCCCTGGTCCTCGGCTCGATGGGCCCGGCAGGCAAGCTGCTCGAGCCCCTCGGCCCCCTCTCACCCGACGAGGCGGCCGAAGGCTTCGCCCTCCAGGCCCGAGCCCTGGCCGAGGGTGGCGCCGACGTGCTCTGCGTGGAGACCATGACGGACCTCGCCGAGGCCCTGCTTGCTGTCGAGGCAGCGGTCGCGACGGGGCTGCCCGTCATCGCCAGCATGACCTACGACCCGACCCCGAACGGTCCCTTCACGATCATGGGCAACGCAGCCTCCGACTGCGCCCGCGATCTGACCGCCGCCGGAGTCGCGGCCGTGGGCACCAACTGCGGCACGGGCCCCGACGTGATGCTCGACTTCGTGCGCGCCCTTCGCGAGGGCACCGCCCTGCCCCTCCTCGCCCGCCCCAACGCAGGCCTGCCCGAGCTGCGCGCCGGAGAGGTCTGCTACCCCGAGTCCCCCGAGACCATGGCCGCCCACGTGGCCGCCCTCGTCGAGGCCGGCGCCTCAATCATTGGCGGCTGCTGCGGCTCCTCCCCCGACCACGTCCGCGCCATCGCGGCCGAGGTGAAGCGCCTCCGGCTCGCCTGAGGCGCACCGCCCGCGCCTCTGCCCCGCGACCAACACCCGCGTACCCGCATATGCGGTTATGCGGTTATCCGGTTATCCGGTTATCCGGTTATGCGGTTATCCGGTTATGCGCATGCCCGGTTGCGCGTTGCTGGTGCGCCAGCGTGAGACTCGACCCTTGACACCGCCATCAGGTTCCTCTAGAAAGTTCTTGATTGGGCGACCGGTCAAACTGCCTGGGCGCCCGCTCAAATCGCGCACAAGAGACGAGGTCATTGCAGGAATGAGCGCGCGGGACGCCATCTTGGACGCGGCGGACGCCCTCTTCGGGGAGCTGGGCTTCGACGCAGCCTCCACGCGGCAGATCGGGGAGGCGGCCGGCATCAACAAGGCCCTGATCCACTACCACTTCGCCAGCAAGCAGAGCCTCTTCAACAGCGTGCTCGACCGCTACTACGAGCGCCTGAACCAGGCCCTGCGTGGGGCCTTGGAGGGTGAAGGGGAGCTGCGGGAACGGCTCGGCAGGCTGCTCGAGGCTTATGTTGATTTCCTGAACGGAAACCGAGCGTTCAGCCGGATGGTTCAGCGGGAGGTGGCCAGCGGTCACCACGTCGAGCACATCACCGAGCACATGGCGCCGCTCTTTCGTCTCGGGGAGGAGCTGGTACGCCAGGCCTACCCTGCTACGCGGCAGGGGGAGCTGGCGGCAGCACAGATCCTCGTGAGCTTCTACGGCATGGTGGTGAGCTGGTTCACCTTCAGCCCGGTCGTGGAGGGGCTGCTCGGGGCAGACCCCCTCGCGGAGCAGAGGCTCTCGGAGCGCAAGCAGCACCTGCAGCGCATGCTCGACCTCGTCTTGGAAGCGCTCAACGGCAAAGAAGCAGGGCGTCTCCCTCGGGAAACGCCTCACGGTAGTGGCGTCTCGGCTACGAAACGCCCACCCCGCCAAACGGAGGACCGGTGATGCACGAACTGACACCGAGCATGATGGAGACCCTGGGCAAGCTCGCGACCCGTGCGATGGAGGCACGCTTCAGCGGCGACGGGCGGCCCTTCGTCATAGCGCTCTTCTACACGCACCACTGCCCCTGCAAGTGCGCGAGCTGCCTCTGGCGCCACAATGACTGGGAGGACGTGCCCGTCGATGACCTGAAGCAGCTCTACGCCGAGGCCAAAGAAGAGGGCTTCATCGCGACCGCGATCTCGGGGGGCGAGCCCTTCCTGCGCAAGGACCTCGGCGAGTTCGTCAGGTTCGTGAAGGGCGATCTCGGCATGGCGATCCTGCAGTTCACCACCGGTTGGTACTTGGAGGAGCGCGGCGAGGAGGTCCTGCCCTGGATCGACATCCTGATGATGAGCCTCGACTCGGCCAGCGCCGATCGCCACGACGAGATCCGCGGCCGGCCCGGCCTCTTCAATCGCGTCATGGGAGGCGTCGACCTGGTCAAGACGCGCTGGCCCACCCTGCCGATCCACCTCAACGTGTGCGTCCAGAAGGGCGTGCAGGACGAGATAGACGGCCTCGTAGACCTCGCGCAGAGGCTCGACGTGCACGTCTCCTTCGACGTCATCACCGAGTTCCGCAACGCCGGAGAAGGCAAGCCCTTCACCGAGACCGACATGGGGCTCCCCATAGGCGAGCTGCAGGAGGTCTGCGCCGACCTCGCCGCGCGCAAGCGCGCCGGCGCCCCCATCGTGAACTCCGAGAGCTACTTCCAGTACTTCGCCGACGGGCGACAGGGCTACCGCTGCCACTTCCCGAAGCTCGCCATGTGCATCGACGGGCGCGGCTACTTCGAGGACTGCCTGAACCTCGACCGGCCCATCGCGAAGGTCGGCGACATGCCCCTCAAGCAGATCATGGAGCTCCCGCGCTTCAAGCAGCTGCGCGTGGACGCCGAGCGCTGCTCGACCTGCTCCTCGCCCACCATGGTCGACATGTCGCGAGCCTGGGAGGACCCGCAGCTCCTCTTCGCCCAGGGCGGCATCAGCGTGGGGCTGTAGCGCCGTGCCTGTCTTCCGCGACACCGACCAGCTCTACGAGGTGCTCGGCGCCTTCTTCGAGCGCCTGATGCAGCGCGCGGACGTGGCCGACGCCCTCGTCAAGGGGAGCTTCGTCCTGCGCTTCCGCTACACCGAGCCCGAGGGCCAGGTCACCATAGACCTGCGAAGCCTCCCGATCACCTGGGCCTTCGGCGAGAGCGATCTCTCGCCCGACCTCGAGATGATCCAGTCGGCCGACACCGCCCACGAGTTCTGGCTCGGCCACCTCAACGTGCCCATGGCCCTCGCCGCTCGCCGCGTGGTCTCGCGGGGCTCGGTGGCCAAGGCCCTCGCCCTGCTCCCGGCCGTCGAGCCGGCATACCCGCTCTACGCGTCGGTCCTCGAGGAGCTCGGCCTCGAGGAGCTTGTCCCCGATGACAAGCCGCGCCGCTCCCCGCTGTGGCTCAAGGCCGCCAAACGCCTCTCCGGCCTCCGGCGGGCCGCCCGCCCAAGAGGGACGCGTGCAGACCGGAGCCTCTCACAGCGGCACCTCCCCACCATCCCCCTCCTCGAGGGCGCCGGGAAGGACACCGCCCTCCGAGACCAGGGCCTGCCCACCGAGGCCGATGAGCTCAAGCGGGAGATGCTCGCGCGCATGCTCCTCGTGCGCGCCTTCGAGGAGCACCTCGCCGGCGCCTACGCTCGCGGCGAGCTCCCCACCGAGGCGATCCACCTCTCCCTCGGCCAGGAGGCCACCGCGGTCGGCGCGTGCTTCGCCCTGCGATCGGCCGACCACATGGCCACGACCCACCGCGGACACGGGCACATGCTCGCGAAGGGGGCAGACCTCTACGGCATGGCGGCCGAGCTCCTCGCGAAGCACGACGGGCTCTGCGGCGGCAAGGGTGGCTCGATGCACGTCACCGACGCCTCGGTCGGCGCCATCGGCGCCAACGGCATCGTCGGGGCCAGCCCTCTCATCGCCACCGGAGCCGCGCGCTCGGCACGCCTTCTGGGAACCGGCGCCGTCGCGGCGGCGTTCCTCGGCGACGGCGCCACCAACCAGGGCATGTTCCACGAAGCCATGAACTTCGCGGCGGTCTTCTCGCTCCCGGCGCTCTTCGTCGTCGAGAACAACGGCTACGGCGAGTTCACGCCCCTCGACCGCCACACCAGGGTCACCCGCCTCGCCGACCGCGCCGCCGCCTACGGCATGCCCGGCCTCACCGTCGACGGCAACGACGTCTGGGCCGTCTACGAAGCCACCCGCGCCGCCGCCGAGCGAGCGCGAAGGGGCGAGGGCCCGACCCTGATCGAGTGCCTCACCTACCGCTGGTGCGGGCACATGGAGGGCGAGGACGCCGACTACCGCAGCGCCGAGGAGATAGCCGCCTGGAGAGATCGCTGCCCAATCGCCTCGTGGCGGGCACGCCTGGTGGAAGAGGGTGTCGTCAGCGAGGACGAGGCCGGCCGCCTCGCGGGGGAAGCGAGGGCACGCGTCACCGAGGCCTTCGCGCGCGCCGGCGCCGCCAGCGACCCACCGCCCGAGGCTCTGTGGACCGACGTCTACGCTCCCGATCCGCCCGAGCTCCTCGAGCCGCCCCCGGTCGCTGACAACGATCACAAGGCTACGTACTCCCAGGCCGTCTTCGAGGCCCTCTCCGAAGAGCTCGAGCGAGACGACAGCACGTACCTGCTCGGCGAAGACGTCTCCACCGGCGGCTACTTCGCCGTCACCGCCGGCCTCGTCGAGCGCTTCGGCCCCGATCGCATCGTCGACACCCCCATCAGCGAGTACGCCATCGTGGGCTCCGCGGTGGGCGCGGCCATGACCGGCGCCCGCCCCGTGGCCGAGATCCTCTTCTCGGACTTCCTGACCACCGCCATGGACCCGCTCGTGAACCAGGCGGCCAAGCTCCGCTACATGTCGGGCGGCCAGTACAAGCTCCCCCTCGTGGTGAGGACCCCGGGCGGGGGCGGCCTCGGCATGGCGGCCCAACACTCCCAGAGCCTCGAGGCCTGGCTCACCGGAGTCCCCGGCCTCGTCGTCTGCGCCCCGGCCACGCCCTTCGACGCGAAGGGGATGCTCAAGGCGGCGATCCGCTCGAACAACCCGGTCCTCTTCTTCGAGAACAAGCTCCTCTACGCCTCCACCGGCCCGGTCGGCGGCCCCGGCGCCCTCGTGCCCCTCGGCGTCGCCGAGGTGAAGCGCGAAGGATCGGATCTCACCCTGGTCTCAGCCGGCGCGGCCCTCGGCAAGGCGCTGCTCGCGGCTGACGCGGTCGCGGCCGAGGGCGTCGACGTCGAGGTGGTCGACGTGCGCACTCTGGTCCCCCTGGACCTGCGCACTATCCTCAGCTCGGTGGAGAAGACCGGCCGCCTCGTCACCGTCGAGGAAGGAGCGCTCTTCCACGGCTTCGGGGCGGAGATCGTCGCACGCGTCTCGGAGCTCTGTTGGGGAGCGCTGCGCTCTGCACCCCGCCGGGTCGCAGCCAGAGACGTGCCGATCCCCTACAACCCGGCTCTGGAGACAGCCGCCCTGCTCGACGTCGAGCGCATCTGCGAGGCCTGCCGCGCAGTTTAGGGATGCACGCGGATCTTGGGTATGCTCCCCACCGATGACCCGCCTCCTCCCCTACCTCCTGCTCCCGCTCCTGTGCGCTTGCACCGAGACCCAGACTGTCCGCGTGAGGATCTGCGGCGGGGTCGAGGTCCCGCGCGAGGTGGACGGGCTGCGCGTCGGAATCCGCGACCAGGCCGGCGAGGAGCGCACGGTCGGGGTCTTCGAGCTGCTCCGCTGCCCAGAGGAGATCGTGCGAGATCTCCCGGTGGAGGTGACCCTCCCAACCTCCAAGGAGGTCCGCTGGATCTCGGTCGAAGGCCTGCGCCTCGGTCTCGTGGTGCTCGAGGCCGAGGTGCGCCTTGAAGGAGCTCGGGGAGAGGCGGAGATCTGGCTGGACTCGAGCTGCCTGGGGCTCGAGTGCCCTCGAGGGCAGTCCTGCCTGGCCGCGAGCTGCACCATCTCTCCGCCCTCCGACGCCATCGCCGGCGCGTGCGAGGCGGGCGGCCCGAGCCTCGACGCCGGTCCGGCCGGCGACCAGGCCGCCGGCACCCCTGGCGACGCCTCCGACAGCGGCGAGCCCGCCGACACTCCGGCCGCCACCGAAGACCCGGGCGCCGGCGAGCCGGACGCGGGGACCTCCGACGCGGAGAGCAGCGATCCGGGGACCGACCACGGCCTCTGCGGCCCGCAAGGAGGCTCGCTGTGAGCCGGCTCCTGCTTCCCGCCCTGCTCTGCCTCTGCGCCCTCGGCTGCAGCCGCACCGACCTCTACAGCGTGGCGACTGCGCCGGTGCTGGCCGACCGAGTCGCCCTGCAGGGGAGGGTGTGCACCGAGGACGCCGATCGCGCCCGCTTCCCGGTCCGCGTGGTGCTCCTCGTCGATCAGGCCTCGGGCCCGCTCTTCGGCGACTTCGACCCGGGCGGGCTGCGCCTGTCGATGCTCGGCGATCTCGTGCAGTCCGCGCTGTCCTCGGACGCCCTCGAGCTCGCCGTGGTCGGCTTCGCCGGGCGCGCCGAGAAGCTCGCCCCGACGGACGGGAGCTTCACACGCAACCCCGGCGAGCTCCTAAACGGCATCACGCGGCTCAGCGTCCCGCAGCCCTGCCTCGGGGAGGACCAGTGCCGCGACTACTCCAAGGGCCTGAACACGGCGCGCGCGCTCATCGAGTCCGACATGGCGGAGCTGCCCGCGGGCGTGCGCATGCTCACCTGGTACGTCGTCGTGATGATGACGGCGGGCCCCCACGAGCCCCTCGCCCTCGCGGCCGACTGCTGCGACCCCGGCGACGCCACCTGCATCGAGGAGGGCACGGAGCCGAGCCTCGCCTGCCAGGCCCAGCTCGACGGCGAGCACGTGACCGCGCTGGTGAAGACCGTCGAGGACGCGGGAGCGGCCGGGCTGCGCCTGCACACCCTGAACCTCGAGACCGGCGACGACCCCGACGTCTTGAAGGGAGTGCGCACCTCGACCGAGCAGATGGCCTTCGCCGCGCGCGGCAGCGTGCACCACGTAAACCACCCCGACGCGCTGCGGGCATTAGCCGTGGGCCTGCTCGACGTGCAGACCGAGCTCGTGGCCAAGCACC
>CAZQPP010000111.1:0-18190 GCA_964594295.1 uncultured Myxococcales bacterium | reverse complement strand
GCTCCGCCATGGGTGTTAGTCTGCCGTGACGCTGGAGCGCGCGCGAAAATCGGTGCTGATGGTACGGATCGGCACGTCGCGCGCTTCGACGCTATCGAGAATTGACCCCGGTCTGCTCATGAGGATTGACCCCGGCACGGGACGTCTGTGGTGGTGGCGTTGGAGTAGCGCGTAGCGGAGAAGCCGCGAGAGCGGCTTGACGACGTAGGGGTGCGGTAGGCGCGGTCGTGGCGGAGGTCGCCATGACTGCACGCAAGCGCCCCTGCTCCATTTGCCGTCGCTGGTTTCTGCCTCATCCGAGGGCTGGCAAGCGGCAGAAGGTCTGCAGTCGGAGCGAGTGCCAGCGTGAGCGGCATCGCCGTGCATGCAGGGCATGGCACGAGCGCGAGCGAGAGGCAGTCCGAGAGGAGCGGCTCGAGAAGAAGCTGAAGAAGGCAGGAGGTGGCGGAGAGGTTGATGCCCTGATGTCGTCGGAAGTTGCACGAGACGCAGTGCCGCTGGAAGTTCGCGTGTTCATTGGGGTTGTGGCCGGAGTACTCCATCTGAGGATGCGAGACGTAGTGGCGCGGGAAGTGGGTAAGATCACGCCGGAATCGGGCGGACATGCCCGTCGGAGGAGGCGAGACGGCATCGACTTGCGAAAGGGGCCGCCGTAGCGTCGGCCCACCCCCAAGAAGCCGGGAGGGGGCGGGGTCGGTGGCAAATGTCGCCGCCCTGCCTCCTTTCCGGAAGGATTTGTCAGGGTGGAGCTCGAGCTTGGACAGTTGGACCTGCGCTACAAGGCGACACGCGTCAGGGACCGGGTACGGCGGTCGCGCCTCATGTCCTCGCTGATAGAGCACGGGCAGCAGAGCGCTGTGCTCGTGGTGGCCGACGGGGCCGAGCGCTATGTGCTCATTGACGGCTACGCGCGCGTGGAGGCCTTGGCGGCGCTCGGCCGTGACCTCGTCGAGGTCTCCGTGCTCGACCTGCCAGAGGCCGAGGCGCTCATCTTGGCGCACCGCCTCGAGGGGACGCGTCGTCGGTCGGCGATAGAGGAAGGATGGCTAATCGTGGAGCTGCTCGAGCGGCACGGGCTCAATCAGCGGGAGGTGGCGCAGCGACTCCGGCGCTCGGTCAGCTGGGTGAGCAGGCGCGTCGGGCTCGTGAAGGGCCTGCCTGGGAGCGTCGACAAGGCTTTGCGACGGGGCTCGGTGGCGCCTCACGCCGCCGCGAAGTTCCTGCTCCCGTTGGCGCGCGCCAACACGGAGCATTGCGAGAAGCTCGTCTCCGGCTTGGGCGGCGAGCGCCTGAGCGTTCGGGAGGTCGAGCGCATCTACGCGGGGTGGAAGTGCGCCAGTCCGACTACGCGGGAGCGCATCGTTGAGAAGCCGATGCTGTTCCTTCGGGCAGAAGCATCGACGCAGCCTGACGACGTGCTGCCAAACGGGGATCCTGCGGCCCCGCTCTTCAACGATCTTCACGGCATCGCTGGCCTCGCTCGAAGGGCGCACCGCCGCGTAGAGGAGGGGCTGCTACGCGAGCTCGACACGGGACGCCGAGGCAAGATCACGAATGCGGCGACTCAGGCGCGGCTGGCCACCGAGGCGATGCTGGAGAGCTTGTCCGAAGGCCGCGAGCCGTGATCGAGCGCGACCTTCGGGCGGCCATCCTGACCCTGCAAGGTCGCGGCCTTGGCGCCACCGAGATCGCCCGGGCGGTGGGTGTGGCGCGCAATACGGTCAGGGCAGTGCTTGCCAGCGGGAGCGCGGAGGTGCCCCGGCTCGAGCGACCCGAGCAGCTCACACCCTTCGTCGACCTGGTTCGCGACCTTCATGTTCGCTGCAAAGGCAATCTGGTGCGAGTGCACGAGGAGCTGGAGGGGCAGAGAGTCGTCGTCGCCTACTCCACGCTGACCTCCTTCTGTCGCCGCCACGAGATTGGCGTGAAGCCGAAGGAGCGCGCCGGCCGCTACCACTTCGAGCCAGGCGAGGAGATGCAGCACGACACCTCGCCGCACGACGTCGAGATCGGGGGACGCATACGACGCGTCCAGTGTGCGTCGCTGGTGCTCTGCTTCTGCCGGATGCTCTTCGCGCAGCTCTACGAGCGCTGGACGCGCTTCGAGGTCAGGGTCTTCCTGACCCAGGCACTGATCTACCTGGGAGGAGCCGCCTCCCGGTGCATGCTCGACAACAGCAGCGTCATCATCGCGTCGGGGACCGGCGCAAACGCGGTCCCCGCACCGGCGATGCTCGCCTTCGCCGACCGCTTCGACTTCTCGTTTGCCGCCCACGAGCTCGGCGACGCGAATCGCTCTGCTCGCGTGGAGCGCCCCTTCGACCACATCGAGCGAAACTTCTACGCGGGCCGGGAGTTCTGCGACCTCGCCGACGCCAATCGGCAGCTCATCAAGTGGTGCGACCGGAGCAACGCCTGCTACCGCAAGCACCTCAAGGCAAGCCCCATCGAGCTCTACGCCATCGATCGGGCGGCCTTGAAGCCGTTGCCCGCCTTCATCCCCGAGGTGTACGACCTCCACAGTCGCCGTGTCGACATCGAGGGCTACGTCACCCTCCATCGAAACCGCTACTCGGTCGACACCCACCTCATCGGGCGCCAGGTCGAGGTGCGCGAGACCATAGACCGGGTGCGCATCTTCGACGGGCACCAACTCGCCGAAGAGCATGACAAGGCGCCCTTTGGCGCCGGCGCGCGCTTGACCCTCGAGAAGCACCGGGGACAGACCAGGCGCCGGAAGCTGCCGCCTCCTCCCACGCCCATCGAGGAAGTGCTGCGGGAGCAGGGACCGGCGTTTGTCGCCCTGATCGAGGCGCTCCGGAAGCGTCATGGCGGCCGGGCTCTTCGCGCCGTCCGTGAGCTTCATCGCCTCTGGCGTGACTACCCGACCGAGGCGCTGCACGAAGCCATCACAGAAGCGCTCACGTTCGGCCTCACCGATGTGCCTCGCATCGAGCACATGGTGTTGCGCCGTCTCGCAACAACCGTCTTCAACCTCCCGCTCCACGACCAGGACCATGACGAAACTCGATGAGCTCCGACGCCTACTCGACAGCTTGAAGCTGCGCCGCATCGCCGAGATCCTCGACGACGAGCTCGCCTGGGCAGAACAACACGGCCCCAGCTACGCCGAGGTCATCACTCGACTCCTGAGCCAAGAGCACACCGCTCAGCAGGAACGCTTCCTCGAGTACCGCATCCGTCGCGCCAAGCTACCGGAGCGGTGGTCGCTCGGGACCTTCCCCTGGGAGCGCCAGCCCGGCGTTGACCGTCGAGTCATCGAGCAGCTCGCCACTCTCGAGTTCATCGACCGGGGCAGCAACATCGTCTTCATCGGCCCCACCGGCGTCGGCAAGAGCGGCCTTGCCACCGGCCTCCTCCTCGAGGCTCTCTTCCACGGCCGGCGATGTCTCTTCATGAAGGCCCAGGATCTCTTCGATGAGATGTACACCACCCTCGCCGACCGCAGCACCCGCAAGTTCCTCAACCGCCTCATCCGCCTCGACCTCATCGCCATCGACGAGATGGGCTACCTGAACCTCCGTCCCGAGCAGAGCAACATCTTCTTCAAGCTCATGGAGGAGCGCTACCGCCTCCGGCGCAGCACGCTGATCACCACGAACCTCGACTTCAACGAGTGGTTCGAGTTCCTCGGCAACAAGTCCATGGTCGGCGCCCTCCTCGACCGCCTTCGGCACCGCTGCAACACCATCACCATCGACGGACCATCCCTCAGGCAGCCCCAGCCGTAGACCCCGGAACGGCCACGCCGGCTGCGCGCTCCGGCGCCGCCTTTCGCCCACGCCAACACGACGATGTCCCTCAGCAACGCTAACCGACGCCCGGGTCAGTTCTGGCGAGCATCTTGGGGTCAGTCTTGGTTAGCGCTGAAGGCGCGTGAGGACGCCGTTTCCGCCGTCTGCGAAACGGGCGCGAGACATAGCAGCTCCCCTACGGTGGGATGGCGGCCTGCAAACTGTCCGAGCATCGTAGTGCGCTGCCCAAGGTCGCATCAACCCGCATGGCGCCGGACGACGCGCTCTTCAATTGGAACCTGCGGTATTGGGCCGGAGAGGGCACCCTGTTTTTGCGCTTGGTGCTGTTGGCTGCCAGAGTGGGGTGTGTTGCGTTCGTGGCTGCCAGAGAGCTTCTTGTTCGCCGCTGTTGCCCTTGAGTGGGGAGCGAGCTGTTTTGTTGGCACGATCATTGCTCGTGCAAAGGTCCTCTCGCGATCGGTTGCGCATGCTCATCGACATTCACGAAAAGAGCCTTGGAGGTCTGACCGATCTCCACGACTTCCTGTGTGACCTGGGGCGAGCATTCCCGGCCCCTCTGGCGATCATGGGCGGCCACTTCATGCTGATGTACTCGACGCAGGTGCCAGGCCGTGCCGAGCCGGGCCTCGTGTCGATGATCGGTCCTGCCGACAAGGGCCGGAACGGAGGCGACGAGAGCACCCGGTCTCGTGACAATGCGGAGAGGCCGGCAGTAGTGAAGGATCCCGTTGTCGCGGAGCGCACTCAGATCTTCGCCGGGGCATACCCTCAGCGCTCCTTTCGCCTGGCGGCGAAGTGCGTTCGGGTGCTGGGGCCGGAACGAGCGAAGATCGCGATGCTCGTCAATGACCACAAGCTCAAGGACGCTTCTTTCCATCCCCACGCTCGCGAAGAGATCGGGAAGCGTGCCGGGGAGCTTCGGCAAGACTTCTATCGTCGGATGGGCACAAAGCTCCCGCTAGCCCTCGAGGCGATTCTCCGCGAGTTCGGATTCACTCCGGACGAAGCCATAGTCCGGAACCATGCGAGGCGCCAGAAGCAAGACTTGCTTCCGGATGACTCGATCTACTTCTCGGAGCAGGCTCTGCGTAGCCGCTTCGACAACGCCACGAAGGAGTTGGTCAAGGGGATTGACGGATTCGACTATGTCCCGAACCAGGATGGCACCTACCTGATGTACTACCGTTCCCACCACGGTCCGGCTCCCGAGTGCTTGACCGAGTATGGGACCTGCGGGAGCTTCGGCGTCGTCATGCAGTTTCTGATCCGGCTCCGGGAGTTGGGGTACCGAAGCTGCTTCCTGCTCTCTCCGCATGAGTGCACGAGCGCCATGCACGCCGCAGCGCTAGCCTCGACCGAAGGCTACGAGCTTCCTCTGTGGCTTTGCGTCGCGACCGGGATAGGCGGCGAAGGGGAGGAGTTCGACGAGACCTGGGCTCCGGAGCCTTCCACGGTGACGTTCTGCCCCAGGGATCGGTAGACGTGTTGTGGGCGAGCGCGGTCACCTGCCGCCTACTTTGAGGTTCGACTCGATTCGGACACATGAAGCCAACGACCCACACTCTTCCGCAGGCTAGGAGCTCGGACGTGATTCCACCACCTCTTGGGATCTACCTCGACAACTTCTCCACGACGCGGCCGGCGCCGGAAGTCATCGACGCGATGCTCCCCTTTCTCCGAGAGAGCTACGGCAACGCCAACTCCGACACCCGCTATGGGCGCCATGCAAGGAAGGCGGTGCAACAGGCTCGTGACAGCCTTGCCTCCCTCATCGGGGCGGACGCCGGGCGAGATCGCATCGTCCTGCTTGGCAGCGCCACCGAAGCGAACAACCTGGCCCTCCTCGGAGCGACTCGCGCCGGCACGAGCAGGTCGTCGATCGTCGTGTCGCCGATCGAGCACGTGAGCGTGCAGTCCGTGTGCCAGACGCTGCGCTTCCGGGGGCAACGGGTGCGCGAAGTCGCCGTGGACGGCCAGGGTCGCATAGACCTCGAGGATCTGGAGCGTGCCGTCGACGAAGACACCCTCGTCGTGTCCGTGATGCTGGCCAACAACGAGGTCGGGGTGGTGGTTCCGATCGCGGAGGTTGCCCGCATCGTGAAGGCGGCCGGCGCTCTGCTTCACGTTGACGCCTCTCAGGCCGTGGGCCGGCACGTGGTGTCCGTCAAGGAGCTCAAACCCGACCTGATGACCTTCTCCAGCCACAAGATGCACGGCCCCAAAGGTGTGGGTGCCCTGTTCATCCGTCGCGGTTCTGTGCGTCTGGAGCCTTTGTACTATGGCGGCGGGCAAGAGAAGGGCCTTCGCCCGGGTACCTCCAACGTCCCCGCGATCGTCGGATTCGGCAAGGCGGCCGAGCTGGCGGAAGCCTCCCTGCCAGACGACATCGAGCACACTCGCCGTCTTCGTGACCGCCTCGAGGAGAGCATCCTGAAGGCGTTTCCGGATGCAACGATCCATGCCCGGGAGGCAGAACGGCTCTCGTTCGGGTGCAGCGTCGCCATTCCCGGGGTGCCCGCCTCGGCCTTGTCGAGGGTGGTGAGCGACGTGTCCTTCTCCTGGCGATCGGCCTGCTCGACGGAGAGCGACGCTCCCTCCCATGTCCTCTCGGCGATGAACATCCCCGAGGGGGAGATGGTCGCGACTATCCGTCTCGCCGTCAGCCGGTACACAACCGAGGCCGAGATGGAGTACGCTTCCCGCCGACTCATCGAGGGGGCCCGCACGATCCGAGGCTCGGCCTTTTCATCCTGAAACAAGGTAACGATAATGGTCTCCCACCTTTCAAAATGGAATCTTTTTGGTTCTGGTGTGTACTCTGTGGGGTGCCGGCACTGCCTCGCCGCTCTGCTGGTCCTGCTCGTCGCCGCGGGCTGCACGAAGAAAGGACCGAAGGAAGGTGCAGGAGAGCCCGACCCTGCCAAGCGGACCCTCAAGCTCGGAGCGGTCCTCTCGCAGACCGGACCTGCCGCAACGATCGGTGACAGCGCGCTGCGCGGTCTTCGTTTGGCGCTGAACGAGATCAACAAGTCCGAAGACCTGCGGGTCGATCTGAAGGTGTATGACTCTCGCACCGACCCCAATGAGGCCGCGAAGCTCGTGCAGCAGGCTGCCCAGGTGGACAGGCTCCACGCGATCGTCGGTCCCTCGACGAGCCCAAACTCCCTTCGCGTTGGACCTCTGCTCGAGGACATGGGCATCTCGGCCATGACCCCGACGGCGACCCATGCGGACGTCACCTCGTCGGGTGCGCGGATGTCGCGGGTGTGCTTCGTGGACCCCTTCCAGGGCGAAGCGCTGGCCATCTTCCTTCGGGAGAACCTGAAGAAGACGACGGCGGTGCTTTTGGTGGACAAGGCGAACGACTACTCCGTGGGGCTCGCGAGCTCCTTCCGGCAGACCTTCACGAAGCTCGGCGGCAAGCTTGCAGCCGAGGAGCACTACACCACCGGGACGGCCGACTTCTCGGCGCTGATCACCAAGATCGCTCGCTACGAGGCCGAAGCCCTGGTCATCCCAGGCTGGTACTCGGACGTCGGGCCGATGCTGAAGCAAGCCGGCGACAAGTGGGACAAGTTCACCCTCCTGGGCGGCGACGCCTGGGATAGCCCCCAGCTCTTCGAGCTCTCCGCGGGAAACATCAGGAACGCTTACATCTCAACGCACTACGCGGTCGACGACGAAGACTCCCTCGTCAAGTCCTTTGTCGCGTCTTACGAGAAGCTCCACGGAGCCAAGCCGGACGCCTTCGCAGCTCTGGGCTACGACGCCGGGCTCGCGATGGCCGACGCCGCCAGGAGGGCTGCGAAGCTCGATCGCGACGCCATGACCAGGGCCATCAACTCCATCAAGGGGCTGAAGGGCGTCACCGGGGTGATCAGCCTGAACGAGAGGCGTGACGCCGTGAAGCCGGCGACAATCGTAGAGGTGCTTCCCTCGGGTTATCGCTTCCGCACGCGCATCTCGCCCAGGTGATTGAGAGAGGCCGTGGGCTACTTCCTCGAGCAGGTGCTCAACGGCCTCTTGTTGGGGGCGGTGTACGGGCTCGTCGCTGTCGGCTTCTCGCTGATCTACGGCGTCGCGCGCCTGATGAACTTCGCTCACGGCGAGTTCTTCATGGTGGGTGCGTTCGCCGGGTTGTTCGCGGCCAAGGTGCCTGTCTGGAAGCTGGGGCTGGGGCCGGTAGCGACCCTGGCCGTGGGATTCTTGTTCGTGCTTGTCGCCAGTATGGCAGCGAGCGCGGTGCTGGCGGTTGTCGTCGAGCGTGTGGCCTATCGTCCCGTGCGCAGGGTGAGCCGGATGGGGACCTTCCTGGTTGCCCTCGGGACCTCCCTCTTGCTGCAGCACCTTGGTTTCAGGCTCTTCAGCGCTTCGCCACGTGCCTTCCCTGATATCGTGCTCGCACTCGATGAGGTGCAGCGTGCGTGGTTGGCGTCATCGACTGCTTTGACCCTCTCGGGCGGAGAAGCCGACTTCCTCGCCGGAGTCTCTGTAGCAGCCAGGGCGCGCGACGCCGTTACTCTCGGGTTGTTGGTGATTGCCGCGCTTGGAGCGGTCCTGTTCACCTACAAGACTGATACGGGTCTGGCAGTGAGGGCGTACGCGCTCGACGAGGATGCCGCCACGGCTCTGGGCGTTCGGGGCTCGCGAGCGACGGCCTGGACCTTCGCTGTCGGAGGGGCGTTGGCTGGGCTGGCAGGGCTGGTATGGGCCTTGCGCTACGGAGGCGTGCAACCCTTGATGGGGTTTTTGCCTGGTTTGAAGGCCTTTGTCGCAGCCGTTGTCGGTGGATTCGGCAGCGTCCCCGGAGCGCTACTGGGAGGGCTCCTGCTCGGGAGCCTTGAAGCCCTCTCTACCGCATACCTGTCCGCTGAGCTGAGCGGCTACAGGGACGCTGTTACGTTGAGTCTTCTCATTGTGTTCCTGCTGATCCGACCAAGGGGCATCCTCGGCACCAAGCTCGGGGAGTCGGCATAGGCCATGTTCAGCGTCGACTACCTCGCGACCAACCTCGTCTACGTGTCGATCCTCGTCGTGTTTGCCTGCGGCGTCGTCGTGATCTACGGAGTCGCGGGGATCTTCAGCCTCGGCCACCAGGGGCTCATGGCCTTGGGGGCATATGGCGCTGTCTTGTTCACGGTGTGGTTGGCTCCTGACTCCACGGGCTTCGTCGCCACAGCTGTGTGGCTTGGATCCCTGCTGGTCGCGATCCTCGCTGCCGTGTTGGGAGGGGTGCTCCTTCTCGGCCCCGCGTTACGGCTTCGCGGCGACTATATGGCGCTGGCGACGTTGGCTTTCGGGGAGATCATCTACGTGATCCTGCTCAACACCGAAGACCTGGGCGGGGCGGGGGGCATCAGGGTTCCCAGCCTTCTCCCTCGAGCCTCGGGCGACCGGCGCACCTGGGTGCTGATCGCGCACGCGTTCTTCTCAACCGGCATCGCCGCCGCTACCGTGATGGCAACGCATCGCCTCGCGCGCTCTCGCCTCGGGATGGCCGTTCGCGCCATGCGCGATGACGAGCTCGCCGCTCGTTGCATGGGCTTGAGTCGCGGGATGGCCCTGTTCTCCGCGCTGGTCGTCGGCGGCGCGATGTGTGGGCTGGCGGGCTTCCTCCACGCGCACTTCGCAGGGCATATCTCCCCGCGAGACTTCGACTTTCTCCACGGGGCGATGCTGCTTCTCTTCGTCGTGCTCGGTGGGAACGACAACGCGGTGGGCGCGATGGTAGCTGTGGTCTCCGTCTACGTCATCGAGCTCGCGCTCAAGCTGGGCATGTTCGGGGCGCTCTCCGAAGATTGGGGCGCTTCACTGCGCGAGTGGAAGGACGTGATCCTCTGCGCGACTATCGTGGTCTTGCTCGTCTGGCGCCCCGGCGGGATTCTCAAACGTTCCGGGGGGCAGGGGCGTGGCTGAAGCGACACCGATGCCGACCGGAGCACCAGCTCTGGCCTGTCATGGCCTCTCGAGAAGATACGGCGGGGTGATTGCCCTGAACGAGGTTGCCTTGGAGGTCGAGGGTGGCTCGGTCGTAGGAATCGTCGGCGCCAACGGCGCCGGCAAGAGCACACTCCTGAACGTCCTGACCGGCGCGGTCGAGCCCGATTCGGGCTCCGTGCACGTTCACGGCGTTCACATGAAGATGGGAAACCCTGACGTATTTGCCGGCGCCGGCGTGGCGAGGACCTTCCAGAAGGTGCGCCTGTTCATGGGGCTCACCGTCGAGGAGAACGTCCGTGTGGCCATGGACTCGCCACACCGCTGGTCCCCTCTCTCCGCCCTGTTCCGCACGGCCGCCGAGCGCGAAAGGGACCGCGGCGAGAAGCAAGACGCCCACGAGCTGCTTGCCATGGTGAACCTTGTCGGCAAGAGGAGCAGCTCTATCGCAGCCCTGACCTATGGGGAGCGACGCCTCGTGGAGATCGCCAGAGCGTTGGCGCGACGCCCGAGGTTGCTGCTCCTCGACGAGCCGGCCGCCGGCATGAGCAGGGGAGAGGAGGAGATGCTCGTGTCGGTCCTCTCCCACCTCGACGAAGACGACAGCCTGACCCTGATGGTGGTCGAGCACAGGTGGAATGTGCTGCGTGCGGCGGCTCATCGCGTCTTGTGGATGTCGAACGGGGCCGTCGTCGCGGACGGTTTGCCCGACGAAGTGTTCGCCAGGATCAGCGCCGCTGCCGAGAACAATGGAGGCGATCACGAGCCCCGCGCTTGAAACCGACAGGCTCTCGGTCCGCTATGGGGACGTCTGGGCGCTGCGTGAGGTCACCTTGACGATCGAACAGGGAAGCTGCTTTGCCGTCGTCGGGGCCAACGGTGCGGGGAAGACCAGCCTGGTTTCCAGCATAATGGGTTTGGTGCGCCCGACCGCCGGTACGATTCGCATCCTGGGCAGAGACATCACGCACGCCCCCGCAGAGGCGCGAGCGGAGATCGGCGTCAGCGTGTCCCTGGAGGGGCGACGGTTGTTCGCGGATCTCACTGTTGAGGAGAACCTCCGAGTAGCCACGTTGGTGTTGAGCCGCCCGAGCCGTGGCGGGGCGTTGGAGCAGGCCTATGGCCTCTTTCCAAAGCTCGCCGAGCGAAGAGGGCAACGCGCAGGAACACTCTCCGGCGGAGAGCAACAGATGGTCGCCCTCGCGCGTGCCATGATCACCAACCCGAAGGTGCTGGTCCTGGACGAGCCCTCACTCGGCCTCGCCCCATGGGTTGCAGAAGAGGCCCTGCGGCAGGTCTGGGATCTGCCCGCGCGCGGGACCACGGTGATCATAGCCGAGCAGAACACTTCCGTTCTCCCAGACCGGTGCATTCCTGCCTGCCTCATGTACAACGGCCATCTCCTGCTCATCGACCGGCTGTCGAGAGTCATGGCTGTCGATGACGCGGAGACACAGGCGCTCCTGCAGAAGGCCGCTGGAACGAGCTGCTGAGCTGGAGCCGGGCTAGGGCGCCCGCTTCGTCACGATCCGGTAGGCGACGCCTATGAGCAAGCCCAGGTGCAGATAGGCGATGACCATCTCCACGAGGACGAGCACGCGACCGAACCAGGTGAGGCTGGCCGGGACCCACGTTGACGTTGGGCAGTCCTCCGGCATGCCCTTGGACACGCACTCCCCGAGCTCGAGGCCCGGCTCGATCTGGAGAAAGGTATAGGCGGAACGGGCGAGCCCACTCATCAGTTGATGGGAAAGCCCAATCTTTTTGCACTCGGCCTCCGCCCAGAAGGGCAGGCCGAAGAAGACGCCGAACACCAGGATCCAAAGGAGGCTGACCCTCAGAAGAGTTGCGAGGCTGGTGCCGGACCTGGTGGCCCAGTTCGCGTATTTTGCGCCCAGGTACAAGACCGCCTGGCAGATGGCTTTCCACCAGCTGGCCCCCTTGATCTCCTGCCACTGAAGGCGCAAGCGATAGTCGCAGTGTCTGCGGAGACAGCACTCAGCAGCCGAGACCTGCTCGGACTGGTTGAAGATGCCGCGAAGGTGGTTCGAGGTTTGCGCAAGGAAATTGAGCAGCGCATCGCTGAAGCTTCTCTTCTTCTGCTTCGACTTCCGGCCGTCGCCGAGCGGGCTCTCCAGCACTTGGGCTTCTCGCTCGATGACCTCGAAGCGTGCGGCCACCGAAAGCTCTGCCTTGGTGCCGTGGAAGGAGGTCTCCGCCATGACCTGGGCTTCGTGCTGGGCTGCTATGGCGCTGTACGCCAGGGTCTTGGACACGCCTCCGAGGATCTCTTTGGCCTCGAGCGAGAGGAGGGCTGCGTGGATGTACTCCTCCGGCTGCCCGCTCTGCTCCGCGAGGAGACGCCTGGCCCGAAGGAGCAGGCGCCTGGCGACGGCGGTCTGGACGAAGGAGGCGCTGTGGTTGCTTTGCGTGTCCGTGCGCCCCTCATCGCCCTTTTCGCTGGCCCTGTCGATCTCTTGCTCAATCTCTTGCAGAGTCGCCCGAAAACGCTCAGAAAACGCGTTTGAATCGTCGCCTGGCGTCCACTCGCAGCCATGGGAGGGGAGAGAATCTCCCTCCTCGAAACCGGGCAAGAGGATGTCCAGCACTCCGCCAAGTGGCTTCTCCTGGACGTGAGCGCGGGCTGACTTCGCCTTGACCCACTTTCGGACCGGCCCCGCGAAGTTGGACAAGAACACCACCGGCGGCGAAGGGGATTTGCCTGCTTCTCCTCTGGTCCGGTGGGTGAACCGTCCCTGGAGTCTCCGCCAGAAGTTGGGGTTCTGCTTCACCGGATCTTCCGGGCAACGGGGCCTGCGTTTCTCCCCGTATTCGAGAGACCACACCAGGTGAGAGGCCATGCCCTGGCTGTGGTCCCCAGCGTCACCGCCTGTCGTCGAGTCGCCTTCCCAGCGCTTTCGGTCCCTCTTGCCCAGATCGAAAAAGGCGAGATCCCAATCCGATATGGCGGCAACGATGGGGGAACGATAGATGTCATCCATCTCCCTCCTGTGCCCCACGTTGGC
The DNA here is from genome assembly GCA_964594295.1 of uncultured Myxococcales bacterium. Classification (GTDB taxonomy): domain Bacteria; phylum Myxococcota_A; class UBA9042; order UBA3505; family UBA3505; genus CAZQPP01. The sequence goes on along the minus strand of CAZQPP010000111.1, from coordinate 5,451 downwards.
TTGGTCGGCCCCGTTCAGCATCTTGGACCAGCGCTTTCGCGCGTTCTTCGGGGATTCGCCTCTGGCGACTCCCAACAAGCTCCTCCACTCGCGGTAGGACCATGCCGCGCTGGCTCGCATACCGGCCATGTATGCCGCAAGGCCGCTGAGCTGAACAAATGCGATCTCTTCATCGGTGACCAGGGCCCTGTGGGCAAGGCGACTCAGGAATACCGGCCCGTAGGCGCGCGCCCTACTCTCGGTCGCGGACACGACGACTCCGAGCTTCAACAACGAACGAAGCCCGCTGTGGTCGAAGAGCTGCCGGCGCCCATACGCGTGTTGGAGGGCGAGGTGCCACAATCGGGCCGGAGCCGATAGCGACACGAAGTGGCACCTATCCATGAACCAGAGCAGATCGTCTCTGATCTCGTGTAGGCCGACAAGATCGGGAGGGAGATCGTCCAGGCAGTGAGCGCAGCTTGAGTGTTCGAAGCGCTCTCCACCCACGAAGACCGGGAAGACCTCCGGAAAACCGAGGGTCAACTCTGCCGCGACACCAAACCAGGGACCCGAGCGCCCGGTGTTCCACGGCTCGGGCGCAGTGCTCTCGAGGTCCAGCACGACCAACGTGTCTCTAAGGCGCTCAGGCTCGATGTCCTCCAAGGCGTCGAACAGCTCCGTGTGGTGGTCGTAGACGAACTCAATGATCTCATGATGGAAGCGATCGTGCGGCGACACGACGTTGAGCATGGACCTCAGAGCCGCGACCATGTGGCGGCTCGTAGAGGCGAGAATCATGAGTGGTCTGTGCACGGGCGGCCCTACCTGCGCGATGATCCGGTCGAGCGCTCTTCCTCAGGTACCGCGCCTGTGCTTTGCCGGGGCGGTCGCCTCCTGAGCCTGCATGCCTTGTTCCAGGCAGTGCTCGTAAGAGGGAATTCCTTGAGCACCTCCTGAAGGGCTTCGTCTCCTTGGGCGCGCAGACAGCCAAGCAGCAGGTCCGCCGCCTGGACGGTCGTCATGCTCGTCCTCCCGGTCATGAATTTGGCCGCGCCGGCCAAGTTCACCATACCTTTTTCCCGCAACGTCAGGTTCAGGCTGATCTCCATGAAGCGGCAGACATCGCGGAGATGCTCTCCAAGCAGCTGGTCGAGGCGCCCGTGAAGTGAGGAGCGCAGCGCAGAAACGGGCAGCGATTCGGCTCTCGCCAACGCGTCGAGCATGCTCCCGGCGGAATGCCCCGAGGCCGGTGGAGCGGTTCGGAGTCCTTCGCTTGGCGGGCCAGACGAGCCTGTCGTTACAGGTCCGCGCGAGGAGCCTACGGTGACCGAGCTTAGCGCCAGGTGCGCCGGCACGAGGACCTCGGCGTGTGGATACGCTCGTAGCGCGCGTTCGATCACATTCCGGAGCTCGCGAACATTGCCGGGCCACGAATGTGCCATCAGGGCCGCGGTCGCCTCGGGGGCGAGATGCCGCGAAGCTACGTCGAGGGAGGCGGTGAGTGTCTTCAGGAAATGACTGGCGAGCAGGGGTACGTCACCGAGGCGTTCGCGGAGCGCCGGTAAGCGCACCTGGAATCCCTCTATTCGGAAGTAAAGGTCACTGCGGAAACGGTTGGCCGACACTTCATCGCGGAGATCTCTGTTGGTCGCGCAGATGATGTGGGCCCGTACGGGGATCTGCCGGCCCTCCTCACCCACTCGCGCCACTGATCTCTGCTCGAGCACCCGGAGCATCTTCGCCTGCAGTTCGGGGCCGAGCTCGCCAATCTCGTCAAGGAAGAGGGCTCCGTCAGCGGCGAGCTCGAACAACCCGGGGCGGCCCGATACCCCCGTTGCGACCTTGGGCGCCACTCCGAAAAGAAGAGACTCGAGCATGGTCTCGGGCGAAGAGAGGTCGTGAGCGAGGAAGGGGGTGTCTTCTCGATGCGAGTGCTGGTGGATGTAGTAGGCGAAGAGCTCCTTTCCCGTCCCGGTTTCGCCCAGAAGAAGGGTGGTCGTGCCAGTGGCGGCTCTGCGCGCGTCGGCTAGGCTGCGAAGAAACGGTGTCGACCGACCCACCAGAAGACCGCTCGGCTCCTCTACCATCCCGTGATCGTGGAGTATCTGCCGCAGCAACCTCCTTCCACCTTCCTCCGCCGCATCCCCGGCTCGCTGCACGCTAGGATGCTTGCTGGGAGCGCGGGTGAGGTACTCGACCGCGCCCGCGGCGATGGCGCGATCCATCAGCGAGTCCCGGTCTTCGCCGCTGATCATCGCAACTGGCAGTCCTGGGAACCGGGCGTGTATCCGGTCGAGGATGAGGAAGCCGTATTCCGAGTCTCCGACATTTCCGTCGGGCTCGCCGGTCCTGGGATCGACCTTGCCCGAGATGAAGTTGATGTCCAGAAGGACCAGCGCCCACGGAGGGCGTTCGGCGGCTACGGAAGGGTCCGGCCATCCCCTGGCCACCTCGGCTACCGTGGCCTCGTCGTCGTTCCGGAGCGTGTTCTGCCGAACGAGTGTCTGGCCCGAGATCACCTCCACCATGGCCACCGGATCCTCCGGGAGCATGAAGCTGGCAGGCAACTCCTTGGTGGATGCTGGCACGAGGCCGTACCCGTCACACAGATCCTGGAGCTCCAAGGGGGACCTTGCGCACAGGTCATCGATGAGCAGCACGGTGGGCAAGGTCATGGCGGGGCGATCCCTTTGGGGAGTTGGCCTACAAGGGAGACAAGCTCTTCGTGACGCGCGCAGTAGGACAGAATCCCGCTTCTGACCAGCTCGTCATCCTCCTCCTGCGCGAGCGAAGTCGCGAGGCGGTCGGCGCAATCCCGCGTTGCCTCCAGGACTGTGAGGGCCTGCTGGGCCAGATCGGGACAACCGCTGCTCCTCACGAACAGCGTGTGCGCCAGGATCGCGAGCCACTCCCGTTGCGACGGGGCCCAATGGGAAAACGAGTCGTCTTGGACAACGTGGGCTGGCGAGAGAGCGTGTGTGGCCTCGTTCAGCATGGTGCGGAGCCGAGGGAGGGCGCGAGAGAACTCGTCGAGGCACCCGCGAAGCTTGTTCCTCAAGCGCGGCCCTAGGGGTCGGCCCTTCCTTGCTGCGGGCTTGAGAACGTCGAGCTTGGGTTGAATAGAGCCGTCCAGGCTACGGTGCTTGAGGGCGCTCCTCTGGATCTGCCAGCCCCTTGGACCGACCGGCGTCGGAGGAGGCCATGCGAGCTGCCAGCCGGCTACGCACGTGTCTGTTGGTGAGCCAATGCTCATCTCTCGACTCGCTCTGGTCGGCCTACTCGGAGCATTCCGCGAGCCATCGCACTCTCAACCACAGGTTGAAGACGGCCGAATCCAAATCGTCATCCCCGAGGCGCAGCGGTTTCGTGGGGACGTCTTTGTCCGGCACTCGTTGCTTCGTGCCCGGGCCGGCCTCACGCGGCTGCAGCGGCCACGTCTCGTTCGCTCTCAACAGCTCCCTGGGCTGTGCCGGCAGATAGGCGGCTTCTCCGTGGCGCTTCAACTCCATGCCGACCAGCCTGTCGAGGGCCTCAACCGAGTGGAGGAGGGCACGCGGACCGGCGTCTTCCCTTGTCTCAGCACCTTGAGACGCCGTGGCTTCGACTTTGGTGCGGACCGCTCCTGGCAACTGCCCGCCGAGAGGGGGGATGGGCGGCGCCATGGGGGACTTTGTGATTCTGCCAGCTGTCGTTGACGATGCGTCTTTCTCCCTGTTCGGTGCGGCCTTGGTGGCCTCCTCGGCCGCCTTCCAGTACTCGACGGAGCGGACGAACTCCGCGTGCTCACCAGCCCTGCCTACGAGCTCCTCCGGGACGGCAACGAGCGTTGGATAGCGGGCAGCCAGGTAGCCGGTCGCGAGCAGGCCGATCACGGCAGAGTGCTTCGGGCGGGGGCGAACGCACGTGGGCAGCTCTGCCCCCAGCCTCTCATCCTTCGAGCGAGTCGCGAAGCGGAGGAGCTCTTGAAGCTGGCCTGGAAGGAGCTCCTTGCCGTGATCGATGACCTTCCGAATGCGGTAGATCGGCACGGAGTTCGCGCGCACATACGCCAGACCGCGCTCCTCGTTGAGGAGGGGGTGCGTATCCGCTTCCCTCCAGTCTTCCCAAAGCTCGTTCGGCCCTTCAATCCCAATCGCCTCACCTCCGCCTCCGCCGAAGGCAACTATGATCCAGTTGTCTCTCGCTGCGGGAAGCTGACCGGCGAGGTTGGGCTTCCCTTTCTCGTCGCCCTCGTTCTGCTTCTTCGGTATCTCTTCTTGCCTTCCTAGTATGAAGTCCCAGATCCTGCAGCCGTGCCATTCCTGGGCGTCCGTCCAATGGACAAGCGCAAGGACGTGCGAGAACTTCGGAGGGGCGAGGCCTCGCGGGGGCGTCGTGCAAGGTGCAGGGGACGGGAGCTGAGCCGGCCAGGCGTTGGGGTCTATCAGGACCGGTCCGGCCGCGGCGAGCCTGGCCTTGGCGAGCGATAGTCGGACCTCCTCCCCGAAGTTGCTCCGTCTGTTCTTCTTGTTGTCGATGAGGACGACAAGAAGCCTGCTGTCGAGTTGCGTGCTCATGAGGCGTTCGCGGCCCCCGCCACGGCGGCAGCTCCAACGCAGAGCGTCAGGGCAGCGCCTTGCTCCTCCTCATTTTGGATGTAGAGCCGGAGTTGCCTGTCGTCCTCCATGGCGGCAGGCTCGGCTTCCTGTGTGGCGAATGCGGCTCGTGGATCGGCTCCTAGGCAGTCCCAGACGCTCATGCCCATGGATTGGCACGTGTTGATAATGCTCCATGAGGTTCCGTGCCTGCGGCGCACGTCGCCGCTGAACTCCCCTTTCTCCTTTGCCTCCGCGATCGCCTCCACGGTGCTCAGGAGCCTGCAGTGTTCGAGGTCCTTCAAGACCCAGCGCAGCTCGAAGCTGGCGTCCTCACCGAAGCTCCGCGCAGTCGGGCGTACAACAGCGAGCAAGGGGTTGTCTCTGTCACTCATGGAAGTGTCCGAGGGTCTCAAGGACCACAGCTCGGCGAACAGATCGCGCATGCGCGACAGCCACTGCTGGCAGCCAGCCCAGTTGAACACAGGGCCATATCCGGCGCGCCTGAGCTGGAGGGTCTCCGGCCCGGCGCGCCCGTACCAGTCGGTCAGGGCCTCGGCTCCTTCACCGGCCGGACCGGTCTTGACGGCGGCTACGCCGCGCCGCTCGTCGTCAAGCTCTATCGAGCGGAGCAAGAGGAGGATGGTCAGGGGTGAGAGGACAACTCCGCTAGCCGTCGCTGCGGAGAAGGTGAAGCAGCGATAAGACTTGTGCAGCGCGCGCGCAAGGCGCTTGCGATCCTCTTGTTCTGCCGGCGGCTTGAATCTCAGGGTGGACTCGGTGAACTTCCAGAGCCTCTCGTGCTCGGGCGCCGTATCGGGCAGGGTGTGCCCGATGTGGTGCTCCTCGTATCCTTCGCGTGGCCTGTCATCGAGCATGTGACGATCTACTAGAT
>CAZQPP010000110.1:0-18195 GCA_964594295.1 uncultured Myxococcales bacterium | reverse complement strand
CGTTCTCGACCGACAGGGTGTTCCGCACCGCCGAGATGTCGCCGCCCGCGATGTCCACGAACACCCGCGCGGGGTTCTCGAGGCGGAAGACCGAGAAGGTCGGCCGGCGCGCACAGTGGATGCGTATTCGAGTCAGGTCGGCGTCCTCGACCGCCTCGATGCGCGTGATGGGGTTGGGTTTGTCTCTTGCCTCTCCGGCACGTGCGAGCGCCGCATCGGGCACGAGCAACAAAAGAAGGGCAGTCACCAACAGCACCTGCGACGTGCGCATGGCCGTTCTCCACGTAATCGGTCGTCACGATGGTAGGGCTGAGCTTGGATCCGTCCAAAAAAACCGGGCGTGTCATGGAGGGCCCGGAGCCGCACCCGTGGGCCGGCGGCGGACGCGTCCGCGACGGAAGACACGCCGCGCCGCCCGCTACGGAGGCGGCGAGGAGATACCTGCTACGGCTCTCGCTCCTAGTTTCCCTTCAGCGGCGTGATCGAGAGGTACTCGTCCATGCCGTGCGCGAGCTGCTCGAGCAGCTCCGGCTTGAGCGATTTGATCACGGGCTCCGGCTCGCCCGGCATCCTGAAGACGACGTAGTACTGTGTGATGTCGTGTACGTATGCGCCCTCGTTGCCCACGTATGTGTCGCGGGTGACGGGGAAGGCCAGCCCACCTGTGGCCTCGAGGAGGGCCTTCGGCTCCGCGGTCCCCGTCTGGATGAGGATCACGCGGTACGAAGACAGCGGCAGGCGTTGCAGCGGTCCCTTGGGGATCTCGGGGCCTGTGGTCGTGTCGCGGGGGCCGGATGTCGTGCCCACCGTCCCACGCACCTGCTGCATGACCTCTTCCTTGCCGATGAACTTCACGAGCTGCGGCTGGAAGGGGTCCTTGAAACCGGTCATCGCGGTCTCGCTGAAGCGCTTGAAGAAGGGCTCGAGGAGGGACCAGTTGTCGATCTCCTCTTGCGTGTGCTGCTGCTTCTTCTCCTTCTTCTTCTTCTTGGCCGGGCGAGGCCGCGCGGGTGGCTTGGAGCCGCCCCCGCAGGCGGGGAGGGTCGGGGCGGCCAGGGCCACGGCAGCGACGAGGAGGAGCAACGCTCGCATGCTGGCGACCAGGCTTCGCATCAGCGCCTCCTCTTGTATGCCCGCGCCCTCTCTTCGGGCGTCAGGAAGGTGAAGGCGTTGACGGTGAAGATCGCTTTGACCATGCCGACCCGCGCCTTGCGGTCGAGGTTCACGAGGCGCTCGAGCCTCAGGGCCAGCTCGCTGTCGAGCCTTCGGAGGTCGGCCTGGTGGGCCATCCGCTCGACCTCGGCGAGGTCCCCGTCGCTCATGGTCTGCACGACGCGCTCACGCCTCCGCTCGGCGGAGTCCCAGTTTATCTCGAGGCCGCGGATGTTGACGAGGCGCTCTTTCGGATCCGCGAGCGTACGGAAGAACTTCACGAGCTGGATCGTGGTCCCGTTCGCCTCTATGCGGATGGGGATCATCGAGTACTTCTCCTCGTAGACCTTGTCCCGCTTGTCGAAGCGCACCACGGTCAGGCCGGAGGAGTCAGCGTGGTTCTTGATGCGGAGCAGGAACTCGGCGAGCTCGTCCTTGGTCGGCAGGAGCTTCTCGTTCTCGGAGATCTGCTTGCGCAGCGCCGCCGACTCCTTCTCGAGCTCGACGAGCTTGTCCTCGGTGAACTCGCGCTTGATCTTCTCGAGCTCGTGGCGCTGCGAGCCGAGGCGCCGGCGGAGACCGTCGACGTGGCCCTGGGCCTCGCTCACGATGAGCAGGTAGGCGCCGCCGTCGATGAGGATCGAGAGGCCTAAGAAGAGCAGGAGCTTCTTGGAGAGGGGGAGGTTTAGGATCTGGTCCATGCTGCTACCGCCTGCGCCTGCGGCGTCGCCTCTTCGTCGACTCCTCGTCCGCCTCCGAGCCGTAGACGTCGGACCTCAGGCGGAAGCTGATGGACGCGAGGTCGACCTCCTGGTCGAACTCCTGGACCTGCTGCTGGGGCTCCACTCCGGGGAAGAAGATCGACGTCCTGAGCCGCTTGCTGAACTCGGCGACGTCCTCGTGGCTCATGGCGACGCCCGAGAGCTCTAGCTGCGTGCGTCGCGACGAGAGGCTCTCGAGCCACAGCCGGTCCGGATCCCAGCTCATGTCCCAGCCGAGTCGCTCCAGGGTCTGCAGCTCCTCTCGGTTGTAGGGGGTCTCCTTGCGGGGCGTGATCGCGTAGGCGAGGAAGAGCAGCAGCTTCGCGGGGCCTTCCTTCTCTTCTTCGAGCTGCTTGAAGAGGTCGACCTGGGCGACCAGGTTCTTCTTCTGGTTCTCGAGCTCGCCTATTCGCTGCTGCACTCCGCGGCGCTTCTCGATCTCCTTGTCGAGGGCACGCAGCTGCGCGGCGATGTGGTCCCGCTCCGCGTTGATCTCGGCGCTCAGGTAGTAGATGCCCACGAACTGCGCCGCCAGCAGGATGGCGCAGAGCAGCAGTACCTGGCGTCCTTCGCGTCTCTTTCGGCGCTCGCGAACCGGCAGCAGGTTGATCCGGATCATCGCTCGTCTACCTTTCGCAGGGCGAGTCCGACGGCCACCGAGGCCTGGGCAGCGTGGTCACGGAGCAGGTCCAGGTCCACGTATCGCGGGTTGATGGTGATGTTCTGGAAGGGGTTCATGATCTCGGTGGGCAGGCCGAGGCGCTCGGACACCACCGTGACGAACTCCGGGCAGATGGCGCCGCCGCCGCACAAGAAGAGCTTGGAGAGGGCGACGTTGGCGGTCGTGGCCGCGAAGAAGTCCAGGGAGCGCTGGATCTCGGTGGCCAGGGTGTCGCTCGCCCGCCGGACCAGCTTCTTGACCTCACGCGCGAGGCCCCGGTTCGGCAGGTCGTCGACCGGCGTGACCTTGTAGGTCTCGGCTTCGTCCCATGGCAGGTTGAACTGCTTCTGGATCTCCTCTGTGATCGTGCGGGCGCCGGTGGCGAGGTCGCGCGTGAAGGCTGTGACCCCGGAGCTGAGCACGTTGATGTTCATGCTCGAGGAGCCGACGTTGATGATCGCGACGACCTGGTCGGGGAAGGTCCCGTAGTTCAGCTCGAGGGCGTTCTGCACGGTGAAGGTGGCGACGTCCATGACCACGGGGTCGAGCCCGGCCTCGACGACCACGGACACGTAGTCGTTGATGACCTCCTTCTTCGCGGCGACGAGGAGGACCTCCATCTGCCCCTCTCCCGCGTGGGGGGAGAGGATCTGGACGTCCACGTTGACGTCCTTGATGTCGAAGGGGATGTAGTTCTCGGCCTCCCACTGGACGCTGTCCTGCAGCTCCTCCTCGGTCATCTCCGGAAGAGTGATCTTCTTCACGATGACCGAGTTGCCGCTGACGGCGAGCGCCGTCCTCTTCTGCTTGACCTTCTGGCTCTTGATGAGCTCTCGGATGCGGTCGACGATGAGGGGGAAGTTCATGAACGAGCCGGCGACGATGGCATCGGGTGGGAGCGTGGCGATGCCGAAGCGCATCAGCTCCATCCCGCGCTTGCTTTCGCGGAGCTCCACTGCGCGGATGCAGTGGCTACCAATGTCTAGCCCTAATGTATTGCGGTTGGCCACGGCGGATCTGGCCTCCGGATCATGGGACGATTGTTGGCCCCCCCTGTCGGCCTGTCAAGAATACAAAGCCGTCGAGCTTTCTTCCCCGTTGCAGTCGTTGTCCTTACGTGGCCTGATCTCGGCGTGCGAAGACCCCCGATTCCAAGACCTGCTCTGCTCGTGCTCGCCTGCGCCGCAGTCGCGGCGGCGCTGACCGCAGGCCTCGGCCCCTTGCACGAGCGCGCGTGGAGCGAGGTCCCGGTGGGGCGCCTGCCTCCGGGGCGCGAGGCCAGGGTGCAGCCCTGGCTGGACGCGCTGGAGAAGGCCGGCCTGCCCGTCGCCTCCGCATCGATAGGCGGCGAGGAGGTGCGCCTCGAGGCGGGAGAAGGAGGCACCACCTGTGCGCTGCGCCTCGCGCGCCCCGGCGCGCACCCCGAGGCGCCGCGCACCCCCTCCTTCGCGGTCGCGGCCGAGCCGAGGCCAGGGTGCGCCGCCATGGCCGCGAGAGCGGCGACCCTCCTAGAGCCTCTCGACGACGGCAGCTTCTTCCTGACCGCGCCGGGGGAGCGTTTCCCGGTGGCCGCGCACGCGCCGGGCCCGAGGCCGGAGAAGCTCGTGCGCTGGGTGCTCGAGCTCCTCGCCTGGACGGCGCTCCTCCTCGGGGCAGCTGTCCTGGTCGGCTCCGTCGCGCCATTCTCCCGGGCGACGGCCTTGATGGCGGCCCTGTGTGCCCTCTCGGTCGCCCTGCGCCTGCTCCTGCCCGCGGCTGGTCCCATCCACGCCAACGGCCACGGCATACGCGAGCTGCTCTCCTACATGCCGGCCGCGGCCGGACCGGGCTCTCCCGGGCTCGACGGCGGCTACGGCTACGCCGGAGCGCTCCTCTTCCGCATGCTCGCCACCATCTCGGGGTCCACGGGGACGGATCTGCTCGCGTTGGGTGGGGCCCTGGCTGGGTTGGCGCCGCCGCTCTGCGCCGCCGCCGCGCGGGCCCTGGGAGCGGGCCCCCTCGGCGCCTGGCTGGCGGCCGCGCTCTACGCCGTCTTGCCTCTGCTCGTGCGCGTGGCGCCCACGGAGAGCACGCTCCTCCCGGCGGCCCTGCTCGCCCTGGGCTCGGCCGTGGCTGCTCACCGCGGTCTGTCCCGGCCCGCCCTTCGCCTCCCCGAGCTGGTGCTCTCGGGCTGCCTCGCCGTGCTGGCGCTCCAGTGCCACGTCGTGACCGTTTTCTGGCTGCCGGTCCTGCTGATGGCGCCCTTCCTGGCGCCGGGCGGCCGGCGCGCGGCGGCGGCGGCCCTGGTGGCGGCGGTCCTCGTGCTCGGTCTCCCTCACCTCCTCTTCGTGCTCGAGACCTTCGGGGGCGGAATCGACCGGCCGGTCGAGCCGGTGAGCCGCCTGCTCGAGCAGCTCGGCAGGCCCGCGGTCGCGGCCCTCAACCCCTTCCTGCTCCCGCTGGCGTTGCTCCCCCTGGCGTTGCTGCTCCCTGCCCAGCTGCTGTGCCGGAGGGCGTCGCGCGTGCGCGCGGCCTTCGTGCTCCTGTCCCTCGCGTGCGTGACCCTGCCCTCCGCGGCGGTCTCCCAGACCCTCTCCGACGTGCTGCGCTACAACGCGCCGCTTGCTCTGCTCCTCGTCGTCCTCGCGCCTGCCGGTCTGGAGCGTTGCGCGGCGACCGCAGGCGGCGTCGTGAGGGTGCGTGCCGCTCTGCTGGCGGGGCTGCTCGTGCTGACCTGGCTGCCGACGATCCCGCTCATGTGGGCTCCCGATCCGGAGACCGAGGTGGTGCGGGTGGTGGAGCGCGCGGGTGAGGGCGGGCTGCTCGACGCCGGCCTGGTGGCGGCACGCCCTCGCAAGTCCGAGGGCCCGCGCACCAAGACGGGGGCCTCGTCCTACGGCCCAGGCATCCCGGCATGGGCGCTCCCTGGCGGAGCGCCCCGCATCGAGGTGCCGCGGACCGCCCCGGTCCTCGTCGGCACGGGCTGCGTCCAGCGCGCGTCCGAGCTTGACCCATACCCGCCGCCGCTCGACAGCGGGTGTGCCCGCTCCGTAGGCCCGGAGCCGGTGGCTCTGTCGGCGATCCCCCACCTGCCGGAGGGCTATGCCGGCCTGGAGCTCTGGTTCCACCCGCGCCGGCCCGGGTCGCCCCCGCCGGGGATCTACCGGCCTGCGCCTTGAGCGAGGTAGTCAAGGTACGCGGTGTGGCGCTCGCGCCGGTCCAGGGGGCGGTCGCGGTGATCGAGGAGGGTCCGCGCTCGGGCATGCGGGTCTTCGCGAGGCACATCCTCCCGGGCGAGATCGCCCTCGCGCGCCTCGACAGGGTGAAGCGGCGCTACGCCCAGGCCACACTCGTAGAGCTCCTCGAGGCAGACCCGGCTCGGCTGGAGCCGGACTGCCCCAAGGCAGATCTCTGCGGGGGCTGCTCGTGGCGCCACGTGCCGGACGGAATGCAGCTCGACGCGAGGGCCTCCTTCGTTCGGGACGCCCTCGCCCGGGTGTTCGGCTCGGAGCTTCCGGCTCTGCGCGTGCTGCCGCACCCCGCCCCCGGGGCGGCGAGAGCGCGCGCCCGCTTCGTCCTTACTGGCGACGGCCTCGCTTTCCGCGCCCACCGCAGCCGCCACGCGGTCTTCTCCGAGCGCTGCCCTGCCCTCGACGAGGGCCTCGAGGAGAGGCGCGAGGATCTCGCTCGTTTTCTCCTCGGCGGGGGCGCGGAGGGAGCGACCGTGCTGGTGCAGCGCGGTCTGGTCCCCGGCACGGAGGAGTGGGCCCTGTTCGTCTCCGTCCGCCTGGCCGCCGGCCTTCACGGGAGCGACCGCGCCTTCCGGCTCAAGAGGCGGAGGCCTCTCGTGCTTCCACCCTGGCTCGCGGGGCTGCGGGTGCTCCACCCGAGGTCGGGACCGCCGATCGAGTTTGGCTCTGAGCGCTTTGAGTGGCCCCTGCCCGGTGGCGTCGCCGGCGACGGTGAGGCGCGGGTCACGCTCCCCGTAGGTGGCTTCAGCCAGGCGGACCCCGCGGGGAATGCCATGCTCGTGCAGGAGGTTGCTCGCAGCATGCGGGAGCTGGAGCCATCGCCGCGGCGCGGCCTTGAGCTTTTCTGCGGAGCCGGGAACCTGGCGGCGGCCTGGCCGCCCGGGCTCGAGGCGCTCCGGGCCGTGGAGCTCGACGCGCGCGCTCTCTCCTACGTGGAGGGAAACGCGGGGCACCTCGGAGACGCCTCCTTGGAGACGACACGCGCGGACCTCCGCGCGGGCCTGCCCGCCGGTGCCGGCGAGGGCGTCGACACCGCGCTCCTCGACCCACCCCGCGAGGGCGCGCGCGCCGTGGCGGCGGAGCTGGCCGAGCTGGGGCCGCGGCACGTGGTCTACGTCTCCTGCGATCCGGCCACCCTCGCCCGCGACGCGAGCCTGCTCGCCGGCGCGGGATATCGCCCGGTCCGCGTAGCGGCCCTGGACCTCTTTGGCGCGACTCCCCACGTGGAGACCGTGCTCACGTTGTCTAGAGAGTGAAGGAGACAGGTCTTGGATCGTCCCTGTGATCAACCAGCTTTGAAATTGCGGAAGGAGGAGCAAGCCATGTCCGCCTCCATCAACACCCACCCGCCCATGCCCGCCCACGCGACCCGTACCCACCGCGCGTGGCTCTACGGCATCATCACCGGGCTTGTCGGGGCCGCGCTCCTCGTGCAGCTGCCGCCCTTCGACGACCTCGGGCGCATAGCCTGGGGAAAGGCAACCGACGGCTCGGCCCCGGCCGTCGCGGTCCCCGAGCTGCAAGACCTCGACGGAGATCGCGCCTCCTACGCCGGCAGCGTGGATCGGGCAATACGCTCGGTCGTGAACATCTCCACCGAGAAGGTGCGGCGGCACAGCACCCCCATGCACCCATTCTTCTTCGAGCCTTTCTTCCAGGTGCCCAAGGAGCGACGCGAGAGGAGCCTTGGCTCCGGGGTCATCATGTCGGCCGACGGCGTGGTGCTGACCAACAACCACGTCGTCGAAGGCGCGACCAAGATCATCGTCACCCTCAGCGACGGGCGCACCTACGAGGCCAAGGTCGTGGGCACCGATCCGAAGTCCGACGTGGCCGTGATCAGGGTCGACGCGAAGGGCCTGCCCGCCATCGAGGTCGGAGATTCCTCTCAGCTCCGCACCGGCGACGTGGTCCTGGCCATCGGAAACCCGTTCGGCGTCGGCCAGACCGTGACCCGCGGCATCGTGAGCGCCCTCGGCCGCACCAACGTGCACATCACCGACTACGAGGACTTCATCCAGACCGACGCCGCCATCAACCCCGGGAACTCGGGCGGCGCGCTCATCACCACTGACGGCAAGCTCGTGGGCGTCAACACGGCCATCTTGAGCCGCTCTGGCGGCTCCCAGGGCATCGGCTTTGCCATCCCGACGACCATGGCCGTGCCCCTGATGAGCACGATCCTGAACCACGGGAAGGTCATCCGCGGCTACCTCGGAGTCGTCATCCAGGACGTCTCCGAAGACATCCGCAAGGCCCTGGAGCTCGCGGCCAGGAAGGGCGCCCTCGTGGCGAGGGTCGAAGACGAGAGCCCGGCGAGCCGCGCGGGAATCAAGAGAGGTGACGTAATCATCGAGCTGGCTGGAGAGAAGGTGGAGAACACGGGCAGCCTCAGGAACCGGATAGCGTTGATGCCGCCGGGCAGCGAGGCGGAGCTCGTCGTCATCCGTGACAGCCGCAAGAGGAAGCTCACCGTGGAGATCGGTCAGCTCGGCGGCCTTGCGCCTTCAGCGGGAGGCTCGGTGGAAGCCGAGGGCTCGGCCCTCGCCGGGGTGCAGGTCTCGCCTCTGACCGAGGATCGAGCCCGTCGCCTCGGGCTGCCGGCCGATGTGCACGGCGTGGTCGTGGAGTCCGTCCGAAGCGAGAGCGCCGCCGCCAAGCACGGCCTGCGGCCGGGGGACGTGGTCCTCGAGGTCTCGAGGAGGGCCGTCGAGAACCCCACAGACTTCGCCCGCGCGGCCCGGGACGCCGGGGACACCGTGCTCCTGCTCATCGCGAGGCGGGGGCGGATGTTCTACGCGGTGGTGCGGGCGAAGTAAGTCAGAGACCTGCCAGCTCGGCCTCCACCTGGCGCACGATCTCGACCTCTTCGGCCAAGCGCTCGAGGGGGCTCTCGATCAGGCCGAGCAGGTCCGGGGCCTGCTCGGCGCCGAGGCGGGCGGCGTCGAGGCGGAGGTTCTCGGCTGCGAGCAGGAAGCCCTCGGCGGTGGCCCTCATTCGGCGCTCCTCGGCCTCGAGGGCCTCGATCTTGCGCTTGCGCGCTACGACCAGCGCCCGGTTGGCCTGGTACACGCCGCGGAGGCGCTCGTCTTCCAGGGTGGACACCCGGCCGTCCAGATCCTTGAGCACCTCGTCGAGGGCGTGGCTCCCGCCAGGGGCGACGTCGATGAGGGCCTTGCGGATGCGCGCGGCGCCCTTGGCGAGGCGCTCGACCCTGTCGAGCCCGGCCTCGAGGTCTCTGCGCAGGCCCTCGTCCTCGCCGGCCTCCTCGAGGGCCTCCCCCGCGCCCATCACGGCGCTGCGACAGCGGCGCACCAGGTCGGCCCATGTGCCGAGCCCCGTCACCTCTCCCTCGTCGCCGCCGAGGTCCACCGCGAGCTCCGCCTCGCGGGCGAGCTCCTCCTCTGCCGCCTCGATGGCAGCAAGGTTCTGGCTCGCCCAGGTGCGGTAGCCGAGCCCGTGCAGAGCCACGGCGATGCCCCAGAGCGCTGCCGGAAAGACGGCCCACGGGTAAGGATCGCCCTCCGAGAGGCCCATGACCACGTTCAGGACGATGAGACCGGCGTTGACCACCAGGTAGCTCCGCAGGTGCTTGCGCCACCCTTCGCGGCGGCGGTTCCGTTTGCGGATCAGGCGCTGGGCCGGGCTGTGGCGGTTACCCTTGCCGGCCATACGCCTGATGGCGGTCGCCAGGTCGACTCCGGCATCTTTCAGCTCGTCGCTGAGCTCCTCTAGGGCTCCGACGATCTCGTCCGCGACGCTCTTCTTGCCTGGCATGGCCGGGATTATGCCACAAGGCCCGAGAGTCGCTATCCCCCTGGGGTCGGCAGGCAGACCTTGATCTCCGCCCCGCCCCGCTGGGTCGTGGGGGTGCAGACGAAGCCGTTGTCCCTGGTGCACGTGCCCTCGGCGCTGCAGGGGAAGGCGCACACCCCCAGGCCCGCCTGCTCGACGCACAGAGTGCCGTCAGGGCAGTCGCCGGGCTCGTCGCAGTCCGCGATCGTGCACATGCCCGCGGCCTGACCGAGGAGGCAGCCGGCTTCCCCGGCGCACATGGCCATCCAGACGCAGGCACGTCCCATCTCGGTCTCGCCGGTGGGGCCGCAGTAGGGCCCCTCGGCGAGGCGCTTGCAGGCGTAGCCGAGCTCGGCGCGGCAGTCGGCGACGCTCTCGCAGGCGTTTACGCAGAAGGTGTCCAGGCAGCGGTAGCCGAAGGGGCAGTCGTCCTCACTCGTGCAGAAGTCGTCGACGCAGCCCTGCGCGGGGTCGCAGACCTCGAACTCGGGGCAGGACACGTCCGTGCAGCTCCCTCCCGTGTCCGTGATCTCAAAGCCGACCTCGTAGCCGACCCCGACGCGGCCGCCCTCGAGGCGCAGGAAGGCCGTGCCGTCCTGCCCGGCGGTGTGTTGCAGCGTCAGCTCTTTCCCGGACTCGGTCGCCACGCTCGTCGTCGCGTTCGGGAAGGCGAGAGTGGCGGTGCCCGTGCCGAGCTGGAACAGGGTCCGCACCTTGAGGAGCTGCCCCGCCTTCAAGGGCACCTGGAAGTAGTCGGGCGAGCAGCACAGGCGGCCGCCGCTGTAGGTGGCGTCGGCGGAGACGAGCTTGGCGAGATCGGGTGTGTCGTCGGGCTCGCGAGAGTCTTCCGAGCAGCTCGTCTCCGGATCGACGTTGAGCTCCAGGCTGTAGTGACCGCTCGAGGAGGCCGGGAAGGCGCCGACGCGAAGGAGGTACGCGCCGCTGCGCTCGACGGGCGACAGCGACACGGACTCCGGGCTGGCGCCGGAGATGGACTGGTCGACGGGCCGCTCCGTGTCGCCGATGGCGTAGAGGTAGAGGTCGAGGTCCAAGACGGCGGGGTTGAAGTGCACCAGGATCTCGACGACCTGGCCGCAGCTCAGGTCGAAGCGGAACCAGTCCCGGTCGCCCGGGCAGACGCCGAGGTCGGGCAGCGTGCTCTGGCCGAGGGGCGCGGGGACGAGGGTCGCGGTCTGGGGAGTGTCGTTGCGTCCCGGGCCTTCGTGGGAGTCAGGCTGGCAGGCCGGGCCGGCGTCGGCGAGCACGATCTCCAGGGTGTAGGGCTGCGCGTACTTGGTCACCTCGGTGCCGTAGACGTGCACGTAGACGGTGCGGGCGTCGGGCGGCGCGAAGCTGGCGATCATCTCTCCGGGCGGGCCGTCACCCTCCGCGACGAAGCGCGGGTCGGCCTCCGGGGTGTCTCGCGAGGCCAGGGCGAGGTCGAGGGGCTGGCCGCCGGCCGGCCAGCGCAGGGTCGCGGTGATCTCCGTCGCCGCCGGCACCTGCACGGCGTACCAGTCCACGTCGATAGGAGCGGTGACCGTGTCGCAGACGCCGAGCTCCTCGTGCAGGCCGGCCTCCATGGGTTGCGACTCGGTCAGGGAGTTGTTGGGCTCGAAGCGGTCGTCCTCGCAGCTCACCTGGGGCCCGGGCAGGAAGACGAAGATCTTCACCTCGAGGTACGCGGTGAAGGTGCCGTCGGTAGCGAGGAAGCGGATCGCGACCGCCTGCCCGGCCACCTCGGCTGGCGGGGTCCAGGTGAAGAAGCCGGAGTCCTGGACGAGGACGGCTCCCGGAGGCACCTCTCCGTCGATGCCATATCGGATCTCGTCCCCGTCGGGGTCGTTGGCGACGAGGGTGAGCTCGACGGGCACGAGCACCTCGGCTTCGAAGTCCTCGAGGGGCTCGAAGACGGGAGGCGACGGGCCCGAGCCTCCGGCACGCACCAGGAAGCGCACGTCGATTGTGTCGGTGGCCTCTCCGTCGGTGACCGTGAAGCGCACGCGCACGGTCCGGCTCGCGTAGCTCACGGGGACGTCCCAGGTGAACTGGCCGGACTTGGGGTTTATCGATGCGCCTTCGGGGAGCTGGCCCTCCACGCCGTAGAGGAGCTGGTCTCCGTTCTCGTCGCTGCTCTGCAGGTCGAGGGTGTAGAGGGTGCCGGCCTGGACGACCTGGTCGCCGACGGGCTCGAGCTCGGGGGGGACGTTCTCGCGTGTGTTGGAGACGGTGAGCCTGGCCGTCTCGCGGTCGTTGAGGCGCCCGTCGCTCACCTGGAAGGTCAGGAAGACCGGCGGGACAATGGCCTCGGGCGTCCACTCGAAGCGCCCTTCGCCTTTGTCGAAGCGCGCCCCATCGGGGACCTTGCCGAAGACGGCGAAGGTCAGCTCGTCCCCGTCGGGGTCGAAGGCGTCGAGGACCAGCACGACGGGCTCGCCCACGACCACGCGCCTGTCCCCGACCTTCTTCAGGACCGGCGGACGGTTCACGGTGCCCGGCCCGTGGTCGACGCTCGTGCCGCGGTCGCCGAGCTTGACCACCGGGATGTCCTCGCTGCCCGCGGCGTCGGCGGCGCCCTCTCCGTCCGAGCAGGCGCAGGCCAGGGCGACGACGAGGAGAGCCGCAATGAACCCGCGCGCGGCCGACATCAGAAGGGGATGTCGTCGTCGGTGAAGTCGTCGGCGGGTGGCGCAGTTGGGGCCGGCGGTGCAGGCGTGGCTGGCGCGTGGCCCTGCTGCGGGGCATCCGAGGCGGGGGCGTAGCCGGGCTGGGCGGGCGGCGCGTAGCCTCCCTGCGGGGCTTGGGGCGCAGGAGACGATGGGCCCTGGCCGTACTGGGACTGCCCTCCGTACTCGTCGGGCCCACCCATCGGCGCGCGATCGCCCTGGCCTCCGATGAAGTGGATCTCCCGGGCCACGATCTCGGTCGACTTGCGCTGGTTCCCGTCGCGATCCTGGTACTCGCGGGTTTGGATGCGCCCCTCGATGAACACCTGGCGCCCCTTGCGCAGGTACTGGTTGGCGATCTCCGCCTGGCGGCCCCAGACCACGATGCGGTGCCACTCGGTCCGGCTCTGCATCTGCCCGCTCTGGTCCTTCCACGACTCGTCGGTGGCGACCGAGAAGTTGCACACCGCGGTGTTGCCCTGGGTGTAACGAAGCTCGGGGTCACGCCCGAGGCGCCCCAAGATGATGGCCTTGTTCACGCTGCCTGCCATGGTCCTCCTCCGGGTCGGCGACGAGGCGAGCGCGTAAGCTATCGGATGGCCGGTCCGGAGTCCACGAGAGCCGCGTGCAGATCACGCACCAGGGCGTCGTTCCCGGGTGTCGCGTCGGGGTCGAGCACGAAGGTCAGCGAGAGGGGGTCCAGCAGGACTCCAAGGGGCTCGGCGCCGGCCGAGCGCACGACCTCGGAGGCCCGGCGTGTGAAGGTGGCGTCGTCGCAGAGCGCGTGGCCGACGGCCGTGACCGTGTGCACGGGCCGGTGCTCGACCGAGGCGACGTGCTCGAGGGGGAGCGCCTCGAGGCGTTCGGCCAGGCCCGGGTGGTCCTCCTCGCTGAGCAGGAGCTCGAGGGCGCCGCCCTCGCCGCCGCGCGCCAACAGGTGGTCGGGGCCGAGATCGGCCTCGGCGAGGGCCTCGAGGGCGGAGAGCGGCTCCAAGCTGTGCCCAGGCGCGGGCCCGAGGCGCAGCCAGCGGCGGTCGGTCCTGGCGGCTACACCGGTGACCCGGCAAGGCTCGCCAGGCGGGTGCATGCGGATGATGGTTCCCGGCTGGTCGAGGGGGGCGGCGGTCGCCTGCGCGAACAGGGCGATGCCGTGCCTTCGGGCGTACTCGACGGCCTCCGCGTTCATGACGCTGGCGCCGTGGCGGGCGAGGGCCAGCATCTCGTCGTAGCCGACCTCGTCGAGGCGCTTCGCGTCGAGCACGACGCGCGGGTCTGCGGTGTAGACGCCATCGACGTCGCTGTAGACCTCGCAGGCCTCCGCGCCGAGAGCGGCCGCGAGGGCCACGGCGGTGGTGTCGGTGCCGCCTCTTCCCAGCGAGGTGATCTCGCGCTTGTAGGAGACCCCCTGGTAGCCGGCCACGATGACGACGCGCCCCCTGGCCAGCTCGTCGCTGATGCGGAAGGGGCGGACCTCGACTATGCGGGCCCGGTTGTGGCTGTCGTTCGTGAGGATGCCGCTCTGGGAGCCGGTGAAGGAGATCGCCTCGCAGCCCAGATCCCAGATGGCCATGGACAGGAGCGCGATGCTGATGCGCTCCCCGGCCGTGACCAGCATGTCGAGCTCGCGACGGTGAGGGCTCGCCGATACGCGGCGCGCCAGCTCGAGCAGGTGGTTGGTCGTGTCGCCCATGGCCGAGACGACGACCACGACGTCGTAGCCACGCTCCTTCTTGCCTACGACGCGGCGGGCTACGGTCCGGATGCGGTCCTCGTTGGCCACCGATGATCCGCCGTACTTTTGGACGACGATGGGCATTGGCGCTCCGTGCTCTGGTCTATTTCTTCGCCTTTGCTCTCGGGCTGGAGCCCTGCTGGCGCACCCAGACGAGGTGCCTGAGGATCTGCTTCCGGTGCACCGGCCCCGGATCGACCCGGAGGGCTCGCTCGAGGACCTGCTGGGCTCGGCCGGCAAGCGTTCAGGCCTTTGGCCTGAGCGCGCGCAGCGAACCGCAGGTGAGCGAAGTAATCCAAGCGGATTGGCCCCAGTCCTGAACCATCGCTTTGCACGGAGGTCGTGCGTTGGCAGCTTTGCCGGGTCAAGCGGGACACACTCCTATTTCTTTGCCTTCGCTCTCGGACTGGAGCCCTGCTGACGCACCCAGACGAGGTGCCTGAGGATCTGCTTCCGGTGCACCGGCCCCGGATCGACCCGGAGGGCTCGCTCGAGGACCTGCTGGGCTCGGCCGAATTGCCCCTGGCGCGCCAGCACGCGGCCGAGCAGCAGGGGCAGACGCCAGCACTGGTCCAGGCTGCGGGTCCAGTGGTCGAGGCGGTCGAGGCCCAGGTTCAGGACCGTTATGGCCTCGTCGAGCTGCCCGCTGCTCGCCCGCACCATGCCGAGCAGGTAGGCGTACTCCGGGTCGGGCCTCACCTCGATGGCCCGCTCGAGCCAGCGCTCTGCCGTGTCCTTGTCCCGCAGCCGCCAGGCCACCAGGGCCAGCCCGTAGCGGGCGTCCGCGTTGCGGCTGTCGAGGTCGCGGGCGACGCGGTAGTGGTCCTCGGCGTCCTCGAGGGCGCCGCGGCGCAGGTCGGCCATCGCGCGGGTCACCTCGAGGCGGGCCCGCCAGGGTGCTGGCGCCTCGGCCGCGGTCTTGATGCAGCCGTCGAGGAGCTCGGCCGCCTCGTCGGCGCGGTCGAGCTCTATGAGCGCGAGGCCGCGGGTGGCGCAGAGCACCGGCCCCGAGCCCTCGGGGTGGCCTTCGAGGGCGCGGTCGAGGAGGGGGCGCTGATCGTAGAGGGTCCCGCGCTGGATCAGCAGGTCCACCCAGGCCGAGATCGCGAGGGGATCGCGGCTCCCGCGGCGGATCGCCGCCCTGAGCTGGACCTCCGCCCCCCGCACGTCGGAGAGTACGCGGCGGGCGCGGGACAGGACGAGCCTGGAGGGGAGGTCGTCCTGCACGGCCCGCACGTGGGGCTCGAGCCGCGTGGCGACCGCCCCGGCCCGCTCCCGCGCCCTGTCCACCTCCCCCTTGATCCACTCGATCTCCGCCAGAAGGGCGCTGACCTGGAGGTCCTCCGCCGCAGGCGGCAGGAGGGGCGCGAGGGCGAGCTCTGCCGCGGCCGCGTCTCTCCTCTCCAGAGCTTCACGCGCGCTCAGGACGGCGTGCGCGGCCTCTTCGCTGCGCTCGGGCGGGCGCAGCGCCGGGACCTTCGGCGCGGCCTCTGCCTGGGTAGGCTGTGCGGGCGGCGGCGGCGCGCTCTTCTTGCAGGCGAAGAGCGCCAGCGCGGCGACCGGCAGGATTAGGTGGAGACGCATGGAGGGGCAAGTATAGAGGCTGGCCGGCGTGGTGTCATCGAGGGGTGCGGCGTGGAGTCGCCGCCTTGAGATTCAACGCAAAGGCGCAAGGGCGCAGAGGCGCAAAGGAACGAGGGGGAAACGCAAAGGCGCCAAGACGCGAAGACGCAAGGAAGGCAGGGGCGCAGAGGGGGTCTTTGCAGCCCCGGGGCGGTCTGCTATCTCCTCAGTGGGGATCAATTGGCCCGGCTTACCGCCGGTACGCCGCTTGGAGGTGACGACATGGCAGGCGCCGATCTCGACACGGGCTGCTGCCCGCCCTTCGATCCTTCGCCCTGGGAGGACAGGGAGATCGTCTGGGAGGACAAGCTCTTCGCCAAGGACGAGGTCAGGAGCTTCTTGCACATCCCGCTCAACTTCGGGGGTGTGATGAAGAAGAACGTGGCGCGCATCGAGGCGGCTGAGGCGAAGGACGAGGACATGATGGTCCTCTGCGACTACAGCTCGCCGTGGAGGACCGAGGTCTACATCTCGGTGAAGGGCGAGGTGCCGGGAGCGGAGGCCGCCCGCCTGAGCGGGACGTATCGCGCCAGGGTCTTCGAGGGCCCCTACAAGGACGCCGGCAAGTGGGCGGTGGCCATGACCGAGCACGTGCGCGCCGCGGGGAAGGAGCCGCAGCGCCTGCTCTACTGGCACACCACCTGTCCGAAGTGCGCGAAGGTCTACGGCAAGAACTACACGGTGATGCTGGCGCAGGTCTGAGCGCTGGGCCTTCAGCGTCTGGCCTGGCACTTGTCTTGCAACGAGGCCCCCGTGTAGGGTCTCGTAGACCCCGGACGTCATAGTGGAGTCCAAGATGGCCTATCCCGGCTACCCCGACTACCCGAGCTCTACCGGCTACCCCGGAGGGCCGCCCCGGGACCCCGAGGCCATGCGGCGTTACTACAAAGCCCAGCACCTCGCCGCCGCCCGCCCGACCGAGCACGTCGGCCTCTTCAATTTCCGGGTGGAGATTGAAGGCCTCACCGTGGGCGGCTTCCGCAACGTGGAAGGGCTGGAGCTCGAGGTCGAGCCCATCACCTACCACGTCAGCAACGAGCGCATGCCCCTCAAGCGCCCAGGTCGGCCGAAGGTAGGCAACATCAGGCTCATCAAGGGCTACGTGAACACCGACACCCTGTGGCGCTGGTGCGAGGACGTGCGCGCCGGCAACTTCCGCCGCAAGGCGGGCTCGGTGGTGCTCCTGAACGACTCAGGCATGGACGTCTCCCGCTACAACTTCTTCGAAGGCTGGCCCGTGAAGTGGAGCGGCTTCCGCTTCGAAGGCAAGGGCAACGACGCCCTCATCGAGGAGCTCGAGCTGGCGGTCGAGAAGATCGTCAGGGCCTGACGGGCTTCTAGCAGAGGCGCCGCCTCCGCCGCCCGGCCAGCAGCATCCCCAGCGCCGCGAGCAGGAGGAGGGGGAGGCCGCCACCAGTGCCGCCGGTCGAGGCCGTGCAGCCGGCGTCCAAGCCCTCGAAGGGTGGGTCGACCCAGCGGTTCTCGCAGCTCCGGTTGGGGCGGTGCTGGCAGCCGATGAAGGGGTCGCACCAGTCGTCGGTGCAGGGATCGCCGTCGCAGCAGTCGATGGGCTCCGAGCGGCAGCCGCGGGTCGGGTCGCACCTGTCGGTGGTGCAGGCGTTGTTGTCGTCGCAGTCGCGGCCCTGGCCGGTGCAGACGCCCGAGCGGCAGATGTCGCCCGTGGTGCAGGGATCTCCGTCGTCGCAGGGTTCCCAGAAGATGGGATCGTGGCGACAGGCGCCCGCCCTGCAGGAGTCGGTCGTGCAGGGGTTGTTGTCGTTGCAGGTCATGGTCGTGCCTCTGCACTGGCCGGTGGCGCGGCAGATGTCGTCCTCGGTGCACAGGTCGCCGTCGTTGCACGGGGTGCCCTCTGCCGAGGCCTCGAAGCGGCACGCGCCCGCCGTGCAGTAGCCGTAGGTGCAGGGGTCGCCGTCGTCGCAGTCGATGAGCGTGCCCCGGCAGGTCCCGTTCCAGCAGGAGTCGCCCTCGGTGCAGGTGTCCTCGTCGGTGCAGGTGGTGCCGTTGGGGGCGGGTGTGTGCTGGCACCCGCCGGGTCCGCAGGTGTCGATGGTGCAGGGGTCGCAGTCGTCGCAGTCGATGCCGTCGCCACGGCAGATGCCGCTCCAGCATGCGTCGCCGGTGGTGCACGGGTCGCCGTCGTTGCAGGGAGCGCCGTCGCCCGAGGGTGTGAAGCTGCAGGCGCCGCCGATGCAGGAGCCCGTGGTGCAGGGGTTGCCGTCCTCGCACACCATCGCGTCACCGCGGCAGGTGCCGTTCCAGCATGAGTCGCCCGTTGTGCAGGCGTTGCCGTCGTTGCAGGGCGTGCCTGGAGGGGCGGGGTTGTACTGGCATCCGCCGCCGGCGCAAGTGTCGGTGGTGCATGGGTTGCCGTCGTCACAGGAGAAGCCGTTGCCGCGGCATACGCCGGCCCAGCAAGCGTCGCCCGTTGTGCAGGCGTTGCCGTCGTTGCACGGCGTGCCGTCGTTCGCCGGGGGATGCAGGCAGGCGCCGTTGACGCAGTTGTCGGCGGTGCAGGGGTTGCCGTCGTCGCAGTAGATGGTGTTGCCGCGGCAGG
>CAZQPP010000109.1:0-18298 GCA_964594295.1 uncultured Myxococcales bacterium | reverse complement strand
GCTGCCCGCCGCAAGGGACGAGCAGCTACCCTCGGCGCCCGGCCTGTCGCAGGCTAGGCAGGTGCCCGCGCAGGCCCCCTCGCAGCACACCTCGTCGGCGCAGTAGCCGCTCAGGCAGCCTTCTCCCACCGAGCAGCCCTCCCCGAGGACCCTCACACAGGCGCCGCCCCCGTTGCAGACCTCCGTGCCCACACACTCGTTGTCCGGATCCTCTCCCGCGGCCAGCCGCGTGCACAGCCCGAGGCTGCCGGAGCCGTCGCAGGCCTCGCAGAGGCCGCCGCACTCGCTGTCGCAGCAGTAGCCGTCCACGCAGCTGGCGCCGAAGCAGTCATCAGCGCTCACGCAGGTCCGGCCGGGCAGGTGCACACAGGCACCGGCGCCGTCGCACTCGGCGTGCTCACCGCAGTCTCCGTGCGGGTCGCTCTCGGCAGGCACCGGCGTGCAGGCCCCGGCGCTGCCCGCGACGTCGCAGGCCATGCAGGCGCCGAGACAGGGACCGTCGCAGCAGCGCTCGTCCACACAGCTCCAGAGCGCGCAGTCACTGTGCTCCACACAGTCTCCCCCGACGGGCTGCACACACCCGCCGCTGCCGTCGCAGAGATCATCGCCCGGGCAGTCCTCCTCCGGGTCCTCGCCCCTGACGGTGGCCTGGCAGAGCCCCCCGTCCCGGCAGCTCTCGCAAGGGCCGTCGCAGGCCAGATCGCAGCAGCGCCCGTCGCTGCAGTGGCCGCTGAGGCACTCGTCACCTGCCGTGCAGCCTTCGTCGCCGAGGACGAGGAGGCACCGCCCCGTCCCGTCGCACGCGCTGCCGGCAGGGCACTCGCTCCCCTCGCCCTCACCGTGAGGGAGGACAACGCACTCTCCTTCGCTGCCCACGAGGTCGCACGCGAAGCAGGTCTCCGCACACTCCGTGGCGCAGCAGACACCGTCGGTGCAGAAGCCGCTCAGACACTCCGCGCCGTCCGAGCATCCCGCCGCGTCAGGCCTCGCACAGTCGCCCGCGCCGTCGCAGACAGCGCCGCCCGGGCACTCTCCGTCGGGGTCCGCGCCCCTCTGCACCGGTGCGCACACGCCCTCCTGGCCGCCGAGGTCGCAGGCCTCGCACAGGCCGTCACAGGCGGCCTCGCAGCAGCGGCCGTCGACACAAGCTGCGCCGAGGCAGTCCGCGCCGTCGCTACAGATCTCACCGACCGGCCGCCGGCAGGCGCCTGCGCCGTCGCAGAGCGCCGTCCCCGCGCACTCGCCGGCGGGATCGCTCTCGGCAGGCACCGGGACACAAGTCCCCTCGGCGCCGCCCACGTCGCAGGCCTCGCAGAGCCCGGCGCACGGAGACTCGCAGCAGAACCCGTCCACGCAGCGGCCGCCGAGGCACTCCTCGTCCGCGCCGCAACCGTCACCGTCGGGCGACACGCAGTCTCCGGAGCCGCCGCACACCGCGTCGCCGGCGCACTCTCCCGCGGGGTCCTCGCCCCTCGGCACGTGCGCGCAGGTGCCGGCGACGAGATCACAGGCCTCGCAGAGGGCGCCGCAGCCCTTGTCGCAGCAGAGCCCGTCGACACAATTCCCGCTCAGGCACTCGACGCCGTCACCGCAGGCCTCTCCGGCCGGCCTCACGCAAGCTCCGGAGCCGTCGCAGACCTGCGAGGTCTCGCACTCCTCGTCCGGATCGGCGCCTGGCGGCACGTCGGCGCAGCGTCCCTCGCTCCCGGCGAGGTCGCAGGCGGCACAGAGAGCGTCGCAGCCCTCGTCGCAGCACACCCCGTCGCGGCAGAGATCGCTGAGACAGTCGGTCGCGGAGCCGCAGGGCTCGCCGAGAGGCCTCACGCAGGCGCCCGCGCCGCTGCAGGCGGAGTCTCCGGCGCACTCCTCCGCTGGGTCCTCGCCCCGGGCCACCGGGAGACAACTGCCGCGCCCGGCGGCGAGGTCGCAGGCCTCGCACACCCCGGCGCAGGCCGACTCGCAGCACAGACCGTCGGCGCAGTGCCCGCTCAGACACTCCGAGGCCTCGACGCAGGCGATGCCCCGCTCCTTCGCGCAGCCGCGAGTTCCGTCACATAGGTTGCCCGGCGGGCAGTCGTTGCCGGGGTCGCTGCCTTCCGCCGCGGGGGCACACTCGCCCTCTCGTCCCGCCAGATCGCAGGCCTCGCAGGCGCCCGCGCAGGCGACGGCGCAGCAGACGTCGTCGCTACAGTGACCGCTCAGGCACTCGACCCCCTCGCCGCAGGGCTCGCCCACCGGCAGCAGGCAGCCCCCGGCGCCGTCACAGACCTCCGCGCCGGCGCAGTCACCGTCAGGGTCCTGCCCGCGCGGCACGAAGCCACACTCGCCCACTCCGCCGGAGAGCGCGCACGAGCGGCACGGCTCCGCGCAGGCCTCGTCGCAGCAGACGGTGTCGGCGCAGCGCCCGCTCAGGCACTCGCCGTCGCCGGCGCAGGTCTCCCCGACGTAGGCGCGGCAGCCCCTCGCGCCGTCGCAGGCGTCGGGGCCGGCGCACTCGTTGTCCGGGTCCTCACCGATCTCGACGGGGGCGCAGCTACCCTCCGAGCCGGGGAGCGCGCAGGTCTCGCACAAGCCGTCGCAGGCGCCCGCGCAACAGCGACCGTCCACGCACAGCTCGCTCAGACACT
The DNA here is from genome assembly GCA_964594295.1 of uncultured Myxococcales bacterium. Lineage (GTDB taxonomy): Bacteria > Myxococcota_A > UBA9042 > UBA3505 > UBA3505 > CAZQPP01. Next base: position 15,671 of record CAZQPP010000109.1, on the reverse strand, counting down.
CCTGACCCTCGGTACAAGAGAGGCCCTCGGGCTTCACGCAGCCACCGGCTCCGTCACACAGCTCCTCGCCCGGGCAGTCGCCGTCGAGGTCGGTGCCGCGAAGGACATCGCCGCACGTCCCCTCGCTGCCGGCAACGGCGCAGGAGCGGCATCGCCCCGTGCAGCCGGCGGGGCAACACACCCCGTCGAGGCAGACGTCGCTGAGGCACTCCGCCCCGTCCGCGCACGGCGCACCCAGAGGCAACGCGCAGCCCCGCGCCCCATCGCAGAGCCCGGCTCCAGGGCAGTCCTCGGCGGGATCGACGCCCACGCCGAGGGGAGAGCAGGCTCCCGTGCGCCCGGGCTCGTTGCAGCCCTCGCACACCCCGTCACAGGCCGTCCCGCAACAGACGCCGTCGCTGCAGTGCCCGCTCAGACAGTCGGAGCCCGCGGAGCAGGTGCGACCGTTGGGGCGTACGCACCCACCGGAGCCGTCGCAGACCCCGACGCCGGCGCAGTCGCCGTCCGGGTCGATCCCCCGCGGGACCGGCGTGCAGGTGCCGGCCGCCGCGGCGAGGTTGCACATCTCACAGGGACCGTCGCAGGCGCTGTCGCAGCAGAGGCCGTCGGCGCAGGCACCGCTCAGGCAGTCCCCGCCGCTCTCGCAGGCCGTCCTCCCGAGGCCCGCGCAGCTCCCCGAGCCGTCGCAGGCCCGCCCTTCGCCGCACGCGCTCCTCGGGTCCTCGCCGGCCGCCACCACGGCGCACACGCCCACGGCGCCGTCGAGGTCGCAGGCGACGCAGGAGCCCTCGCAGGCGCTCTCACAGCAGACGGCGTCCGAGCACGTCCCGCTCAGACACTCGGCGCTTCCCACGCAAGGCTCGCCCGCCTCGCCGACACAGACACCGGCGGCGCCGCAGACGGCAGAGGCTCTGCAGTCTCCGTCGGGGTCGCTCCCCGGCGCCGCGGGCAGGCACCGCCCCCCGCCCCCCCCGTGGTCACAGCGCTCGCAGGGCGCGTCGCAGGCGCCCTCGCAGCACCGTTCGTCCACGCAATGCCCGCTCAGGCAGTCGTCACCGTCGGCGCAAGGCACCCCATCAGGCTTCACGCAGCCTCCGCCGGCAGCGCACACCTGTTGTCCCGGGCAGGCGTCCCGCGGGTCCGCTCCCGCCGGCGCGGCGCTGCACCGCCCGAGGGCGCCGGGCAGATCGCAGGCGACACAGGCCTCCACGCAGGGTGAGTCGCAGCACACCCCGGCAGCGCAATGCCCGCTCAGACACTCCCCCGGCGCTGCGCAGCTCTCCCCGGCGGGCAGCGCGCAGCCGCCGGCGCCGTCACAGACCCGGCTGCCCGGGCACTCGCTCCTGGGATCGCCGCCGGGCGGCACGGGCGCGCAGTGTCCGTCCTCTCCGCTGTCGGCGCAGGAGTGGCAGGGCTGGTCGCAGGTCTCGTCGCAGCACAGGCCATCCACGCAGGCGCCGCTGACGCACTCCGAGTCGCGCGAGCAGGGCACCCCCTCGGGCAACGCACAGCCACCGCGGCCGTCGCAGAGCGCCGGCGAGTCGCAGTCGGAGCCTGGATCCTCGCCGGCCGGCGCAGGCAGGCACCAGCCGCCCGCCCCGCAGGCCTCGCAGGCGGCGTCGCACGCGGACCGGCAACACACCCCGTCCGCGCAATGCCCATCGAGGCAGTCGTCCGCGCTCGAGCAGAGCTGCCCCAGGAGAGCGAGGCAGCCCGACGATCCGTCGCAAGCGCGGCCCGGATCGCAGTCCAGGTCGGGGTCGGTGCCGCGCTCGGCCGGCTTGCACACGCCGCCGGCCCCGCAGCGCTCGCAGGGCCCCTCACAGGCGACCACGCAGCAGACCCCGTCCGCGCAGTGCCCGCTCAGGCAGTCCTCGGCCTCGGCGCAGCTCTCTCCCGCCGGGGCCGCGCACCTCCCCTCTCCGTCACAGGCTCGATCCCCGCCGCACGCCCCCCGCGGGTCCTGCCCCGCGGGGACCAGCTCACAGCGCCCTTCGAGACCGCTCAAGGCGCAGGAGCGGCACGCCCCGGGACACTCTCTCTCGCAGCACACCCCGTCGACGCAGGCACCGCTCGCGCACCCGGAGGCTCCCGAGCAGCCCGCGCCGAGATCTCGCTTCGGCAGACAGGCGGCTCCGCGGCAGAAGTGACCGGGAGCGCAGTGACCGTCGAGGCTGCACTCGCTCCGGCAGGCCGCGTCGCCCGCCTCGCACGCGTAACCTCCCGGGCAGCCGAGCTCCGGAGGCTGCACGCAGGCCCCGCGCCCGTCGCAGACCTCCGCCGGAGAGAGCACGGCGCCCACGCACTCCGCCGTGCCGCACGCGCTCTCGGCTCCCCGCAGGCGGCAGCCGGCCGCGCCGTCGCAGCTCCCATCCCTGCCGCAGCCCGGCTCCACGTCGCAGTCATCCTTCGAGTCCGCCCCCTCCACCACCGGCCTGCACGCCCCCTGCCCGTCGCACACCCGGCACGCCCCGCACTCGGGCTCGGGGTCCGTGCCGTCGGGCAATCGCGAGCACAGCCCTTCGCGCCCGCCGACGTCGCAGGCCTCGCAGGTGCCCTCGCACGCCGAGTCACAGCAGAAGCCGTCTACGCAGAGCGCGGACGCGCAAGCCTCCGGCCCGAAGCACGGCTGCCCCCGCCTCTGCACGCACCTGCCCGTCCCGTCGCACACCGCTCCGTCGCTGCAGACACCCGGCTGCTCGACGTTGAGCAGGGCGGCGCAGGCGCCGACCGCGCCCGGCTCGGTGCAGCTCCGGCAGGGTGCGGCGCAGGGGCTGTCGCAGCACACACCCCCGCTGCAGTGCCCGTCGAGGCAGTCCGAGTCCGCCGTGCACACGGCCGCGAGGCGCAGCTTGCAGCGCCCGGCACCGTCGCAGGTGGCCACGCCCCTGCACGTGTCCGGGTCCTCGCCGCCCGTGCGGGCTACGCAGGTCCCGCGGCTCCCCGGGCGATCACAGCGCTGGCAGGGCTCCGAGCAGCGCTCCGTGCAGCAGAGCCCGTCACTGCAGTAGCCGCGAATGCACTCGTCGTCCCGGGAGCAGGCCTGGCCGTGCTTGAGCCGGCACCGGCCCCACGAGTCGCAGCCGTGTCGATCCGCGCAGCTGTCCTTGTCCTCGTCGAGGCGCACCACCCCGCAGCGCCCCTCGCTGCCCCGGAGAGCACAGCTCCGGCACACCCCCTCGCAGACCTCCGCGCAGCACGTGCCGTCCGCGCAGTAGCCGCTCAGACATTCGGCCGGCGACCGGCAGCGGGCACCCAGACGAACGCGACAACGCCCCTCGGCGTCGCATGAACGATCGCCGGCGCAGGTGTCGGGATCGGCGCCGAGGAGAACCGGAGCGCAGAGCCCGCCGGCACCACAGCGCATACACTCAGCGTCACACGCCTGCTCGCAGCACACCCCGTCGGCGCAGCGCCCGCTCTCGCACCCCTCGTCGCTCAGGCAGGGCTCCGAGAGCGCTCCCCTCGGGAGACAGCTCCCCCTGAAGCAGTAGCGTCCTTCGAGGCAATCGGCGGAGGTGCCGCAGTCCGAGCGGCAGCTCTTCTCGTCGGCGCAGCCGTAGGGGGCGCAGCTCCTCGTGCCGGTCGGGCGGCAGAGCCCGTGCTCGTCGCACCTGTTGGCCTCGGTGAGCACGGCCTCGACGCAGACGGAGTCGGAGCACACGGCCCCCACCTCGCGGGCCGCACCCCTGCAGGCGGCCGTCTGCGGACCCACGCAGCGGAGCGCGTAGTCGCGGCAGGGATCGTCTCCGCCGTCGCAGGGCGCCCCGACGTCGTAGTCCTCGTCGGTCAGCCCGTCGCAGTCCTCGTCTGCGCCGTCGCAGAAGATCTCGCGCTCGGCGGTGGACACGCATGGATCGCAGGCATCTCCGACGCCGTCGAGGTCCTCGTCTCGCTGGTCGGGGTCCGGGTGCTCGGGGCAGAGGTCCTCGGCGTTCTTCACCCCGTCGCGATCGGCGTCGTCCTCCGGCCCGCAGGGCTCTCGCGGGTAACGCCCGCACACGGAGCCCCGGTCGCAGAGGTCCACGCTGCAGACGTCGCCGTCGACGCAGTCGGCGTCCACCTCGCACTCGGCCTCGAGCGCGACGCAGCGCCCTCCGTCGCACCGGTAGCCCCGGCGACAGCCGGCGTCCACGGTGCACCCGCCGGCGCAGCGCACCGAGTCGGCGCACTCCTCTCCCCCGCAGTCCCGCCAGCCCTGGAAGACACACACGCCGGCGCCGGCGCATGCCGGGGGCAGCTGCTGGTAGCCCCAGACGCAGCGATAGTCACCGCAGGGGCTCCCCTCGTCCCGGGGCCCGGCGTCTGCGCAGCGGCTCGCGCCGAGGCTCTCCTCGGAGACGGGCACACGCGGGTCGCACTCCATCAGGCCCCGGAAGCAGGCGCCGCCCGGGGCCGGCGCGCACGCCTCCCCGACGAGGAAGTCCTCGTCCGTGTCGCCGTCGCAGTCGTCGTCGAGACCGTTGCAGCTCTCGACCCGGGCGACGCAGCAGTCCTCCGGGCAACGCACCGGGTCCTCCCGCAGCAGGGGACAGGGGCTGCAGAAGCCGTCTCCGCAGAAGCCGCAGTCGAGGGGGCAGGTCGTGTAGTGCTCGGCAGGCACGACCAGCCCGCCGCCTTCGTCGTGGGTCTCCGGGTCGCAGCGGCAGTTGCCGCAGTAGGCCGCGCAATCCAGGGGGCACTCCTCGGGGCCGCCGTCGGCCGGCTCGCAGACACCGTTGCCGCACCCTCCCCTCCGGCAGTCGGCCTCGCAGACGGTCGGGTTCTCGCCGCGGCCGCAGAGGCCGTCCCCGCAGCGATCCGGACAGTCCCCCGGACAGCTCAGGTGGTCCTCGGTACAGGCGGGACCGGCGCAGAGGCGGTCGCCGCAGCTCCCGCAGCAGTCCTCCGGACAGCGCTCGGGGTCCTCGCCGCAAGGGGTGCAGACGCCGTCGCCGCAGACGTAGCAGTCGCAGGGGCAGGTCAGGGGCGTCTCGACACCCTCCGCGCAGCTCCCGTTCCCGCAGGCGCAGCCCTCGGGCATCCCCTCGTCGACGCTGCCGTCGCAGTCGTCGTCGGTCTCGTTGCAGATCTCGGGGCCGGGCTCCTTGGCGCCGCACTCCCCCCAGCCCGACAGGCCCAGGCACTCCCGCCAGCCTTCGCAGCGGCCGTGCTCGTTGCTCCGTGAGCACTCCTCGAGGAGGCCGCGGGTGGCGTGGGCACAGCACTGCTCGGTCCCCACCGGGGCGCACACGTCCACGGCAGCACCGTCGACCAGGGCCTCGCGCGGGGCGCAGGCGAAGCCACCGGCGCAGCCGCCTCCCGACGAGCCGCAGCCCATCAGGCAGAGCCCCTCCTCTCCACCCTCGCGAGGCCTCACGCAGCGCGCCAGGGCACCGCACTCCCCGTCATCCGTGCAGGCGCCGCACACGGTCCCGGGGACGGGCAGGCAGACGAAGGTCTTGTCGGCCCCCTCGAGCTTCACGCCGGTGCAGATCCACCCCGTGGGGCAGGCCTCGAAGCAGCTCAGCGTGCAGACCCTGGCGTTGGCCTCCACGATCTCCACGCACCAGCCCCCCGGGCAGTCCTCGTTGCCGCGGCAGCCGTCGCCGATCTCCCAGTCCCGCTCCGGCGGCCGGCCTTCGTCCAGCCCCGGGTCGAAGCCGGTGCCGCCTGGATCCGGCTCTCCGGCCGTGGTGTCGACGGAATCCCCGGAGACGACCTCACCCGTGTCGCCGGGAAGCGGGCCCGGATCGGGCCGGCTGGGCCCTACGGTGTCTGCTTTGCACCCGACCCACGCCAAGAGCACCACACCGAGCACAGCCCGGCATGCTCTGCAATGGGGCCAAGTAGACAGCACCGCCCGCTCCAGCATCCAGGGCGAGCATTCTCACTCATCGGACGGGACCGTCGCAAGGCGCGGGGGAGCCGCCTCAGTCGCCACCGAACATCGCGAAGACCTCGGCCTCGGTCAGGGTCTTGCGCTCGCCTTCGAGCCCGTAGGAATCCGGCTTCTTGTCGATGAACCACTCGAGGTGGAGGTCGAAGCCGCTCTGCTCGTCGAGCGTGCCGAAGGCGAGCTGGACGGCTCCCTGGTGAGGCCCGGGTGCCGTAACCCGGTAGAAGAGAGAGGAGCCGCAGGCGGAGCAGAAGCCGCGCTCGGCCCACTCGGAGGACTGGAAGAGCCCGATCTTCTCTTCACCCTCCCAGGCCACGTCTGCGGCCCCGACCGCCAGAAACGGGCCCGCTGTCCACCGGCGGCACATTCCGCAGTGGCAGGCCGCCAGCTCCAGCTTGGGGACCGTCGCTGTGTAGCTCACCGCCCCGCACAGACATCTGCCCCTTCGTTCCATGCTCACCTCCAGCTATCTTGGCGGGGGAGCTTAGCATCCGGCCTCCCGCCTTTCACCGCGGACGGCGACCCTCACCTCAGGACCACGGCGACCCCACCGCCACGGCCTCACTGAGGCGTCATGGGACCAGTCACAGCAGGCCCCAAGGCCCCATGGTCCCGGCGTGACGTCACGTTTGTCACGAGGTTTCGTCGCAGCCGCCGGATCGCTGCCGAGACGTGCATCTCCTCGTTGTTACAGCGCAAACAGGCCTTTCTCGTGTGGAGGCGCGTTTTGGCACGGGCGTTGCTCTTAGTCCGGCCCGACTGCCGCTGTGGAGTCGGTGTCGTGCTGGCGACGACACCACCCTCTCACGAGGTCTCCACGGCCCTCCGGGTACCCCCAGCAATTACTACCTACCCATCTACCCATCCCGGAGCTCGCCGGCGCGAGGCGCGTTGACGCCTCGCGCCGGTGTCGTTACACCAGCCGGACTCCTTTCTACGGAAAGCGCTTCCTTGAGCCGGCTTACAGAGACAGTGCAGAGCTCCGTCGCGACCAAGGCGATCGTAGCGCTCCTCGGCCTCGGGCTGATGGGCTTCCTCGCCGTACACCTGGCGGGGAACCTCCTCTTCTTCAGGGTGGACGACGCCTTCAACAGCTACTCGGAGACGCTGCACCACCAGCCGTGGATCCCCGTGGTGGAGGTCGGGCTGCTGGCGCTCTTCGCGGTGCACATCATCCTGACGCTGCGCCTCTGGGTGTCCAACCGGGACGCTCGAGGCGCGCAGCGCTACGCGGTCGCCGCCTCGAAGCAGAACAGACCGGTTGGTTACCTCGCCAGCAGAACGATGCCCCTCTCCGGCGTCGTCGTCCTGGTCTTCCTCGCCGTGCACATCTACGACTTCCGCCTGCAGCGCGCGGCGGGGCAGGACATGAAGGCGCTGATGGCGACTGCCCTGGCCGACCCGCTTCGCGGAGCGCTCTACGTCGTGGGCGGGCTCCTCGTCGGCTGGCACCTCTTCCACGGCGTCCGCAGCGCCGCCCGGACCCTGGGCTTCAGCCACCCGCGCTGGGATCGCACAGTCGAAGCGCTGGCCGCGCTCTTCGCCGTGGTGCTGGGCCTGGGCTTCGCCTCCATCCCCTTCACCATCCTGCTGAGGGGGGGTTGAGCATGATCACTCTCGACTCGAAGGTCCCCGGCGGTCCGCTCGAGGATCGCTGGTCGAAGCACAAGGCCTCGCTCAAGCTCGTCGGCCCCAACAACCGGCGCAAGTACGACGTCATCGTCATAGGAGCCGGTCTGGCCGGCGCCTCGGCGGCGGCGACCCTCGGGCAGCTCGACTACCGCGTCAAGGTCTTCTGCTTCCACGACAGCCCGCGGAGAGCCCACAGCGTCGCGGCCCAGGGTGGCATCAACGCCGCCAAGAACTACCAGACCGACGGCGACAGCGTCTTCCGCCTCTTCTACGACACCATCAAGGGCGGCGACTTCCGCTCCCGCGAGTCGAACACCTACAGGCTCGCCGAGCTCTCCACCGCCATCATCGACCAGGCGGTGGCCCAGGGGGTGCCCTTCGCAAGGGAGTACGGCGGCACGCTGGCCAACCGGAGCTTCGGCGGCGTCCTGGTCTCGCGCACCTTCTACGCCCGCGGCCAGACGGGCCAGCAGCTCTTGCTCGGCGCCTACTCGAGCCTGATGAGGCAGGTGGACGCGGGCACGGTCGAGCTCCTGCCCTTCAAGGACATGCTCGACCTCGTGACGGTCGACGGCAGGGCCAGGGGCGTCGTCGTCAGGGACCTGAAGACCGGCGAGCTCGAGGTGCACACGGCCCACGCCGTGCTCCTGTGCACGGGCGGCTACTCCAACGTCTTCTTCCTCTCGACCAACGCGATGAAGTCGAACGCCACGGCGGCCTGGCGGGCCCACCGGCGCGGCGCCCTCTTCTCCAACCCCTGCTACACCCAGATCCACCCGACCTGCATCCCGGCCCACGGCGACCAGCAGTCCAAGCTCACCCTGATGAGCGAGAGCCTGCGCAATGACGGCCGCGTGTGGGTCCCCGCGGCGCAGGGCGACCAGCGCGACCCCGGGCAGATCCCCGACGAGGAGCGCGACTACTTCTTGGAGCGCAAGTACCCGACCTTCGGGAACCTGGTGCCGCGCGACATCGCCGCCCGCAACGCCAAGTACGCCTGCGACGAAGGACGCGGCGTCGGCGGCACCGGCCGCGCCGTCTACCTGGACTTCAAAGACGCCCTGGCCCGCTACGGCGAGCCGACGATCCGCGCCAAGTACGGCAACCTCTTCCACATGTACGAGAAGATCACGGGCGTGGATCCCTACAAGGCGCCCATGCAGATCTACCCGGCGCCGCACTACACCATGGGCGGCCTCTGGGTGGACTACGACCTGATGAGCAACGTGCCAGGGCTCTTCGTGCTCGGCGAGGCCAACTTCTCGGACCACGGCGCCAACCGCCTCGGCGCGAGCGCCCTCATGCAGGGCCTCGCCGACGGCTACTTCGTCATCCCCTACACCCTCGCAGGCTACCTGGCCGGGCAGCCCCTCGAGCCCGTCTCCGAAGACCACGCCTCCTGCAAAGAGGTCGTCGCGCAGGTGCGGTCCCACGTCGACGCCCTGCTTGCGACGGGAGGCTCCCGCTCCCCGGACAGCATCCACCGCGAGCTCGGCCTGCTGATGCTCGACAAGTGCGGGATGTCGCGCTCCGCCGAAGGCCTCGGCGAGGCCAGGGAGAAGATCAGGGGCCTGCGCGAGGCCTTCTCCTCGGACCTGCGCGTCGTGGGGAGCAAGGGCGGCTACAACCCCGAGCTCGAGAAGGCCCTGCGCGTGGCGGACTTCATCGACCTCGCCGAGCTGATGGTCGTGGACGCGCGGCACCGCGACGAGTCCTGCGGCGGGCACTTCCGCGAGGAGTTCCAGACCGAAGAGGGTGAAGCCCAGAGGAACGACGAGGAGTTCACCTACGTCGCCGCCTGGGAGCACGGCGAGGGCGGCAAGGAGCCGGCGCTCCACAAGGAGGCCTTGGACCTGGAGTTCGTGACGCCCTCACAGCGGAGCTACAAGTGATGTCAGGCAAGACGCTCTCGCTGACACTGCGCGTTTGGCGCCAGGACGGCCCCTCGACCCCCGGCCGCTTCGAGGAGCACAAGGTAGACGGCGTCTCGACAGACGTCTCCTTCCTCGAGATGCTCGACCTGCTGAACGAGCGCCTCGTCCAGGCGGGCAAGGAGCCCGTGGCCTTCGACCACGACTGCCGGGAGGGCATCTGCGGCACCTGCGGCGTGATGATCGACGGCCAGGCCCACGGCCCCGAGCGCGGGACCACGGTGTGCCAGCTCCACATGCGCAAGCTCGAAGACGGCGCGGTCATCACGGTCGAGCCCTGGCGCGCCAGGGCCTTCCCCATCGTCAAGGATCTCGTGGTCGACCGCAGCGCCCTCGACCGCATCCAGATGGCCGGCGGCTACGTCTCGAGCAACGTGGGCAGCGCCCCCGACGGCAACGCAATGCCGGTGGGCAAGGAGGCCGCCGAGGCCGCCTTCGACGCCGCCGCCTGCATCGGCTGCGGGGCCTGCGTGGCCGCCTGCAAGAACGCCTCGGCGAGCCTCTTCGTCGCCGCCAAGGTCTCCCACCTCGGCCTGCTGCCTCAGGGTCAGCCCGAGCGCAGACGCCGCGCCTTGCGCATGATCGCCCAGATGGACGAGGAGGGCTTCGGCGCCTGCACCAACACGCTCGAGTGCGAAGCCACCTGCCCGAAAGAGATCTCGACGCGCTTCATCGCGCGCATGAACCGCGACTACCTGGTGGCGGCGGTGCGGGAGGAGGATTGAGAGCGGTGCGCGCCTGGCCGCTGTTGCTCTGGCTGAGCGTCACGCTGCTCGTGCCCGCCACGGCGGCCGCGCAAGAGACGCAAGAAGAGGCGGCAGCTGAGGAGGAGCTCGTCCTCGCCCAGCCGCCCGAGCTGAGAGAGCTGGTGCCCGCCGAGATCCCCGCGGGGACCGTGTTCCCGCAGCCGGTGGTGTCGGTGCTCCTTCGCTTCGAGGTGGATCCCGCCGGGCGTGTCGCCAAGGTGGAGATCGTCGAAGGGGCCGGAGAGCCCTTCGACAGCGCCGCCGCCGCGGCCGCCCGTGCCTCCCGTTTCTCACCCGGGGTGCTCAACACCGGAGAGAAGGTCCCGGTGACCGTGAGCTTGCGCATTCGCATCGAGGAGCCGCCGCCTCCGCCGCCGGAGCCCGTTCGCTTCCGCGGCCTGCTGCTCGAGCGGGGCACGCGCCGGCCTCTCCGGGAGGTCGCCGTGGCAGCCCGCGCGCCGGTGAGCGAGGGTGGCGACAATGCTCCGCGCGGCGAGGTGCTCGTGCGCTCGTCAAGCGACGGGGAGGGGCGCTTCGAGCTCGAGGTGCCGGCGGCGGACTTCGTGCTCGTGGCGGTGCCGCCCGGCCACGAGCGCCTCGAGGTGACGGTGGACGCCGAGCCCGGCGAGGAGCGCGACGAGACCTTCTACCTCGAGTCCATCGGCGGCGATCAGGTGACCATCGTGCGCGCCGGCAGGATCCGCCGCGAGGTGACGCGCCGCGTCCTGCCGCGCGAGGCCGTGCGAAAGCTGGCCGGCACCGCCGGCGACACCTTGAAGGTCGTGGAGAGCCTCCCCGGCACGGCGCGTACCCCCTTCAGCGGCGGGCAGCTGATCCTGCGCGGGGCAAACCCCGGGGACAGCCGCGTCTTCTTGGAAGGCCACGAGATCCCCCAGATCTACCACTTCGGCGGCCTCCGCAGCACCTACAACAGCGCCCTGCTCGACCGGATCGAGTTCATGCCCGGCAACTTCGGCAGCCAGTACGGGCGCGCCACGGGCGGGGTGGTCGAGGTGCGCGTGCGGGATCCCGACGCCGAGATGCTGCACGGCGAGGTGGACGTCAACACCTACGACGCCGGCTTCGTCCTCGAGGGCCCGCTCGGCGGCGACTGGGCCATGGCCGGCGCCTTCCACCGCTCCTACATCGACGCCATCCTCCCGGCCGTCATCCCCGACGACGCCGACCTCTCCTTCGACACAGCGCCCCGGTACTACGACTACCAGGTCACCGCCACCTACACGCCGTCTTCGAGGCAGAAGCTCCGCCTCATAGGCTTCGGCTCCAACGACAAGCTGCGCCTCATCTTCGACGACCCGCAGGGTGATCCGAAGGTCCGCGGCGCCCTCTCGGCCGGCCTCTCCTTCTACGACCTCATCGCCGCCCACGAGCTGCGGATCTCCCCGACCCTGCGCCAGAAGATCTCGGCCTTCGTCACCTGGGAGCGCTTCAGCTTCCAGATCGGGCCGGACTTCTTCTTCGAGCTCGACAGCGTGCGCCCGGAGCTGCTCGGGGAGTGGACCTTCGACCTGCTCTCGAACCTCGAGCTCAGAGCTGGGGTGGATCTGCGCCTCATCCACTACAACATCAGGCTCGACACACCGCTGGCTCCCAAGGAAGGGGACAACGACCTCCCGGTCTCGGCGCTGACCTTCATCGAGCGGGAGACGGGCGGCTGGGCCGGGCAGCACGGCGCCTACGTCGACCTCAAGTACGAGCCCAGCGAAGGCCTCGTGCTGATGCCCGGAGTCCGCGTCGACGGCTACACCCTGGGCAAGGACGCCTTGACGGTCGATCCGCGCTTCTCGGCACGCTACCGGGTCTTGCCCGCCACGGCGGTGAAGGCCGGCGTCGGCCTCTACCAGCAGCCCCCCGACCCCGACGAGACCGACGAGGTCTTCGGCAACCCCGAGCTCTTGCCCAAGAGAAGCGTGCACTTGAGCGTGGGCGTCGAGCAGGAGGTCTCGGATCTCTTCGACCTCGACGTCACCGGCTTCTACAAGCTCCTCGACCGTGTGGTCGTGCGAAACCCCGAGTACCGCGGCGAGGAGAGCGACGAGGTCCCCTACACCAACGACGGCGAGGGGCGCATCTTCGGACTCGAGGTGCTCCTGCGCCTGCAGCCCGGCCGCGACCTCTACGGCTGGATCGCCTACACCTTCCAGCGCTCCTTCCGCACCGACAGGCCCGGCGAGACGAGAGAGCGCCCCTTCGACTTCGACCAGCCCCACATCCTGACCCTGCTCGCCGGCTACGACCTGCCCCGCGGCTGGTCCGTCGGCGCCCGCTTCCGCTTCGTCTCGGGGAACCCGGACACGCCGGTCGTCGACGCCGTCTACGACTCGGCCAACGACGTGTGGGTGCCTATCTACGGGGAGTCCAACAGCGACCGCCTCGGCCCCTTCCACCAGCTCGACGTGAGGGTGGACAAGGTCTGGACCTTCCAGTCCTGGAAGCTGAACCTCTACGCCGACGTGCAGAACGTCTACAACCACGGCAACCCGGAGGGGTGGATCTACAACCACGACTACAGCGAGCGCACGACCCTGAGCGGCTTGCCGATCCTGCCCATCCTGGGCCTGCGAGGGAGCTGGTGATGCGCCTCCTCCTCCCAACCGCAGCGCTGGCGGCAGCCCTGATCCTCACAGGCTGCGGCGAGACCTTCACGCCCCCTTCCGTGCTCGAGAACGGCCGCGTGCTCGGCTACTCCGTCGATCCGATGGAGGTCGGCCTCGGCGAGCAGGTCCGCATCGAGCGGACGCTCTGGGTGCCGCCCGGCGCCACGGTCAGCGAGGAGCGCTGGCGCTTCTGCCCGGTGCAAGCCGGTGCCCGGGGCGGCTTCGCCTGTCTCGCGGAGGCCTGCCTGGTCGAGCTCGAGGCCGTAGACGGCGGCGCCGCCGTGCGTCTCGACCCCTCGCAGCACCTCCTGGCCTGCGTAGCGCACCTCGACGCAGGGGCCGGAGGCGCCCCACGGGAGGGCGATGGCTCACCCGCCGAGGCCATGCCGGACACCGTCGAGACGATCGTCTGGCACCGATTCACCCTCCACGACGGCTTCAGCCGCGAGGCGGTCGTGCGAGTGAAGCTCTGGCTGAAGGGCTCCCCGACCTCCCCGAACCTGCCTCCCGTGGTCGCCGAGGTTCGAAGCGAAGACCGGCTCCTCGTCGAGGGTGAGCTCGTCACCGGTGTGGACCCGGACGAGGGGCTCCCTCTCAGCGTCGTCGTCGACGCCGCGAGCCTCCAGAGCTACACGGACGGTCTCGGTTCCGAGCTGAAAGAGGACCCCTTCTTCACCTTCTTCACCTCCGCCGGCCGCTTCGACTCGGAGCGAACCGACGGCCTCGACAACCGCAACGTCTGGAGGCCGAAGGAGCTCGACGACTTCGAGGGTGAGGCGGCGGAGATCTGGATCGTCGCCCGCGACGGACGGGGCGGAACGGCCGTTGCCGGGCCCTTCATGGTCGCCCTGCCCGGGCGCTGAGAAGGCCGCGCAGGCGCAGCTCCTCGCCCACAAGACGACATTCCGCTCCCACAAGCTCGCAGCGGTGGCATAATAGGGGCCGTCCGGAGCGACTCGACGCCGCTGCAGGCTCGACCCTCGAGGAGACCGTCGGGAAGCTCGCGCGATGGGTGGGGCATCAAGACCGGAGACGACATCATGGGAACAAGAGTGAGCGCGCTGGCGGTGCTGCTGGTACTGCTCCCGGCGGGAGCCTTCGCTGCGGGGGCCTCGCCGTGGGCCAAGCCCGAGGGCACGTACCCCGACGGCACCGAGGCGCCTGAAGCCGCCGGCGCTGGATGCACCGTGGATGCGGACTGCGACGACAACGACCCCTGCACCGACGACGTGTGCCACCCGACCATGGGCTGCCGGCACGCCACCAACTCGGCCTCGTGCGATGACGGAGACGCGTGCACGGTGAACGACAAGTGCTTCGGAGGCGATTGCCAGCCCGGCATGCCGGCCGACTGCGACGACGGCAACGTCTGCACCGACGACGGCTGCGATCACTCCACCGGGTGCACCCACACCCCGAGCTCGGACGGGTGTGACGACGGCGACGCATGCACAGAGGGCGACTCTTGCTCGGAGGGCAATTGCCTGGGCGGCTGGCCGATCGACTGCGACGACGGCAAGGTCTGCACCGACGACGGCTGCGATCAAACGACCGGCTGCTTCCACGTCGACAACACTGACCCTTGCGAAGACGGCGACGCATGCACCGCGGGCGACCAGTGCTCGGCCGGAGCTTGCGTGGCCGGCGGGCCGGCGGACTGTGACGACGGCAAGCTCTGCACGACCGACGGCTGCGACCCCGCGACGGGCTGCACCCACACCAACAACTCGTCCCCCTGCGACGACGGCGACGCATGCACCGCCGGTGACATCTGCGCGTCCGGCATCTGCGTGGGCGGCCTCCCGGTGGAGTGTGACGACGACAACGCATGCACCGACGACGCGTGCGACCCCACCACCGGCTGCACCTTCACCAACAACTCGGAGGCCTGCAACGACAACGACGCGTGCACCACCGGTGACGCTTGCTCGGCCGGCGCCTGCCAGGGCGGCCCCCCGGTGGACTGCGACGACGGCGACGTCTGCACCGACGACACCTGCCACGATGTGGTCGGGTGCATCAACACCAACAACACGGCCGCCTGCGAGGACGGCGACGCGTGCACGGTTGGCGACACTTGCGCAGACGGCACGTGCACGGCCGGCGCCCCGGCGGACTGCGACGACGACAACGTCTGCACCGACGACGGGTGCGACTCGAGCACCGGCTGCACCCACACACCCAACGCGGCCGACTGCGACGACGGAGACGCGTGCACGACAAGCGACGCCTGCGCAAACGGCACCTGCTACGCCGGCATGCCGGTGGACTGCGACGACGACAACCCCTGCACCGACGACGACTGCGACCACACGACCGGCTGCACCAACACCGACAAGCCCGAGGGCAGCGCCTGCGACGTCAACGACAGGTGCGTCCTCGAGGCGGAGTGCCACGGCCAGGTGTGCACTCGGACGCTCTGGATCATCTGCAACGACGACGACGCGTGCACCAGCGACTGGTGCGACCCCGTCACTGGAGACTGTGGCTCCGAGGACATCAGCCATGAGTGCGACGACGAGAACGGGTGCACCGACGACTCCTGCGACCCGGTGGAGGGCTGCACCAACACCAACAACACCGCCGCGTGCGACGACGGCGACGCGTGCACGGTAGGCGACGCCTGCGCAGAGGGCGCGTGCGCGGGCGGCGCTCCGGCCGACTGCGACGACGGCAACGTCTGCACAGACAACGCGTGCGACCCGGCGACAGGGTGCGTCAACACGCCCAACGAGGCCGCGTGCGACGACGGTGACGGATGCACGGTCCTGGACTCGTGCTCCCAGGGCACCTGCATGGGCGGCATGCCGGCCGACTGCGACGACGACAACGTGTGCACCGACGACGGGTGCGACCCCGCGGCCGG
>CAZQPP010000108.1:0-18395 GCA_964594295.1 uncultured Myxococcales bacterium | reverse complement strand
ATCTTGACGGCGTCGACCAGGATCACCGAGTCGAAGATGCTGTCGCCCTTGTCCGTCGCGAAGAGCCGCAGCGTGATGGGCCCGCCCGCGGCGAAGCCGTTGGCCGCGAGGTCGACGCGGGTCTGCACCCAGTCGTTCATCATCCAGGTGTCGCCCTGGTCGAACTGAACGGGGCTCTGCACGATCTCCGGGAAGCTCGGGAACTGCTGGTACATGCTCCCGCAGCCGATGCAGGACAGCGCGGGGCACATGTCGTCGACGGTGACGCTGACCGGGCGGAGCTGGCCGGCCTCGCTCTCGATGGTGACCTGGAAGGTGTCCTGGTACTGGGTGCCGCACCACTCCAAGAACTCCTCCGAGAAGAAGCGCCACCAGAAGGTGAGCGTCGTGCGACCCGGGGCGATGCAGAAGGTCTGGCTCAGCTCACCTGTCTGGGTCGTGAAGCCCAGGCCCGTCGACAGGATGCCCATGAACTTGCCATGCACGGGCAGCGCGGTGCCGAGCTGGGAGATGACGCGTCCGTCGCCTGCCTTCTGCCAACCCGAGGACTTGCCGGTCTCCCAGGACTCGTTGAGGAGCTCCGACTGGGAGGCGTCGAGGTTTCGAGCGCCGATGAGGCGGAGGTAGGTCTGGTTCTCGGGGTCGGGGAGCTTGAGGTGGGCCTGGCCGGAGAGCATGCCCTTGCCGGTGTTCGGATCCGGCCTGACCAGCCGGTCGAAGAACTCGGCGCCGCGGGCGGCCGCGAACTCGCTCTTGACGTAATCCGAGTAGCCGACGATGGCGCGCGCGCCCATGCCGAACAATATGGCGGCCATGGAGCCGTTCCAGGCGGAGCGGCACGCGCCGAGGTAGACGATGCTGTTCGGGTAGGCCTCGCGCGCGTGGAAGCGGATGAAGGTCGGCAGGATGCCGTAGCGGTCGCTGCCGAAGACGAGGCGCCCGCGCCGGAGGTCGGCCTGGGCGTAGTCGACGCAGATGCCCTGCGGCTGCCCCTCCGGGTTCAGGTCCTGGATGATGCAGCGGGCGCCTGCGCCGCACTGCTGGTCGCGCCGGCACTGGGCGCCCACCTCGCGCTTGAAGGCCTGGCAGTTGATGGCCTCGCCCGTCCAGATGACCTCCTGGGCGCCCTTGTGGAACCAGCCGTAGGCCTCCTTGGCCTGGGTGCTCAGGGTGTCGAAGTAGGTGTCGCCGTGGGAGACGATGGAGACGACGCCGTAGCGCCTCATGTCCTGGAACATCCGCAGGTTCGAGGCGCTGTCGGCGATGGGCTCGGTGACCTCGTAGGGCGGGCAGGGGACCTCGTCGAAGGTCTTCCAGATCGCCCAGTTCTCGTCGGCGTCGCCGAGCTCGGCGAGGTAGGGGCTCAGGAGCAGGGCCCGGCGGCTGCCGACGGGCACGGAGTTCAAGAGGCCCGAGGTGAGCTGGGAGAAGCCGGCGCCCTCATCGGACGCGCCTCCGCCGCCCGCGCCACCGCGGAAGCCGGCGGCCCCCAGCTGCAGCGCGCCGAGCAGGCCGTTCTTGTAACGCACCCACACGCCGGTGTCGCCGGTGACGCCGTGCTCCGCCACCTGCGGGGAGGCGTTCAGCGCGTCGAGGGCAGCCGCTATCGCGGCCTGCTGGCCGCCCGAGGCGAGCTTCTCGGCGTAGATGGAGGTGGCCTCGGTCTGCAGCGAGGTGATCTGGTTGCACTCCTCGACGGTGATCGGCTGGATGACCTCGATGGGCAGCACCTCCGAGTGGGCGAGCATGGGGTTGCCGGCGGTGACCACCTGCGCCTGTATGCGGAAGTAGAGGGCCCCCGGGGTATCTCCGTCGAGGTTGGCGCGGGCGGTGTAGATGGCGTCGCCCTGGATCTCGTCGCCGGTCTGGGCGGTCTTGCCGTCGTCGGCCATGCCGCCGCGTATGCCCCCGTCTATCGGGTTGCCCGCGGCGTCCGTCTGGATGAGCTGGAGCGATCCCGGCTGGAAGTTCTTGTAGAGGTCGGTGCTGATGGTGAAGATGGTCTTGACGTCCTGCTGGCCCACGAAGAGCACGTCGGGGCGGGCCTGCACGCGGCTGCCGAACTTGAAGGCGGTGTTGACCGTCAGGATTATGGAGTCGGTCTGCACCTCCTCGCCCCGCGTGGCCGTGACGGTGATGTGGTTGTCGCCCGGTGCCAACGGGATGGGCGCGGTCTTCCAGAACGGGATGCCCGTCGCTTCGCCCTCCTGGCCGCCGTGGGTCTTCCAGGTGATCGTGTCGGGGAGACCGGTGACGATGCCGCTCAGGGCGATGGCCCGGCTGGTGACCGTCACCTGGCGCAAGGCGCTCGGGTGCACGATCTTGATGACCATCTCGGGGCTCTCGATGGGGACGAAGATGCGCGTGTCCTTCTTGCCCTCGTCGGTCGGGGCGCCGGTGCCTCCGAAGTCGGGCGCCGTGATGATCTGGTCGGACTTCACGCCGGAGTCGGTGCCGACGGCCCCGCTGTAGTCGTTGCCCGTCCGGCCTGGGTTGTTCGTGTCCCACGGGCTGCTCAGCGCGGTGTCCCCGGAGGCGCACCCCGTGCCTGTGAGGATCAGTGCCAACGCAACGGTCGGGAGCAGAGAAACGCGGCTCATTGCAGCTCCGGGGGGTGTCTTTAAGACGGCGGCGGGTAGCCTAGGGTACGGGTTTCGCGCGCGCAAGGCAGCGGTGACTAGGGCTCGAAAAGGCACGGCGGGGCCGTGCGACGCCCCTGCAGGAAGCTGGACACCGTCATGGCGCGCTTGCCGGCGGGCTGGATCGTGGCGACGCGCACCAGGCCGTCGCCGGTGGCCACGAGGCCGGCTTCACCGTCGACGGCTACGAGCGTCCCTGGGGCCGCGCCGGGAGGCGGCGCCTCGTCGGGCAGGCTGACCTCCGAGAGGCGCACGTCGGCGCCGAGGAGTCGGGTCTGGGCGCCGGGCCACGGCGTCATGGCGCGCACGTGGTCGCGGATTCCCGCGGCCGGGAGGCTCCAGTCGAGGACCCCGTCCTTCTTCTTGAGCATGGGCGCATAGGTGACGCCATCGTCCGGCTGAGGCACTTCCTTGAGGCTGCCGTCGGCGAGGCCGGCGAGGGCCTCCACGAGCAGCTCGGCGCCGAGGGGAGCGAGGGTGTCGTGCATTTCGCCGGCGGTGGCCTGCTCCGGCAGCGGCACGGCGCGCCGGAGCAACATCGGGCCCGTGTCGAGGCCCGGGTCCATCTTCATGATGGTCACGCCCGTCTCCCGATCCCCGGCGCGGATGGCGGCCTGGATGGGAGAGGCTCCGCGCCAGCGCGGCAGCAGGCTGGCGTGCACGTTGACGAAGCCGAGGCGGGGCACCTCGAGGAGCGCTTCGGGCACGATCCGCCCGTAGGCCACGACCACGGCCACGTCCGGGCGCAGGGAGGCGATGCGCTCGCGCAGGTGAGCGCCGATCCCGCCTTTGAGGGACCTGGGCTGCTCGACCGTGATGCCCAGCTCCTCGGCGGCGACCTTGACGGGCGGCGGCCGCATCTTCCCGCCGCGGCCGGCCGGCTTGTCCGGGCGCGTGCAGACGAGGTGAGCTCGGTGTCCGGCGTCGGCCAAGGCCCGGAGCGTCGGGACCGAGAAATCGGGGGTGCCGAAGAAGATCAGGTCGAGTGTCTGTGGCACTTCTTCCTCTCGCTCCTCAGAGCGGTTCTTTCAAGAGCTCGGGCTTGTACCAGGGCTGCTCGCGCATCTCGGCTATCAGGCGCTCCCGGTCTTCGCCTTCCGCGCGGTCTACGAGGGTGACGCCGTCGAGGTGGTCGATCTCGTGCTGCACGCAGACGGCGTCGATGCCGTCGAGCTCGAGCTCCACCGGGCGGCCGCGGGCGTCTCGGGCTCTGACGGTCACCTCGGCCGAGCGCCGGACCGAGGCCTGCAGCTCCGGGAACGAGAGGCAGCCCTCCTCGAAGATCATCTCGCCCTTTCTGGAGACGACCTCCGGGTTGACCAGGACGTGCAGGGTGGAGTCCTCACGCTGGGGCCACTCGGTGTCCATCACGAGCATGCGGATGGAGACGTCCACCTGCGGCGCGGCGAGGCCGATGCCGTTGGAGGCGTACATGGTCTCGGCCATGTCTTCGGCGAGGCGGAGGAGCTCGACGCCGAAGCCCTCGATCTCCACCTTGGGCGCGCGGCGGAGCAGGGTGGGGTGGGGGAAGGTGATGACGGGGCGGACGCTCATCAAGCTGCTCCGGCGCGCTTGTGTCTCTCTCGGGCGGCGCGGATGTAGGCCGGGCCCAGCTCCGGGTCGCGGAGCACGAAGCCCGCGAGCTCCACCTGGGCGAGGCATGTCCGGACCGCCGCGCGGGTGTCGCCGTCGAGGTTGGGGCGGGCCGCGAGGGTCTTGAGCCAGTCGCTCAGCAGCGCGGCCTTGCGCTCGGACTCGTCCCTGCTCACGTCCCAGTCGGAGCCCAGGATGAAGGGATAGGGCCTGCGCTCCACGGCCGCGCGCAGGTCGTTGAGGCGGCTGCGCTCCTCGGGCTCGAGGCCGGTGCGCACGGGCGGCGCGGGCTGGTCGGGCAGGGCGAGGCCACTTCCGGCGGCACTCTCGGCGGCACTCTCGGCGGCAAAGCCGCCGTTGGAGGGTGGGGTGCCCGCGTCGGCCGGAGCGTCACCGGAGGGAGTGCTCGTCACGGCACCACCCGCCAGCAGGTCCCCGTCGGGGTGTCCATGAGCTGCACGCCGCGCTCGTTGAGCTCCGCGCGGATGGCGTCCGCCTTCTCGAAGTCGCGCTCCTTGCGGGCCGTCGCGCGCGCTTCGATTTGGCACTCGATCTCCGAGGGGTTTATGCCGCGCTGCGCGACGAGGCGCTTCTGGAGCTTGGCGCAGAAGGCTGTCGGGTCGTGGTGGAAGACGCCGAGCACCGAGGCCACCACAGAGATCGCCTCCCGGAGCTCCTTCAAGGTGGCGTAGCGGCCCGCGATCTCCTTGCCGGCGAGCAGCTCGTTGGCTCGGCGGATGGGCTCGGAGAGCGCCGCGATGGCCCGCGGGGTGCAGAAGTCGTCGTCGAGGGCCGACTCGAGCTCTGTGAGCAGGCCGCTCGCCATCTTGGGCTCGAGGACGTCGCCCTTCTTGTGCTTGTCCTTCTTCAGCTCGAGGTACTCGTCGATGCGCGCGAGGGTGCCGTAGATGTGGTCGACGCGCCTGGTGGCCTCGACGAGGTTCGCGTCGCAGTAGTTGATGGGGCCGCGGTAGTGGGTCGAGAGCAGGAAGAAGCGCAGGACCTGGGGGTGGAAGACCTGGAGCACATCTCTGATCGTGAAGAAGTTCCCCAGGGACTTCGACATCTTCTCCTGGTTGATGTTCACGAAGCCGTTGTGCAGCCAGTGGTGGGCGAAGCCGGCGCCGGTGGCGCCGACGGCCTGGGCGATCTCGTTCTCGTGGTGAGGGAAGATCAGGTCCTGGCCGCCGCCGTGGATGTCGAAGTCTGCGCCGAGGTAGCGGGTGCTCATGGCCGAGCACTCGATGTGCCAGCCGGGCCGGCCGGGGCCCCAGGGGCTGTCCCAGGCGGGCTCGCCCTCCTTGGAGCTCTTCCACAGGGCGAAGTCCAGGGGGTTTCGTTTCTTCGCCAGCTCCGCGGCGTCGGTGCGCTCGCTGGCGCCGGCGCGGAGGTCTTCGAGGTTGCGCTTCGAGAGGTCGGCGTAGGCCTCGAAGGTGTCGACGGCGAAGTAGACGTCCCCATTCGACACGTAGCCGTGTCCCTGCTCGATGAGGCCCTCGACCATGGAGATGATGTCGTCGATGTGGTCGGTGACGCGGGGCTCGATGTCCGCCCGGAGGACGTCGAGGGCCTCCATGTCGTCGCAGAACGCGGAGATGAAGCGCTCGGTCAGCTCCGAGATGGGGACCGAGAGCTCGCCGGCGCGCTTTATGATTTTGTCGTCTACGTCAGTAAAGTTGCGCACATACGTCACGTCAAGGCCCTTGTGCCGCAGGTAGCGCACGATGGCATCGAAGACGACGTAGCAGCGCGCGTGGCCGACGTGGCAGTAGTCGTAGACGGTGACCCCGCAGACGTAGGCGGACACCTTGCCCGGCTCGATGGGCTCGAAGGGGACCTTCTGCTGCTGGCGGGTGTCGAAGATGTTGAGTGTCATAGCCGTTAGCCGTTAGCCGTTAGCCGTTAGCTGTTCACTGTTAGCTGTCGGTCGTGGGTCTTCGGTCGGATCGGGTTGGTTCTTCTGGCTCGCCAATAGCTAATAGCTGACATCTAACAGCTCCTAAGCCTTGACCTCGGGCAGGTCGCGGCGCGTCAATATCTCGGTGCCTTGGGTGGTGACGGCGACCGTGTGCTCGAAGTGAGCGGACAGGGTGCCGTCCTCCGTCACGACGGTCCAGTGGTCCGGGAGCGTCTTGGTCCGCCAGGTGCCGAGGTTTACCATGGGCTCGATGGCGAGGCACCAGCCGGACTTGATCTTCGGACCGGTTCGCGGCTTGCCGTAGTTCGGGACCACGGGGTCCTCGTGGAGCCGGTAGCCGACCCCGTGGCCGTAGTACTCGCGCACGATGCCGAAGCCGTGCGGCCTGATCACCGCCTCGACCGCGGCGCCGATGTCGTTGAGGTGGTTGCCCACACGGGCCGCGCCGATGCCCGCGTGGAGCGACTGCTCGGTGACGCTCAAGAGCTCTCTCACCTTGGGAGCCACGTCTCCCACGGGGATGGTCAGCGCAGAGTCGGCCACGAAGGTGCGGCCGTTTTCGCTCAGGGTCACGCCGCAGTCGACCGACAGGATGTCGCCGCTCTTGAGCGGCTTGTCGTTGGGCATGCCGTGGACGACGACCTCGTTGACCGAGACGCAGAGGCTCCCGGGGAAGGGCGGGATGCCCTTGGAGGGGTTGCCGTAGATGCCCTTGAAGGTCGGCGAGCCTCCCTCGGAGCGGATCGAGTCCTCGGCGAGCGCGTCGAGCTCCGCTGTGGTCGCCCCCGGCACGCACGCCGCCTTCACCCGGTTCAGGGCCCGGGCGAGGATTCGCCCGGCGTGGCGCATGCGGGCGATGTCTTGGGGGCTCTTGCGGTAGATCATGGCGCGCCTGTTTACCTGTGCCGGGGTGCCGCAGCAAGGCGGGGACCCACAATCTGGACACGGACGGGGCCGAGGTCCAGGCGGGGCCGCGCCCGCGTGCGCTCGGGGTGTCACTTGGCTATGGTCGAACGATGAGCAAAGCCATCCGCATCCTCGTCACCGGCGCCGGAGGGCCCGGGACCGTGAACCTCTGCCGCTCCCTCCGCCGCGCCCCGGAGCCCATCGTCCTCATCGGCACCGACTGCGACCGGGCCTTCGCCACCCTGTCGCTCTGCGACGAGGTCCACCTCGTCCCGCGCGCCTCCGAGGAGGAGGCATACATCGAGGCCATAGCGCGCCTGGTGCGCGAGCGCTCCGTCGATCTCATCTTCCCCAACAACAGCATCGAGATCAGGGTACTGGCCGAGCACCGGGAGCGCCTCGGCGCGCCCCTTCGCGTGCCCTCCCTCGAGGCCCTCGACATGGCCAACAGCAAGTGGGCCTCGTGGCAGGTGTGGAAGGCCGCGGGCGTGCCCGTGCCCGAGACGCGCCTGCTCCGCACCCCGGCGGACGTCGACCGCGCCTTCGAGGACTTCGACGGCCTCCCCGTCTGGGTCCGCGGGGCCGGGATCCCCGGCAAGGGCATCGGCATGGCCTCGCTCCCCTGCCGCACCCCCGACCAGGCGCGCTCGTGGATAGGCTACTGGGACGGCTGGGGCGGCATGATCGCCTCCGAGTACCTGCCGGGCGACAACCTGACCTGGATCGGCCTCTTCGACAAAGGTCGCCTGGTCACCAGCCAGGCCCGTCACCGCGACCGCTACGTGATCCCCCACGTCTCCCCCTCCGGCATCACGGGGGCCCCGGCCCTGAGCCACACGGTCAACAGCGACAGCTTCTTCGACACCGCCTACAAGGCCGCGAAGCTGCTCGACGATGCCTACGACGGCGTGGTCTTCATCGACCTCAAGGGCGACGCCGACAACCAGGCCCGGGTGACCGAGGCAAACGCCGGGCGCTTCGGCACGACCCACTTCTTCTACACCGCCGCGGGCCTCAACCTCCCGTGGCTGCTCGTGCTCGGCACCCTCGGCCGCCGGCTGCCCGACGTCCCCGAGCGCGACCCCCTCGAGCCCGACCAGTACTGGGTGCGCACCCTCGACGCCGGCCCCGTGCTCATCGCCGGCGAGGACCTGCGCGCGGGCCGCCTCCACAAGGGCCAGCGCCTCGGCCTGCACGGTGCCGTCGAAGACCACCCGCCGGCCCTCCTCAGCGGCACATGAGCTCCCCGGAGTTGACAGCGCCGCGCCGTGGTTCTAAAAGCCCCCGCGCCTGCGAGAATGGTGGAACTGGTAGACACGCCAGACTAAGGATCTGGTGGCCTAGCGGCTGTGGGGGTTCGAGTCCCCCTTCTCGCACTAGGGTTTCCGCGCCTCCCCGGACTTGGCGCCTTCTGGCGAGTGAACAGGAAGTGAACAGCCGGGGGCGTTTGGGGGCACTTCCAGGGGGTGCGCGGCCGGGGTAGGGGTGGCCGAGGTCGAGGGGCAGATCGGGTCAGGCCGTCGCCGCTCCGGCGGGGGTCGGGGCACCCGGGTCGGCCTATGCCGCAGAGCAGGGGCACGGTCCTTTGGGCACGACGGATCTTCGTTGCTCCATCGAGCCGGATCTGCCACCATGGCAGGCGGTGCCAACGTGGACAGAGGGGAGTCTCCACCCTGCGGGAGTCATGCCATGGTCTTGCGTCGAGTTGCGTCTTGGTCTTGGGCGCTCGCCCTGTTGCCTGCCGTTGTCGC
Organism: uncultured Myxococcales bacterium; assembly: GCA_964594295.1. Lineage (GTDB taxonomy): Bacteria > Myxococcota_A > UBA9042 > UBA3505 > UBA3505 > CAZQPP01. Next base: position 9,588 of record CAZQPP010000108.1, on the reverse strand, counting down.
CTGCTCGGGCGGCGCCGGTGGGGGCACACCCGAGGGTTACGCAGGTCCAGGGTCGGAAAGCTGGCCCGTTCCCGCGGAGTGCATTGCCGGGTGCCGAGCGCATTTCGCGCCGCCCGAGCAGGCTGAGTTCGCGGCGGCGCTTGGCCGAATGTGCGAGAAGCTGGAGGGTTGCTCCCATCCCTGTGACGTGCTGACGCACGAGAAGCTGCCCGACACTGGGTTCGCCGGCATGACCCAGCCAGAGCCGGCGGGGGAGTTTGGCTTCGACCTTGCACCGTCTCTTGGCTGCGTCTTCTGGATTCGCAACATCAAGTTCGACCGCATGCAAATGCTCAGTGCCTTCCCCGCCAACAAGGGCGCGGATGGGTATGGGCGCGCCTGCTCCGGGCCGGTCGAGGCGGTCGAGATCAGCCTGAGCTTCATCTCGACTTCGCGTGCGACCAGCGGCACCGAGACAGCGCCGGACCGCGACCGCTCCATCCGTGTCGGGGATTGGATCGACGGCAGCGAGGTAACCGTCGGAGGAGTGGCCGTCGGTGGCGCCCGTGGGAGCGTGTCGAAAGACATGATGGACCTAGCCCTCGACTGCATCGAACCCTACCCGGACGACGACCTTCAGGCGGGCAAGCGATGCCAGGGGAGAGAGTCCCCCGCCTCGGACATCTTGTCTCTGGTCTTTGAGGCTATCGCGACCAAGCGCGGCGAGCCCGTGGCGGTGGCCCTGCTCATCGATCAATCGGGCTCGATGAACGGCTTGGTTGACGAAGCCGGCAATCAGGAAGACGAGTTTGGCCTCCTCACTCCGGCTGCCGAACGCGCGCAGATCAGCTCGGACTTCTTGGGGGACCGTATCGAGCAGGCGAGACACTTCATTCGGGCTTTGAACGATCAAGACAAGCTCATCGTCTACACCTTCAACGGCAACGACGGAGTGAACGTGCCATGCACCCTCGAAGCCGAGGGAGAGCAGACGTTGGCGCAGCGATGCTTCGCCGATAGCTCGAATCGAGGCATCTACACTGACAGATTCGCCGGCCTGGCCGGACTCGCCAAAGGCCGCACGAACCTATGGGAAGCGGTTGCCGAGGCATGGCGGTTCCTGAAGGACGAGGCGCCCGACATCACGGCCAAGCACATCGTCGTGATTGACGACGGCCCCGACACCTGCTCCGCGCCCAGCGAGGTCTACCGGAGCGGGCGGCCGGTCTGCTCGGCCATCGGCTTCGGCCAGGTCAGGGAGACCGTCCTCAATGACTGGGACCGCCACAAGATCCGCATCTCTTTCGTTCAGTTCCAGGCACCGGGCTACATGGAGCACGATGCTCGCCAATGGGAGATCGCCTGTCTGACAGAGGGGCAGTACCTCTTCATCAACTCCGCGCACCTTGATCTCACGCCGTCCGGATTGAGCAATGCTCTCGGCGAGGCAATGCTGAAGCTGCGGTACGCGCTGGGTGGCGTCTGGAAGCTCCATGCGAGCATTCCCGCTCTCGCCACCGACGCGCCCTTTTCATCCGGCGGTGTCCCCATGGGAGCGGTCTACGCCCTAGAAGGGCACCTCCGTCTCGGCAAGAGCGTCTTCACGCGGGTGAGTGAAACTCAGCCCTTCGGCATTGGCGGCAGCAGCAACTCGGGGCTCAAGAGGCTTGCCGGCCTCGACGAGCGCCTAGCCCTCCGGAAGCCCTGCGCTGGCGACGCCGATTGCGGCGATGGCCGTGGAGAGTGCCGGCTCGCTTGCAGTGATCAGACCGCCATATGTGGGGACTTTCCCGCCCCCGACGGCCAGAGCTGCGACGCCGGGCAGGGCGTTTGCTGTGGTGGCACCTGCACGGCGGGGGCGTCGTGCTCGGGTTCGCAGTGAAGCCCGCAGAGCAGGCCCACATGCGCGCGTTTCTCGAGCCCGGCGGGCCCGTGGTCCCCGGCGGTCGCTTCGGCCTTCTCGGGGTCGGCAGAGGGGTGCAGGCGCGGAAGACGGCGCCGGGGCGGGGCTGGCGCTTCGCTCTCAGAAAAAGGGCCTCGGCTCATCGGCCGCACGCCAGCTCGCGCAGGGGTGGGGCTCCCCGGAGCCGGTAGCAGTGTCGCCGGGCTTGCAGGCGGAGCCCTCGCCGCAGGAACGAGACGGGGGCTCGCGTGGAGCCGCAGCCGCCAAGTCAACCGCACCAGGTGCCGGCGCCACCTCTCGGGCGGTCCCCGGTCATTGTCCCCCGCCAGCGGGGCCAGCTCGGCCGTCAGAGCGCGGAGGCGAGGAAGCCGGAGCCCGAGGCCCGCCTCGTCTGCTTCGGTCGCCTCGCCGCTCCGAGGTCGCACGACAGACGGCGCACGCTGGCGGAGGCGCGGGGGAGGCCTACACCGCCTCTATGTCGTCGCCGTCGTCCTCTCCGGGAGCCGGGGCGGCGCCGATGAGGGCGGCCAGCCAATCGGGCAGCTCCACCTTGCGGACTGCGCCGCCGGGGCCATCGGCCGACCACTTCACGAGGCGCTCTAGCATCTTGAGCGCTTGGAGCCGCTCGCGTTCGGTCTCCCGCGTCTGCTTCTCCGCCTTCGAGGCCCGCAGGTATGCCGCGAGGGCAATCGCCATGAGGTCGGAAGACGTGACGCCCCCCGCCGCCATGGTCTGCTCCACCTCGCGGCGGGTGCTCTCGGGATAGAGGTCGCGGATGGCGCGCCAGCAGTGCAGCTTGCCCGGGTCGAGGTCGTGCCCCTCGGCTCGATTCGCCGCTACGGGGCCGGTGTTGCTGGGGCCGCTACCTGGCATCGGAGCACCTCATGGGACTTGGACAAAAAAGCTCGTCGCTCACAACGCTACACTCCAACCGGCGCGGCTTGCCCCCCGCCAAAGGTAGGGGTGGGAGGTCGGAATGGACGGCGCCGGGCTGCGACATTCGGTCACGCGAGCACGCTTCGAGGGAGCCGGAGGCGGGGCCGGGCCACTTGAAGTGCTCAAGCTGGCCCCCGTTTTTGCACCACTTGTGCGAGTACAGAGCCGTGTAAAACCAAGGTGTTGCGGCGCATTTCGCCCGGCTCTCGTGGGTTTTGGTTGCGCGTTTTGGAGGGAAGGACCGCGCCCGGCTCGGGCTGGCCGCCAAGGGGGTGCGAGCTTGCGTCGGCCAGGATCGCCCAATGATAGCAACGCCAATCGAGATCCACCGACGCAACCGACGCAAGGATCCGTTTTCCGCTTCTAGTGTGCGTACGCGCGCGCGCCCGGAGCCGCAATTGAAACCAAGCGTCGGTTGCGTCGGAAATCGCACTTGCGCCTTTAGAATCAAGGCATAGTGCTCCGACGCATCGAATCCACGGGGCCTCCTACCCATGCCGCAGGCGCAGGCCGCGCCGGATTCTGCTCCCGTCGCCGGCTCTCTCCGGTGCATAGCCGCTGTCGCGGAGGAGGCTGCCGAAGGTTTTCTTGCTGGCCGGGCGCGGCTCGTTGCCGTCGTCCGCCCACTTTCGATAGGCCTCGAAAAGCCCGGCCATTGGAGCCTCGAAGCCCTCGCCCGTCTCGCAGCACTCATCGAGGAAGCCGGCCAAGCGGTTCTCTTCCGCTCGGTATGCCCCGGTCGCCGCCAGTACCACCTCGGGAGGCGCAAGGTCTTCCTCCTTCTGCCATTCCAGGCACCCGCGCACGGCCCACGCCAGGATGCCCGGCGCCTCCTCGGCAATGAGCCGGTCCTTCAGCGTCTTGTCTTGCTCCGCCTCGGGGATCTGCACCTCGAAGGGAATCAACCGGATGCGCCGCCAGATCCCTTCGTCGGTGCCGCGGATGGTCGGCCGCTTGTTGCAGGCCAGCCAGAGCTTGAGTTGCGGGAGAAACTCGAAGGGGTCGCCGTACATGACGCGCGCGGTCATGGGCTCGCCGCCGGTAAGGCGTTTGATCCGCGCCTCGTCTAGCGCCTTCTGCTCCCCTGGTTCCGAGGCTCTCACGAACCTTGCTCCCCGTAGCCGAGCCAGATCGGTCGGATGCCGGTCGTTGCGGCTCGTCTGAAAGGTCTGCGCGTCCGGGGCCTGTGAGTAGGAGCCGAAGACGTGGGCGAGCACTTCGAGGAAGGTGCTCTTCCCGTTCGCGCCGGTGCCGTGGAGCAGGAAGAAACACTGCTCCCGGGTGTCGCCGGTCATGGAGTAGCCGGCCGCTCGCCGAAGGAAGGCGATCAAGCCCTCGTCGCCGTCGAAGATTCGGCGAAGGAAGGCCTCCCAGCGGGGGCAGGCTGCGCGGAGGTCAAGCTGCGCGCCGCCACGGTGGGAGAGGTAGTCCTCTGGCCGGTGGGGCCGCAGCTCGCCGGTGCGAAGGTCCACGGTGCCGTTGGGCGCGTTGAACAACCAGGGGTCGCGGTCGAAGTCCTCCATTCTGATGGGCAACGGCGCCTCTGAGCAGGCAAGCGCCTTCATGTCGTCTAGCCGCCGGCGCCTCTTCAGCGTGTCGGCTTCCTTTCGGCACCTCGCGGCCTCGCCCTGGTACTTCTTGGCCTCATCCTTGAGCTTCGTGTCGGAGGCTTGCTCCAACTGATCCGCGAGCTTGTCTGCTACGTTCGCGGCATCGTGGAGCATCGAACGGAGGCCCTCGAAGGTCTCTTTTCCGGCGCGGTCCACCGCTCGGGTCTTGTCCTCGGCCCAGCGCCGCCCATCGTAGATCCACCACCTCGGGCCCGCGTCGCAGTGCCGGAAGCTCTCCCCGTGCTCCTCGGCAAAGCGTGCCGCGTTGTCGGTGTCGCCGGTCCGGTGAATGCCCTGGAGCACGAACGTATGGAAGCGCTCTCTCAGTTCCTCCCCGGACTCGGGCCGCAGCTTCGGTTGTCCCGGCGGGCCCACCGCCATCAACGTGCCCGCTCCGTCTCGGGAGGCGGGCTCGAGCTGAGCCGGCCGATGCTCAGTCACGGGCGCGGCCGCAGGGTGCTCTCCGTCGCGCAGGCGATCATTCGCGTCCCTGCGGTCAACGCCGGCTTGCCCTTCGGAGTGCTGTGGAGGTTCAAGCATCAAGGGCCCCCATTGCCGTGGGGAGCAAGAGGCGCAATGAGCCGGAGGCCACTCGTTCCTCGACGGCTTCCACAAGCTCGGCCGTGTACTTCCGGCCCTTCTCGTCGTTGTGGATGTCCGACCGAATCGTCGTCCCTTCCGGCGCCCGTAGCGCGAGCTCGCCATGCCGGCTTCCAGACACAACCCCGATCACTGCGGGGGCATCCTCGTCGGCATCGCTGTAGGAGACAGCCCACGAAAGGAAGTCCGGGGCCCCCTCGACCATCATCAGGCCCACCCGCCGCACCGTCTCGGCCGGATCGCTACCGTCTCCCATGGGCCTCCGCGCGAGCCACAACCGAGCCAACGGGCAGGCGAAGACTGCGGCGGTAGGGCCTCCACCCACGGGCCAGAGCTTGTCTAGCTTCTTCGCTTTCTTGGTAGAGCCCAGAATCTCCGCCAGGCGCTCAAGGTCAACGGCAACGCCTTGGATGGTCACGAGAGAGCCGCGAGAGTCGAAGAGCGGCACGATCAAGCGATGCGTCGTCTCCGTCCACCGCCGGCCGCCAAAGTGGCGCCACGGCCCAGCCGCCCAGGTCGGCACGTTGCCCTCGGAGGGTAGGGCCCTCGCTAGGTCCAGATCCTCGACAACGGCGGCCGGAATCGCTCGCCCTTCTTCGAGGTAGCCCGCCACCTCGGGATCGTCGCAGACGGGCACACAGGCCTCCCAGAGGGCGCGAATCTCCGCCGGGGTCCGCTCCCTGGCCGGGGGCGGCTGCGGGGCAGGACGGGGCGTCTGCTTCCTTCTGCGGCGCACGGTTGTCCCGCCGCCCGGGGTTGTTCCGCCTCCGGGGTCGCCGGCCGGTGAGACCCAGCCGTTGCTCGCGTAGAACGCGCGCACGGTCGCCGCTTTGTCGCGGCCTTCGAGGGGGCCGCCGGTGAGCTTCCATGAGGCCAAGGCCAGGCCGTCGCCTTTCGCGTCGCAGCGGAAGCAGGTCCAGCCGCCACCGTCGGGGTGCAGGCCGATGGGGCCGCGCGGGTCATCGCTTCCGCGCCGCTCGGCCCCGCAACTCCGGCAGGGAGCAAGCGACACGCGCCGGCCCCGTCCGCGCAGCTCCAGGCCCAGGGCTCGGGCAACGTCGAGCAGGGGCACCTCGCGCGCGTCCTCGAGCCAGCGACTAGGCCGCATCGCCCGAGCGGTCAGAAGCGGGTTCGGAAGTCCATTGCTCCAGCCAAGCTTCGAGGTCGCTGTGCCGAAAGCGAACATGGCGGCCAAGGCGATACTCGCGGGGGCCAAGTCCGCGATACCTCACCGACCGAAAGGAGGGCAGGCGCATGCGTACCCATTGCGCCGCCTCACGCTCGGTGAGGATGTCCGTCGCGATTCCGTTACGCCGTTCGTTCTCGGTGGGGGTCATTGGCTGTCACCGCTTTCTAGGAGGTGACAACCCATAACCCGGATCCAGGCAGTCCGGGGCTCTCTGAGTCTGGATTTCCGAAGGCCACTCAGAGGGAGGTCATCCGGTCCACTTGCTACTTGGCCCGACTCGCGTTCTCCGCGGCCTTGCGCAGCTCCTCGGCTGTCTTGTCAGCCGCCTCACCGATGCTAGCGACAAACAGCGCCGCGCCCCAGGTCCCTAGGCCGTAGGTAACGCCGCGTTCGATCAAGAAGCACCGCAGCCAAGAGAGAAGGAAAGCTAGCGATGAGCCTGGCTTTGGCTTCCGACAAACCTGGTCGGAGCCACCCAGGTCGGAGTACGGGCGGGTCCAGATGCGAAAGGTGCTCTCCTCGTGGGGCAGGGCATGCTTCATAGCTTGGAGTGCCGAGAAGTACTCCTGCGAGCACGGCCTTGGATCGTCTGCATCGAGGCGAACAAGGTCACGGAGAAGATGTAGTCGCCGCTCAAGGCGTGCCTTCAAGTCGGTGCGTTCATCTCCCCTCGGTCGTTTGTGGAAGTAGCGCCACACGTTGAGGATGGTCACTAGCTCTTCGGACATGCCTCTCTGGACCAGACTGGAATCGAATGGGGCCAGGTAATCAGGCAAGCCAGCCATGAGAGGTCGGCCTGGTGGGAGTTCCCCAGCGACCGTTCGGAGCCCGGCCAGCTGAAAAACGGCGTTGAAAAGCTCCGCCGCACCTCTCCGGTCAAGTCGCAGGCCAGGCGCGATGTACTTCACACCTTTGCGGTGTGCTGCGAGCCAGCCATCCGGCGGCACCTTGCCAATGAAAAACGCCTTGTCGCCGTCGGTAACGAAGACAGCCGGCCTTTTCTTCTCGCGTTTCATCGTGGCCATGATGCCATTCAGGCGCTTGTTGCACTCCTCGACCGTCGCGGCCCGCTCCTTCTCGTTCAGCTCATCGGCCGCGCTGAAAGGCTCCGCTGCTCCCCGCTGGTCCAGAGGAAGAACGTCAGCGCTCTCTGTCAGGGTGTCGTGCCCTCGGGTCTCGAAAGGAGCCTCGCCGATGAACACCTCTGCGCCGTCCACCTCGACAAGGACACGAGAGGGATTCCGCTCGTCGCGTCTCATTGAACGTAGGATCCTGTCCAGGCGCCGATTCTCCTCGATCAGCGCGGCGCGCTCCGCCTCGCTCTTCACGCCTGCCACGTCACTCCCCCCCGCCTGCGCCCAAGGCCGCGGCGATCTGCTCTCCGGTCAGGTCCACCGCCATCCGCAGCGGGCTGTCCGCGATGTGCGCGTACCTGGCCGTCGTCTGCGGCTGCGAGTGCCCCAAGGCCTTGCCGATGAGGGGGAGGCTCACTCCCGAGCCGGCGGCGACGGAGGCAAAGGAGTGTCGGAGGTCGTGAATCCGCACGTCCGGGAGCCCGGCCTTCTCGCGCAGCCCACGCCAGAGGCGATCCAGGTTCACCACGGGGGAGCCCTCGCGGGAGCCGGGGAAGACGTTGGGGTTGCGGAGCATCCGGGGGAGGTCGCGCAGGAGGGCGACGGCGGCGGGGGGCAGGAGCACGACCTTGGCGCCGGTCTTCGAGTCCGGGAGGGTCAGGCGGGCGCGGTCGAGGTCAACGTGCTCCCAGCGCAGCGAGAGGATCTCGCTCTTCCGGCAGCCGGTCAGGATGAGCGTTCGGAGGGCGGCGACGGGGAAGGGGGAGGTCTTCTCGGCCTCGTCGAGCACCCGGCCGAGGCTTTGCAGCTCCTCGCCCGAGAGGAAGCGCTCGCGCCCCTCCTGCCGGTAGCGCTTCACGCCGTAGCAGGGGTTGGAGCGCTGCGGGCGGAGGCCCCATCGTTCGGCGCAGTTGAAGGCAGACGAGAGCACCGCGAGGGTATGGTTCGCGGCTCGGGGGGTGTCGGACATCCGCCTGTGCAGGCGCTCCACGTCGGCAGTCTGGACGGCCTCGACCTTGAGGGAGCCCAGCGCCGGGTTGACGTGGAGGCGCCAGATCCGGCGGTACTCGGTGACGGTGCGGGGCTTGAGCAGGGGGGCGCAGTGCTTGTCGAGGAAGCGCTCGCCGAGGTCGGCGACGGTAAAGCCCTTCGAGCGGGCCTTGCGGCGCTCCTCGCCGGGGTCCTTCTCGTCCGCCAGGTTGGCGAGCGCGTGGAGGGCCTTGTCGCGGGCCCTGGCGGCGGAGAGGGCGGGGAAGGTGCCAAGCGTCAGGTAGCGGAGCCGGCCCTCGTGGCGGTAGCGGAGCAGGAAGGCCTTGCGGCCGGAGGGGAAGATTCGCAGCGCGAAACCGGACAGCTCCTCGTCCCACCGGATGTCCTGCGACCATGCCGTCTTGCCGGCCTTGCCGGAGAGCTCCTTGCCCTCGTAAGTTGCGGCCTCCACCGTCCTCTTGTTCAGGCGCATGATCCGCTCCTCTCTCGGCTCTGATTTGCGGCCACCAGATCCAGGCTCTCCGGGGGTCTGGTTGCTGGCGAGTGAACAGGAAGTGAACAGATGACAGCTTACGCCAGGTGCGGCCACCAGACAAGAGCTAACGTAAGCCCCCGAAAAGGGGCACTTCAGGTGACAGGCGAGTGCACAGGATGACGCGCGACACACAACTAAGGATCTGGTGGCCTAGCGGCTGTGGGGGTTCGAGTCCCCCTTCTCGCACTTGGACGCCGCGCCGAGCATTACTCCTCGGCGCGGCGTTCGTGGTTTTGGTGGCGGGCTGTGCGGACTCGCCGGAGCGGGCCGTTGGCGAGATAGTGGCGGCGGTGCAGCGCGGGGACCACGAGGCCGTAGCGGAGCGTCTGACCGTGCGCTCGCGGGCGCTCTACCTCGGCGCCGTCGGCATGGCCGGGGAGGGCCCGGGGTTCGCGCAGCCCGAAGTACAGCCCGAGATCAAGATCGTCTCGAGGCGGGAGGAAGGCCAGGCGCTGATCCTGAAGGTCGAGGAGGGAGGGAAGCGCCGGAGCCTGAGCTTGCTCTACGAGGACGGCAGGTGGCGCGTCGACCTGATGCGCACCGGCAGGCTCAGCTCGGGCTTCGGCTTCGACCTGCCGCCGTTGCCAGGGGTGCCGTAGAGCCTCTACGGCGCGCTGCAGGCGTCCCCGGTCCCGTCCCCGTCGGTGTCTTCCTGGTCGGGGTTGAAGACCCAGGGGCAGTTGTCGACGGCGTCGGGCACGTCGTCCTCGTCGTCGTCCTGGTCGCAGGCGTCGCCGAAGCCGTCGCCGTCGGTGTCGGCCTGGTCGGGGTTG
>CAZQPP010000107.1:11917-18464 GCA_964594295.1 uncultured Myxococcales bacterium | reverse complement strand
CACAGGCGTCGCCGATCCCGTCGGCGTCGAGGTCTCGCTGGCCGGCATTCGGCACTGCAGGGCAGTTGTCGGCTGCGTCGGCCACGCCGTCCCCGTCCCTGTCTTCGTCACAGGCGTCGCCGATCCCGTCGGCGTCGAGGTCTCGCTGGCCGGCATTCGGCACTGCAGGGCAGTTGTCGGCTGCGTCGGCCACGCCGTCCCCGTCCCTGTCTTCGTCACAGGCGTCGCCGATCCCGTCGGCGTCGAGGTCTCGCTGGCCGGCATTCGGCACGAGCGGGCAGTTGTCGGCTGCGTCAGCGACGCCGTCGCCGTCGTCGTCTCCGTCCACACAGTCCGCCTCGCCGTCGCCGTCTCGATCAGGGAATCCCTCGTCGACGCTCCCGTCGCAGTCGTCGTCTTCGCCGTTGCAGGCCTCGGCGGCGGCGGCCACCGCGCTGCACACCGGGGGCTGACCGACCTCCACGCAGGTCTGACGCCCCTCGCACGCCTCCCCTGCCGTGCAGTCGGTCGCGGCGGCCTCGTCAACGTACTTGGAGGTGCAGGCGCACTCACCCGTCTCGGACACACACTGCCCCTCCCGGCACACGAAGCCCTCCGGGCACGGCAGCTCGGGGTCCAGCCGGTCGCAGGGCGCGCCGCAGTAGCTCCCGCCCCCGCCGTAGGGGAGGCATCGGGCGGCGAGCGCGCCCGTGAGAAAGCCGCAGTCGCCGTCCTTGTCGCAGGGCCGGCAGAGGTCGACGAAGAGCGGGAGGCAGATGTAGGTGACGTCCGTTCCGGGGTTTGTCACGAGCTGGCAGGACCAGCCGGGCGGACATCCCTCGAGGCATGGGGTGGAGCAGATGCCCCCTTCAGGCCCCTCCACGCACCAGCCGCTCTCGCAGTCCGTGTTGTCCTCACAGCGGCTCTGCCCCGGCTCGGACTCGACGTCGGCGAGGAGCGAGGTGTCCGGCACCGGAATAGCGCCCTTGTCCTCACGTGAGCCCTCGTCGGGGAGCGCCCCGCCGGCATCCGTCATCGACGCGTCGGGGGAGGGGACGGGCACCATGCTGGGCCCCAACCCGGCTCCGCTGCCCTGGCAGGCCAAGGCAGTGGTGAGGAAGAAGATCGTGGCAGCCCGGCGCATCGCGTCAAAGTAGCACGGCCCGGCATCGTGCTCCATGGTCTGTGCTTGTGCCGACCTCCTTCGATACCGTCACGTGCGCCATGACCCTCGCTCTCAGGCGGGCTCCGAGCCCCTACGTCGCCGACTGCACGGACCTGCACGACGAGGGCTTCCGAGGCCACGATCTGCCGCTCTCGGCCATCCACCTCGACACGAGCTGCTCTCTCTCCTTCCCCCTGGTTGGTCCCGGAGGGCCAGCGCTGGCCTCGCAGAATCCCCTGCGCTCCCCCGAACGCGGCTCGGCCCGTCGACGGCTTGATCGCACCCTCAGCCAATCGCTCGAGCCGACGCCGTGAGGCGGCGGATCGCGGGCGAGTGCAGAGTTTGCGCATGCAGATGCTGTGACGCTATGCTCCCACGGCTACGTTGTTCAACGGTACGGCGATTCCCATGGGGCGGAGATCGTCGGGGGGCTCATGGGATGGACCTGAGACCGTACATTCACCAGCTGCAGCGATCTCCGGGAGAGGGCGTGCGGGACTTCCTGCGCAAGCACATGATCCCCCGCCCGGAGATCGAGTGGAACGTCATCCTCGACGTGACGACCGGCTGCAACCTCGGCTGCCCCTTCTGCTTCAACTCGCCCACCGCGGCGCAGAACACGGCTCCTTACGGTCTGCTGCACAAGATCAAGCGAAACGTGATGCCCTACGCCGTGGACCTCGCCCTGGGGTGCCGGCACGCACCCATGCTCCACCCGGAGCTCGACACGTGGCTCAACGAGCTCGACGCCGCACGGCGCACCGACAGCGACGAGTTTGCCATCGGCATGCTGACCTCGGGCACCCTGCTCGAGGACGCGACCATGCCGGCCCTCATCGACTCCGGCCTCGACCGCCTGCAGCTTTCCATCGACACCACCCACCCCGAGACCTTCGCAAAGCTACGTACTCCCGCCACGTGGCCGGAGCTCAGGGAGAAGCTCCGGGGATGCCTGCAGAGGGCCAGGCAGAGCTCCATGAAGGTTGGGGTCCAGGCGCTCATCCTCCAGGCGACCGTCCCCCACCTCGTGGAGTCCATGGTCACCCTCGCGGACATGGGCATCGACTCCTTCAGCTACAACCAGATGAACCCGCTCTGGTCGCGCCTCGAGCCGGCCTGGTGGGACGAGGGGCGCAACACCGAGCTGGTGGAGACCGTGGCCGCGCTGGAGGAGAAGGGGCGGGAGCTGGGAGTCCATGTCCGGCTCCCGAGCCAGGCGCCTCCACCGGAGCCCGGCTGCACCTACCCGCTGCTCGACGACGGGACCATCTGGGACGAGCACCGCCTCAACGAGAGCCGGCAGGTGATCTGCGCGGCGCCCTGGGCCAAGGTCCGCATCGACTACCGGGGCTTCGTCTTCCCCTGCCCCCAGATCCTCCACCCCCGCCACTCCTGGGGGAACGTGCGCGACGCGCGCCTCCCCGAGCTCGTGTCCAGTGCCCCCGCGGTCGCCATGCGCCGCGAGCTCCTCGCCGGGCGCTCCCCGAACCGTATCTGCCGGAAGTGTCCGTTTGGGCCGAATGGTTGTGGGGAAGAATGACGGGCAGTCGGCCCGGAGAGTCGACTCAGGGATTTCCATCCTCGCCGATGGCGTAGAGCCGCTCTACGCCGCGCAGGCAGATGCGCTTGTCCTTCCCCAAAAGCCGACCCGCCCCTCTCACACAGCCTCTGGCAGCCAGCCATGGCGAGCGGCGCTGATGCAGGCTGGACGGGACTCGAGAAGGGACAGGCGGATCGCGGCCGCGGTCACCGCTCGAATACAGCGAGGCTTCGGGCTAGACTCCTGCCCTCCTCGGAGACGTGGAGCGGGCCGATGCAGACCGGAGGCGATGGGCGATGAGATCGATCTGGCACCTGGCCGCGAGCGTCGACGCGCGGTACTCCAAACGGCACCGACTGGCTTTGGGGGCATACGAAGCCTACGAAAGCTACGTCGGCGCGCATGGTGAGCCCGCCGTAGGTGATGCGGAGAAGGAAAGGGCTGCGCGAGAGGCTCCCGCGCTCGTCCAGGCCGAGAAGGACTACGAGGCGGCGCTGCAGCTCTGCCTGGAGGTGGAGGACTTCAGCTCCGCCTGCGTGACCCATCGCCAGCTCGGTCTGCTCGCCCAGCTCCAGGGCCGAACGGCCGAGGCCGTCGAGGCATTCGTGCAGGCTTTCGACCTCTTCGCCAACCTCCCGATCGTGAGCGAGGAGCTCGAGTCCGCTGCTCGAGACTGCTGCGCGCGGATTGTCAGGCTCTTGGCGTCGAGCTCGGATCGGGACGCGGCTATGGAAGTGCTCCAGCGCGTCGGCGATCTCGCGATTTCGATTCGCGACCTCGACAGCAGCGAGCTTTGCAGGCGAGCCCTTGGCGATGCTTCGCCCGGCGAGATTGCGGAGCCGGATGACGAGGGGAGCGAGGGCCCGACCACCGAGGGAGGCGATGATGAGCGCACCCGCTAACCCCCTTCGCCCCAAGAAGACGGAGCTCGTCTGGGTCCTGTCGCACTCCCCGGAGGCCAACACCTTCGCCATGGAGCACCTCGAGGCCGGTGTCGAGGAGTACCCTCTGCCGGTCCTCTTCAAGCAGACCTCGTTGGGGCGTCCGCTCCCCGGGCAGACGGGGCTCGGCCCGGTCCTCATTGGCCCGCAGATCTGCGCCGTGGTCCTGGTGATCGAAGAGGCCGGGCTCAAGGACCCGGAGTTCCGCAAGTGGGCCGACTGGTGCCTGAGCCGCTTCGAGCGCTGGGAGCAGCTCCGCCTCTACCCTTGCCTCCACGGAATGGACGAGTGGGCGTTGAAGCGTCGCGCCGAGGCCGGGGACAAGCTGGTCAGGCGTCTCTACGAGACCGTGCACTTCACCTACGGGGCGCTCGCCAAGCACATACCGTCTATCCTGAGAGAGCACCTCGAGCAGGTCTGGGAGACACGCAGCTTCGTCGAGGCACGGGCACGCAAGCGCCACGTCAGCTCGGTGGTCGGCTGGTTGGCGGCGGGCGCTCAGGTGGCCTCTCTCGTTGTGTGCTTGGTGGGAGCGCTGGCCCACTGGACTCTCGGAGGAGAAGGCGCGCCGTCTTGGCTCGAGCGCTGTGACCAGGTGCTAGCCCTCGCCCTGGGAGTCCCATTGGCGCCGGTCCTCGCGGTACAGGTCGGCGTGGCCCTCGGACGCAGGCCCTACGGGTTCCTGCGCCGCTTCCTCCAGAACAGTCGGAGCTTCGGCTGGTCTTGGGCTGTGCTTGCGCTGCTCGTGCTGCTGCATGTGCGCCTGCCCGGGACCGGGGACTGGGTGCTGTTGGGCGCCGCGCTCGGCCTCCTCTTGGACATCACGCGTCGTCACGGGCTGCAGCAGCGCTGGGCGCTCGCGGCAACTGCTCCGATGCCGCGACAGGAAGACGCTGAGAAGGAGCCTTCGGAGGGCGGTGTCGAGGAGCCTCGCGACGGCGTCGTCGAAGAGCCCCGCGACGGCGGTGTCGCGGAGCCCTCCGTGGAAGAGGACACGAGCAACTGGAGGGAGAAGGTCGCCCGGGCGACGCCTTCGCTGTTGAGCTGTCCTTACCTGCCCAAGACAGCGCCCTACGTCTTCATCTCGTACAGCCACGGCTCGTTGTGGAGCCGGCGCACGGCCGATGATCTGCACGCGGAGCTGCGAAAGCGCGGCGGACACGCCTTCCTCGATCGAGAGGTGATCCCCGAGGGCTCGAGCTGGCGGCAACATCTCATCTCGGGCATCGGGCAGGCCTCCGTCGTGGCGGCCGTGGTTGACGCCGGGACCGCAGCAAGGGAGTGGCCCGAGGGCGAGATGGAGGCGGCCCTGACGCAGAGGAGGCTCTCGGGGAGCCCCGATCTGGTCTTCCTGACGCATCCCGGGCAGCTACCGGAGCACTTCGCCGCCGCTCAACCCGCCTTTCGCGCCCTCTTGGAGCCGGCTCACAGCGACATGTCCACGTGGAAGCCGAAGATAGTGCCCGTCCGGGAAGGCACCGTGCCGATCGTGGCGGCCGAGCTGAGCCGGCTGCGCTACGGGTCGGCTTCGATCCTCCCATGCGATCTCTACTTCCCGGCGCGTGCCCTGTTGGGCCCCTTGCTTCTTCCCGTTTTCCTCTTCGCTCTCATCGGCGTCCTCGCCGGATGGGCAACCCTGCCCGTCGCCCTTCTCGAGGTCGCCACCGACCTGGAGATCCTCGAGGCTTTGGCGGGCACCCCCTACGCAGCTCCGGTCGCGGTGGTGGCGGCGTACTGGCTGGGATTCACCTTGCGCCTCTACATGGCCGCCGGTGGCGAGATCCGGCACCCCGGCTGCGCGCTCCTCCCAACCCTCCTCGTGGGCATGGGGGGGCTCGGGTATCTCCTCGTCACCGTGAAGCAAGGGCTCCCCGCCTACACGACGGTGCTCTTGCCGGTCGTCGCGGGCGTTGCCTGGTGGTTCGCCAGCGCACACAACGCGGCGTTGCTGGCGAGGCACCCAGAGCTTGCGGCGAGCGACCGCCGCCGGTCCTCAGACGACGCAGCCGCGATCGTTTCTCGGACCTCTAGCGATTGAGCCCCACGTCTCGGGTCGAGAAGCGATCGATACTCCGACCGCAGCCCAACGACCTCGGCTTCTCGAACGCACCCCGCCGCCGATGGCAAAGAGCCCGCTGGGCGGAGTCGGTGAGCGCAAGATAAGGTGGGCAGTGATTTGCCCTGCAGACGGGAGAAAGCGGCATGGGAAAGCGGATAGCCGGCGTGGTCGCCCTGCTGGTTCTAGCCTGCTCGAGCGGGTCGGAGGGCGGTTCTTCGGGCTTGCTCAACGACGCCGTCATGGACCCGGGAATCGACCCTGCGACGGACTCTGCAGCCGACGCTGCTGTTGAAGACCCGGGCTCCGAGCCCATAGATCCTCACTCCACGGCAGACGTGGGCGAGGAGGTCGTGGAGCCCGCCTTCCCTCAGCGCGGCCTGCCTTTCGAGATCACGCGCGACGCAGAAGGCGATCCGATGACCCCGGCCGAAGTGACGGCCTTCACGAAGAAGGTCACCGGGCTGTGGAAGGACATCGACTGGGCCCGCTGGGTCCTGCGCACCTCCGAGGGAGTGGACGCGTCAACGGGCAAGGCCGACTTCCTGGGCTGGTACAACGATGTCACGGCGACAAAGGACGGCGACACCGTGACCTTCGCTTGCAGGGGAGGCGAGCACAACATGTGGATCAACGGCTCGCTGGTCCTGTCCGAGGCCATTGCGGGGTACCTTCTGACCGGGGACTGGACATGGGGGAAGCTCGCCGAGCAGTACTGCAAGGGCTTGGGCGCCGTGATCAAGGGCTTCGTGTGGGACGAGGACGACCCGGCCCCATTCCTGATGGCCAGGTCGATCTTCCCGCAGGACAACTCGTTCGTCATGGACGCTGAGAGCTGGAGAGACGACGGACGCAAGAAGGTCGTC
>CAZQPP010000107.1:0-11907 GCA_964594295.1 uncultured Myxococcales bacterium | reverse complement strand
GCTGGAACGCCCACACCTTCGCCTGGCCGCACAACCCGACATGGGGCGAGATGTACGTGACCAACATGCGAAGCAAGGACGACGTGCGCTCGATCGTTCGCACGACGACCTTCCTGCCCTACCTGCTCGAGGACGCGAAGGACGACTTCGTGCGCGAGGCATGCGAGGAGACGATGGAGCTGCTGAGAGGCTTCAACAAGGACATCGTCGACAGCGGATACAACATCCGCACCAAGGGCCCCGACGGCGTCGCTTACGTGATTCCCTGCTCCGACCAGGACCTCGGCAGCTACTCCTGCTACACGGCGATGGACCCGACAAACGAGTGCTGCCAGCGCCTGACCGCCGACTTCATCGGCTACGGCGAGCCGAAGACCGAAGAATGCGGCAACTGCTTTGGCAGCCTCTACGACGGCTTCGCTTCAGCGGCCCACTTCTACAACATCCCGATAATCTGGGACTACCACATGGCGGCCGTCGGACTCGCGCTGGTGCACGGCGAGAACGACATGGCGCTGAAGCTGATGGAAGGCCTGAAGCTGCGCATCGACAGCTACGTGCACCCCTCGGAGTACGAGCCGGGACCTCGGCACCACGGCTGGTTCAAGGAGCTGGCGGTCATGCTGGTGCAGGCGGCTTCCATGGGCATGCCGCTCACGTGGCTCGAGGCGCGGATAATCCATGACCAGTGGTCTCACGCGGTAGATGAGCTCAGAGCATTCCCCAACTGGGATCCGTGGTCGGCCGAGGTGCCCGATGGCGAGGTGGCTTTCAGGCCACGAGCTTCGGATGACGGCATCGACATCGCGGCAATCACGATGTTCCTGGAGTACTGCAACTCGCCATTCAGAAACCCGGCCGGCGTGCCGTTCGTGGACTGCGACGTAGTGGCCGACATGTCCTCATGGGGAGAGTAGCGACGTCTGTGAGTGAGGCTGGACGCCAGCAACCCCGACCGCTACGTTCCGCGCGATGTTGAATCGACTCCTGGTCGTCGTCGTCGCCCTGTGCACCCTCGCCGCCTGCACCACCAGCAGCGGCAGCGGCTACTACGGCGGCTTCCTCGACACCACCGCGACCGCGCGCAGCGAAACCTCCACCATCACCGATCCCTGTGCCGACGGGCAGAAGGGCGGGAACGAGACCGCCGTCGACTGCGGCGGCAGCTGCGGGCCGTGCCCGAACGGCAGCGCCTGTCTGGTGGACGGCGATTGCGCCTCGGGCAGCTGCGGGGCATCGGGGGTATGCATCGTGGCCGGGTGCGGCAACGAGGTTCAGGACGGCAACGAGACCGGCGTGGACTGCGGCGGGAGCTGTCCGGCCTGTGCGGGCGACGCGTGCTCCCAGGACAGCGACTGCGCCACCGGCTACTGCAAGGGGGGCTCCTGCGACACGCCAACGTGCGCCGATGGTGTGTCCAACGGTGCGGAGACCGGCGTGGACTGCGGTGGGCCCTGCGGCCAATGCCCCGATGGCCAGGGGTGCATCACCGATGCGAGCTGCCTGTCCGGCTTCTGCAAGGCTGGATTCTGCGCGACGCCGACCTGTGCGGATCAGCACGCCAACCAGGGCGAGTCAGACGTGGACTGCGGTGGGCCGTGCGGCGGCTGCGAGGTCGGTCAGGCGTGCGCGCTCGACAGCGATTGCGCCACCGGTCTGTGCGCGCGTGACACCTGCGCCGAGGTCGTGCCGACCTGCATGGACGGCGAGAAGAACGGCGCGGAAACCGGCGTAGACTGCGGCGGGACCTGTCCGGGCTGCCCCGTCGGCGGCAGCTGCGGCGTCCCGGCCGACTGCGCCTCCGAGATCTGCACCGCTGGCGTGTGCTCTCCGGTCGAGACCTGCAACGACGGCGAGAAGAACGGCGAGGAGTCCGACGTCGACTGCGGCGGGTCCGGCTGCACTCCGTGCGCGTCTACGAAGTACTGCAACGAGCACGGCGACTGCCTGTCCGCGACCTGCATCTACGGGGTCTGCAAAGACCCGACGTGCGACGACGAGGTGAAGAACCAGGGCGAGTCCGACATCGACTGCGGCGGTGGGAAGTGCGCGGCGTGCGAGGATGGTCAGAGCTGCAATGGCGACGCCGACTGCGCTTCAGAGCACTGCAGCGGCGGTCTCTGCACCAGCTGCAGCGACGAGCTGAAGAACCAGGGCGAGTCCGACATCGACTGCGGCGGCCCGGTCTGCGACGCGTGCATCGACGGCAAAGCCTGCAGCACACCGGTCGACTGCGAGTCGAACCTGTGCTCGGGCGGCCTCTGCGTCAGCTGCTCGGACGGTATTCAGAACCAGGACGAGTCCGACGTCGACTGCGGCGGGGGCACCTGCGTGGCCTGCGAGGACGGTGACACGTGCTCGAGGGGCGGCGACTGCAAGTCGAGCAGCTGCTCCGACGGCGTGTGCGCCAGCTGTTACGACCAGCAGAGGAACCAGGGCGAGTCCGACACCGACTGCGGCGGGCCAAACTGCCGGGAGTGCGACGACGGCGGGCAGTGCGGGGCCGGCGCGGACTGCAGATCCGGGGTGTGTACCGGCAGCACGTGCACCAGCTGCAGCGACGGCGTCGAGAACCAGGGCGAGTCGGACGTCGACTGCGGCGGACCCAACTGCAGCGGCTGCGTCGACGGCAAGCAGTGCTCCGAGAGCTCTGACTGCCAGTCCGGCAAGTGCACCGGCGGCGTGTGCACCAGCTGCAGCGACGGCATCGAGAACCAGGGCGAGTCCGACATCGACTGCGGCGGGCCGAGCTGTGCGAAGTGCCCGGCCGACAAGAGCTGCAAGTCGAACAGCGACTGCAAGTCGAACACCTGCCTCGACGCCCTGTGCATCGATCCGGGATGCAGCGATGGATACAAGACCCTCCAGGAGACCGACGTGGACTGCGGCGGCCCGCAGTGCAGCCCCTGTGATGATGGCAAGAAGTGTGAGCAGGGCTCCGACTGCGAGTCGGCCAGCTGCACCGCGGGGACCTGCACCAGCTGCAGTGACAGCATCCAGAATCAGGGCGAGTCCGACGTGGACTGCGGTGGCTCAAGCTGCGACGCATGCCCCGACGGCAAGACCTGCGCTTCCGACGACGACTGCGTCTCGGAGCGATGCGCCGACGGGCTCTGCTCCAGCTGCAACGACCGCAAGAAGAACGGTGACGAGGCCGGCGTCGACTGCGGCGGCGAGTGCGACCTGTGCACGAGCTTCGACACCGTCGACAGGTCCGGCAACACGGGTTACTCGCCCGACGTCGCCGTGACGACCGACGGCCACCCCCGCGTCGTCTACGTGAACTACACCGACGAGACTGTCCTTCACGCCGAGAGCGACGGCGGAAGCTGGACCAAGACCACGATCGGAGCGGGTGAGGAGCCGGCGGTTGCTGTGGACTCCTCCGGCACGTCCCACGTGGTCTACGACGCGCCCACCGATGGTACTCGCTACGCGTTCGGCGGGGCCTCGTGGACGATCACGGAGCTCCTCCCCACCGACTCGATGCGCCCCGAAATCGCCATCGATGGGTCGGATGGGCTGCACGTGAGCGTCGCGGGAAGCTCGCTGCAGTACTGCTCGATCACAGGCGAGAGCTCGGGCTGCTCGGAGGTCGACGCCGAAGGAGCGGTCTACGCGGCCATCGCCGTGGACACCGCGGGCAACCCGCACATCGCCTACTGGAACAGCGGAGCCAGGTACGCATCTCTGGTCGGCGGAATCTGGCAGCTCGACACTCTGTCCAGCAGCAGCAGGAGCTACGGCGCGGTGGACATCGCGGTGGATGGCTCGGGCAATCCGACCGTGGCCTGGCAGACCGGCTTCGGCTCGCCGGGTAGCTGGACCATGAAGGAGAAATCGGGCAGCAGCTGGACCCGCCTGGGGGGCGGCGGAGGCGGAAAGAACCTGGCCTTCGACCTGGACCCCGGCGGTGCGCCCCACATCGTCAGTGATTGGGACCAGCTCTACAGCCAGAGCGCCGGCTCCTATACCCACCAGCTCAAGTACGCGACGTCGAACACGGGCACCTGGAGGACCTGGGACACCGCGCCGGTCGAGTACTGGCGGTACTACCATCCGTCCATCGCCATTGCGCCCGACGGGACGGCCTGGGTGGCCTACAGCGGCCCGATGGCGGCAGCCAAGCGGCGCCTGATGGTTCTGAAGGTGGCCTGGTAAGCCACCTCGTCCGCGGTTCTGCTACAGCTCGATCAGCTCACCCGAGCCGATGCCGCCGCCTACGCACCGCGACGTGACGCCGAGCTTCCCGCCCCGGCGCTTCAGCTGGTGAACCATGTCCACCACCTGGCGGGCACCGGTGCAGCCGACCGGGTGACCCAGCGAGACGCCGCTGCCCCACTGGTTGGTCTTCGCCTTGTCGAGCTCGGGCAGGTCTACGAAGCCGGCGGCGAGCACGGCGGCGAAGGCCTCGTTGAGCTCGAAGAAGTCGACGTCGCCCATGGACTGGCCGCCCCGTTCCAGGAGCCCGGGGATCACCTTGAAGGCGCCCTCTCCCATCAGCTCGCGCGGGACGCCGACGTTGTGCCACGCAAGAATCCGGCCGATCCCTTCCTTCCCGAGCGCCGCCGCGGCCTCCTCGCTGGCGAGCACCAGCACCGCAGCGCCGTCGTTGATGGACGACGAGTTCATGCCCGTGATGGTCCCGCCCTCGGGCTTGAAGTAGGGCCTCTGCTTCTCGAGCATCTCCATGGTTACCGGCTTGGGACCCTCGTCCTTCTCGAATACCACGGGGTCGCCGCGGCGCTGCGGCACGGGCACCGGCACCACGTAGTCGGCGAAGTACCCACCCTCCCAGGCGGCCAGCGCGTTCTTGTGGCTGTTGAAGGCGACCTCGTCCTGGGCCTCGCGCGTCACGCCGTACTTCTCGACGAGGCGCTCGGTGAGGAGCCCCATCAGCTCGCCCTTCTTGCCCACGTTGACGTCCTTGAGGGCGCCCATGAGGCCGTCCACGAGGGTCATGTCGCCGTAGAGCTGCTTGTTCGTGCGCCCCGTATAGAGGTAGCGCGGGATGTTGGACATGCTCTCCACGCCGCCCGCGACGCCGACGTCCACCTCGCCCAGCAGGATTCGCCTGCACAGGGAATGGATCGCCGCCCCGCCCGAGGCGCAGTTCTCGTGGAAGGTTGTGCCGGGCGTCGTGCTCGGCACGCCCGCGAATTCGCCCGCGACCTTGGCGAGGTTCGGCGAGCGCCCGTCCTGCATGACCCAGCCAATGCACGTGTAGTGGATCGCATCGGGTTCGAGGCCGGCGGCTTCGATGGCCTTGCTTATGGCGAACGTAGCCAACTCCCTCGCCTGCATGGATGCCAGCGCTCCGGCGATGGCGCCGATGGGGGTCCTGACCGCTCCGAGAATGACTACCTTGCCCATTTCGACAATCCTCCTGGTGGCGGGGCGGGCGTTTCGGAAACGAAACACCTTTCTTCGTCCGCTTCGACAAGCGTCGGCGGATGCTAGCACACGTGGCCGCGGGGTCTCGGCACGTGGGGGGACGTTCTTGCGATTGCGAATCGCTGGCCAGGGGACAGCAGACGTCCGGCGGATCGCCAGCTGGGCTCGCCCCGACCTCGACCGCGCCGGGCGACCGCGGTGCCCCCGCCGCACCACCTGAGCAACCGGCCTCGCGGGGGTCGATCTCGCTGTCACCTTGTTTCTCTTGGCCGTACCGCGCGTGGCACCCGCCGCAAGCTCCTATCTGGTTCCCGTCCTGAAACTCCCGTTTCAGGACGGGGGCTGTTAGCCGTTAGCTGTTAGCCGTTAGCCAGGCACCTGAGATCACTGCATTCCGGCTAACCGCTAATCGCTAACCGCTAATCGCTGCATCCTGAAACGCGAGTTTCAGGATGCACACTATCTGGTTCGAGGCTCAAGGGTCACGGGAGCGAAACCGACCTGGCGGGGCGTAGGCCCAGCGCGTTGCCGTCTATGAGGTAGCTGACCCCGTCGCGGGCCGCGGCGCGACAGGTCCTCGCCTGGTGGTACCAGGAGCCGCCGCGTATGGCTCTCTTGACGCCCCCAGCAGGCCCTGTTGGATCGATATCCGGGTCCGGCTGGTAACGGTAGAAGTCGATGTCGTACACATCATATACCCACTCCTTCACGTTCCCGGCCATGTCGTAGAGCCCCCACGCGTTCGGGGCTTTTTGCCCGACGGCGTGAGTCCGCTCGCCCGAGTTCCCGCAGTACCACCCGATCTCGTCCAGACCCGGATCCGGGTCGCACCCCCACGTCGTAATGTCTCCGTTGTAGAACGCCGTCGTTGTCCCGGCCCGGTAGGCGAACTCCCACTCCGCCTCCGTCGGCAGGCGGTACCCTTCGCACAGCAGCGGGTTACCGTCCGGCGCCTTCACGCTCACGCCGAAGAAGCTGACGTCGTAGCACTCAGGCAAGCCCTCCGCTTTGGAGAGCGCGTTGCAGTACTCGACGGACTCAGTCCACTCCACCTGCTCTACCGGACAGTCGTTCCCACAATACGAGAAGTGCGACGGGTTGCTCCCCATCATCGCTCTCCACTCCCCCTGCGTCACCTCCGTCGCCTTCAGCAGGAAGGGTCGCGAGATACGCACCGTGCGCCGCGGGTCCTCCTTCGAGAACCGCCACTGCTCGTCGCCCGGCGAGCCCATCAGGAACTCTCCCGCCGGAATCACCACGTAGCCCTCGGGCACCTCGTGGCATTTCCCGGTCGAGCACACGTGCTCCTCCTCACAGCTCCCACACTCAAGACCTTCCGATGTCCCGCACTCCCTTCCTTCGCACGGGTCGTAGCACTTGCCGGCCCCGCACAAGCCGCCGGGGCACTCCCTTCCTTCGTTTGTGGGTGTCGCCGTGCACCCCCGCGACGAGTCGCAGGCGTCCGCCGTGCACGGATTCTCGTCGTCGCACACCACAGGCCCGCCACCTCCACAAACTCCGGACACACAGACCTCGCCCTCGGTGCACGCGTCGCCGTCCTCGCACGCCCCACCTTCGGCCACCAGCTCGTGCGTGCACGCCGAGCCGCTGAATGCGTCCGCCGTGCAGGGATCGCAGTCGTCGCACGGATCGTCGTCGTCCACGTCGCCGTCGCAGTCGCGGTCCTTCCCGTCCCCGGGCAGGTCGTCCGCGCAAGGGTAGGCCAACGCATCGCCGTCGTCGCAGTCGTCGCCCCCCGACGCAGTAGACGCATGTCCGTCTCCATCCCCGTCGACGCCGTCGGCGCCGTCGCAGTTGTGGTCCTCTCCGTCCCCGACCTCGTCCGGCTGTGCCGGGCTCCACTCGGCGTCCTCGTCGTCGCAGTCGCTCCCCCCACACAGCTCGCTGTCCGCCGGGTACCCGTCGTGGTCCCGGTCGCAGTTGTTGACCTGCAGAGTCACCTGCGCCTCGCCCACATCGTCGCCCTGTCCGGTCGCTCGCGCCCTGACCTCCACGGGTCCGTCGGACTCGGCGGTCGTGTCCCAGGCATAGGTCAGCGGCGACGCGTCGGCGGTCGCTACGACGTCTTCCCCGACCAGCAGCTCCAGCTTGCCGAGGGGGCCGTCGTCGCGAGCGGACACCTCGAAGTCGACCGTCCCCGACACCTCGGTGTCGCTCTGCACGGGCTCGCAGCCGGCGGCGCCGGAGCACACACCCCAGCTCACCTCCACCGGGTGATCCACCGTCAGGTTCAGCCGATCCTCCCCGGTCGCACCGTCAACGTCGGTGGCGACGGCGCGCAGCTCGCGCGGTCCGGCGACGTATTGGGGCGTCCACTCCACCGTCCAGATGCCACCGGAGTCCTCGCCGAAGCCGCCCACCAGAGCTTCGTCCACGTACAGCTTCACGTCTGCCAGCTCGTACTCGTCGTGGGCATCCACCCACACGTGGATCGGCCCGCGCACCACGTCCCCTGCGTGCGGCTTCACGAAATGCACCGTCGGCGGCCGCTGGATCCGCACATCGAGCCTGATGATGGTTCCTAACCCAGCGGCGTCCACGGCCGTCACTTCGAGCAGGGCCATGGCGCCCCCAATCCAGAGCTGCTCGACGTCCCACTCCGTCTTCCAGGGCGGCGCCGTGAGCACCTTGACTTCACCACCGAGCTTGATCTCGACTCGCTCCACCTTGAAGTTGTCCTCGACCTCCAGCGACACGGGCACCTTGTCCTCGAAGGCCGCACCATAAGCTGGCTCCACGAGCCGGACGCTGGGCGGCGTCTTGTCGAGCGTCACCTGGATCTGGTCGCTGGAGGTCTGGTCCGTGGTGTCGCGCGCTATCGCCTTGAGCGTGTGCGGGCCCTCGTCGAGCTCTGAGGTGTCCCAGGTCGCGCGGTAGGGGACCGAGGTGTCCTCGACCAGCAAGCCGTTGTCCACGAAGAGCTGGACCGAAACCACGCCCTCGTCGTCGGAGGCCTGCACCTCTACGGTCACCTCGCCGGTCACGTAGTCCTCGTTCTCGGGGGCCACGAGCACCACGCTGGGGAGGTTGTCGCAGGCGCCTCCCTCGTTGCCCACCTCCACGCGCTGGTGGGCGAAGCCCTGCTGGCCCAGAGCGTCGACGGCCACGACCTTCAGGCGGTGCTCGCCGTTGGCGACGGTGGTGGTGTCCCATGCGGCCTGGTAGGGCGCCTTGTCGTCCGTCCCGATGGGCGAGTCGTTCACCAGGAACTGCATCCGCTCAACGCCGTTGTCGTCCCTGGCTGTCGCCTCGATGGTCACCGTGCCGCACACGGTGGCGCCGGCCACGGGCGTGATGATGCGCACACCCTCGGGCGGGCAGTCGTCCTCGGGGCCGCAGACGCGCTCCAACGTGACCGAGACCGCGGCTCGCCCCCGGTTGCCGGCGGCGTCGAAGGCCGCCGCAGCGAGCTCGTAGTCGCCGCCCGGCAGGTCGTCCGTCTCCCAGAGCCACTCGTAGGGCGGCTCGGACAGCGTCGCGGCCTGGGTGCCGTTCACTTCCAGCTCCACGCGGGTGACCGCCACGTCGTCGCTGGCCGCGATCCGTACCTGCACCACCCCGGAGACCGTCTCGCCGTCCTGCGGCGCCAGGATCTCCACCTCCGGCGCGACGCCGTCCCCTGCTGTCACTTGCGTGTCGCGGCTCTGCCTCGGCGGAGCTTCGGTCATGCAAGCGGCTACGAATATGGCGACGAAGACGAGGATCCCGAGTTGGCGAACCCGCATGGCCAAGCTCCCTCCCGACGGTTGGGGACGACTGATTGCACCGCCGCTCCGACGATCGTCGGGCGGGAGTGTGCTGGGAAGACCGGAGCGGAGTATACGGCACCTGGGACCACTGTCGCTGCCTCCGTCGGCGGCGTTGACGCGGAAGGGCTTGGCGAAGGGCACGAAAATTCCTCCCACCTCGCGGGTTGAGGTACTTGTGGCGGCGCTTCTTGAGCACCAAGCCGAACAAGGAGGCAACATGCTCGCCCTTTTCTGCTGGAAGGGATGCCGCGGGTTCCAACGGCAGGACGTGCCGGCTTCTCGATCCATGGCCTCCCTTGGCGTCGTGGGGCTACTGCTCTTGTCCGGCTGCAAAGAGAAGCCGAGCTCGCCCGGAGAGCCCGCGGCGACAGCTGGCCCTGCAGCACCAGCTCAGGCGCCGGCCAGGGCCGCGAGCCCCGGCCCCGAGGTCCGTGAGCTACCGGCCCTGAGCTCAGAGGACTTGAAGAAGGCCTGGCAGATCGACGTGGGCGGCAAAAAAGGGGAGGCCCTCAGCCTGGTCAAGGAGATCCTCGCGCCTTGCCCCGTCGGGATCGAAGTCGCACCCGAGGCCGGAGATGCGGCCAAACGCGTGGCCGAGGGGAGACCCGGATTGAAGTCCCGATTCCAGGCTCTCGAGGAGATCCTCGGCCAGGTGGGGCTATTCCCGGACTACGGCCGCCCGATGAGCGCGCAGGCTCGGTTCTTCGCGCGAGGCAGGGACCAGGAAAAGCCGGCGCTCACGGTGACCCTCCGAGCTGGTCCCCGCCCCTCTCCCGTCGCGTTCGCGGGCCCCATGCTCGTGCGCGTTGCCGAGCTCGACGAGCAAGCCGGTGCGACGACGGCGAACCTCAAGGTAGAGGCATTGAACCTCGATCTTCCCGAGGAGATTCGCGAGGCGACCAGGGAGGAGATGTCGCCGATGTCGATCACCTTCGTAGGCAATGCCGAGGGCCGCAGCCTCCGCGGCTCCAAGGACCCCAACCAGGGAACCGAACAACCCGACGGCTTCCTGCTCCTCCAACAACCGATTGGATTGAAGAACCTCTTGCGCGCCGAGAGAGAGCTCACGATCAGGGGAGAGCTGAAGCTGATGCGACCTGGGATTCGAAGGAGCTACGACCTCGCCGAGCCGAGAGAGGGTGCGGTGATGAAGGTCGGCGCGGGGGAGGTCGAGCTGAAGCGCTACGAGGAGAAGGCGGATGGGAGCGCTCGACTCGAGCTTGTGGCGCGGAATGCCGGCGGTGTCGTGGAGGTGGAAGGTCTGGGACCGGAGAAGCAGGCCGTAGCGAGGACCCACAGGTCGAGCTTCAGCACCGGCGAGACGACACGGATCAGCATCGGCCTGAGAGAAGCTCCTTCATCTTTGCTGGTGACCTGGCACGGGGACTCCAGCCCGGAGATCATCGAGTTCGAGCTGAAGGGGGTGCCCCTGGTCCAAGCGGAGACACGGCCCCTCGCACACAAGAGCTTGAAATTCAAGGGTTCGTCGCCCGTGACACTGGAGTCCGACGGCAGGCTCCTGCGCGATGGCGGGAGCATGTTCCCCGAGATCGTCCTCCGCTTGCGAAACCACTCCAACAAGGACATCCGCGAGATCGAGGCCGAGGTGAGCTACCTGAACGCCGAGGGGGAGAAGCTCAACCGGGGCAACACGACGCTCCGCGGCGATCCCATGGAGATGGCGAGGCGCCAGGACCCCCGCTGGCTCCCAGCCGACTCGGAACGCCGGCACCGCGCCAAGCTCGTCCTGGCCAAGAAGGAGGCTGCGACGGCCGAGCTCACGCCGCGGAAGGTGCTCTTCACGGACGGCAGCGAGTGGTTCGCCCCGGTCTCCTGTCCAAAGGACCAGCGTCCTTGCATCCTGGGGAAGATCCGCACCCCCGCCGGCGCGAAGTCCCAAGTCCTGTCCGGATACACGGGCATCGACTCCAAGGACTCCAGGGCTTGGGGGCTGACCTCTGTCGAGGTGGGCCCCGATTCCCTCAGTCATTGGTCTCGAAACGGCTCCGACTGGGGAAAGAACAGCGCCATGCACGCCATGGGCGATGGCGTCGCCCACCATCAGCACGAAGAGGTGGCCGAGGGCTCCTACCTCGTCTTCGCTGCGCGGAAGGAGGGCGGCCCCGTCGACTGGAAGTGGGTGAAGATCGACGCCCCCGACCAGCAGCTCCGGGTGGACCTGGACCTTTCGCGCGCAAGCAGCGGCTCGCTGGAGGTCAAGGTGCCGCACGCAGGCGGAGCAGACGACGAGGTCTCCCTCACGCCGCTCAATGCGACAGGGCCGTACCCGCTGCCGCTGGAGTCGCTGACCAAGCTCAGGGCGGGAGACATGTTGAAGCTCAAGGCCAAGGTGAATGGCGGGCTAGCCCTCTTCGAGGGCCTCTTCCCCGGCCGATACCTCGTGCACAGCGGCAAGCACACAGAGGAGACGCAAGTCACCCAGGGGAAACGAAGCCAGGTGTCGTTCCCATGAAGTCGCTGGCGGCACGTTCAACCGCGAGACGCCGGAGGAGCAGGAAGGCAAAGGCGTTCGCCCACGTGTTGTCATCTCGTCGGTAGGCATGGAGAACGGCTCCAGTCAGCAGCACCAGGACGAGAGCAAGGAAAGCAGCGACACCCCCGCCGAGCGCAGCCGCCCCTACTCGGCCACAGGTCTTGGTCTCAGCGCTCATGACCTCCCACTAGCCCCAAAACAAGCGATTAGCCATGTCGGGTAGCCCGGGGTGTTACCAACCCCGGGCCC
>CAZQPP010000106.1:0-18509 GCA_964594295.1 uncultured Myxococcales bacterium | reverse complement strand
CGGGGTCGCCTGCGACGCGGCCGCCGACTGCCTGAGCGGGAACTGCGTCGACGGCGTGTGCTGCGCCGAGGCGGATTGCTTGGGGGCGTGCAAGTCCTGCGCGGTCCCCGGCCTCGAGGGCTCCTGCGCCAACGTGCCCGCCGGCTCCGATCTCCGGGATGCGTGCACGGGCGAGGAGGTCTGCGACGGCTCGGGGCGCTGCGTGGGCCTGAACGCCTCGCCCTGCGCCCAGCCCGCTGACTGCCTGAGCGGCAGGTGCGCCGACGGGGTGTGTTGCGACACCGCCTGCAACAGCGCCTGCGAGCGCTGCGACGGAGCGGACATCGGCACCTGCGCGCCGGTCGTGGGGGAGGACGACGAGGACACCTGCGCGGGTGCCCTCACCTGTGACGGCGCAGGTGCCTGCCTCAAGAAGGACGGCCAACCCTGCGCCGGGGGCTCCGGTTGCGCCTCCGGCATCTGCGTGGACGAGGTCTGCTGCGAGGAGATCTGCGACGCCGCCTGCAGGCGCTGCCACGGCGCCAGCCGCGGCACCTGCGAAGCCGTCACCGGCACCGAGGACCCCGGCACCTGCGAGGGCACGCAGACCTGCGACGCCACGGGAGCGTGCAAAGCCAAGGCCGGAGAGCCCTGCTCGGGTCCGGGAAGCTGCGGGATGCTCGTGCCTTGCGTGGACGGTGTCTGCTGCGACGACGCCTGCGAGGGTGTCTGCGAGGCCTGCGACCTCGCCGGGAGCGAGGGGACCTGCGCGCCCGTCCCGGCCGCGACCGACCCCGACCTCGAGTGCGCCTCGGGGCAGCGCTGCGACGGGGTCGACCGGTGCCGCGCGGTGGACGGGACGCCGTGCGGCGACGGCGAGGAGTGCCTGTCGCGGTCGTGCCTCGACGGTGTCTGCTGCGCCATGGCGATGTGTCACGACACGTGCAGCTCCTGCGCGGTCGCAGGGAAGGCCGGGCGCTGCACGCCGATTCCGGCCGGGAGCGACCCGGACGACGAGTGTCCGGGCGCCCAGGTCTGTGACGGCGCCGACGCCTGCGTACGCCCCGACGGCGACTCCTGCGAGCTGGGGGCGGAGTGCCTGAGCGGCTACTGCGCCGACGGCGTGTGCTGCGACGGCCCGTGCAGCGAGGAGTGCGAGTCCTGCGCGATCTTCGGCTTCGAGGGCATCTGCACTCTCTTCGAGGTAGGGACGGACCCCACGGGCGAGTGCACCTCCGGGAGTGTCTGTGACGGCGCCGGGGCCTGCAAGAAGACCCTCTTCATGCCCTGCCTCGGCGGGGTCGAGTGTCTGAGCGGGCACTGCGCCGACGAGGTCTGCTGTGACACCGCGTGCGAGGGCTCCTGCCACGGCTGCAAGCGCGCGGGCTTCGAGGGCACCTGCGTGCCCCACGCTCAGGGCACCGACCCCGAAGACGAATGCCCCGGAGAGGCGCTCTGCAGCGGGACCGGGGGATGCATCATGCCCGACGGCGTCGCCTGCGAGAGGAACGCCGAGTGCATCAGCGGCTACTGCCGCGACGGGAAGTGTTGTGCAGAGGCCTGCGACGGCGTGTGCCGGCGTTGCGGCAACCTCGGCGTGTGCGGCCACGTGCCGCAGGGCACGGACCCGGACGGCGACTGCGCTGAGGGCAGCCTCTGCGACGGCGCCGGCGCGTGCAAGGCCGACCTGGGCCAGCCCTGCGGCGACGGGGCGGAGTGCTGGAGCGGGCGTTGCACGGACGGCGTCTGCTGCGACGAGGCCTGCGACACACCCTGCTCGTCCTGCGACGTCTCGGGCTACGAGGGCACGTGCTCGAACGACGACGCCGACGCCTGTGAAGACGGAGACGCGTGCACCCTTGGGGACCTCTGCGTTGGCGGAGCCTGTGAGGCCGGCGCGGCCGCGGACTGCGACGACGGAGACCTCTGCACGAACGACGGCTGCGACCCGGCCAGCGGCTGCGCGTACACCGCCAACGCGGGCGCGGCCTGTGACGACGCCGACGCCTGCACCGAGGACGACGCGTGTGTCGCGTGCAACACCGGCGACATCACCTTCACAGACCTCGGTCAGCTCCCGGTCCCGGGCGCCTGGGAGCGCACCGACCACTACGACGCCGGCAGCGACACCCTCTTCGCGCTGCCCTTCTACTTCAGGAACAACGGCAACTTCATCAACACCGTATACGCGGTGCGCCACGACGACCAGGGGATCTTGTCGACTGTGGCGCAAACCCAAAGCCGCATCACCGAGGGGAGCTTCGACGCCTACTGGGTGACCCTGTCCAGCGACGCCGGCTACCTCTACGCCGCCGGCTCCATTCACACGGCCATGCTCGACTACGCGCCCATCGGCGCGGACGGGACGCTTGGTGCCTGGACGAAGAGCGGTCTGTTGCCTACCGGGACCAGAGGCAACCGCTCGAATCACGTCATGCCGATCCACAACGGGCGAATCTACGTGCTCGGCGGCTGGTGGAGGGACAGCCAGCCCGGGTTCAGCGATTCCTGGTACGCCACGCTCAACGGCGACGGCAGCTTCGGCGCCTTCACAGAGACGACCGCGTTGCCGGCGGCAATGCGCTGGGCGGGCGCCGTCATCTCCCCGGACGGTGTCCTGTATCTCACCAACTACTACCGGGACCTCTACGCGGCCGAGGTTCAGGCGGACGGCACGCTCGGCTCCTTCTCCTCCGCCTTCCCGCTCGGGGACGGTAGCTCCGGGCGCACGAGCAACGGAGTCGCATTGGCCGGCGCGGACATGCTCGCCGTGGTCGGGCCGAACGCCGTCTACTTCGTGCGTCTCGGGGGCGGCGGCGCCCTGGCGGCGATGGCGGCCGAGGTGGCCACCCCGCAGACCTTCGCCTCGCGCCACGCCTACCTGCGGCAAGGCAAGCTCTACGTGGCCGGCCAGTTCGCGACGGGCACTGACGTATTCGATGCGCGCCTCTACCGCGTCGACGGCGTCGACTCCGCCTGCGCCGTGGCTGCCTGCAGGGGCAGCGCGGTCCAGTGCGCCGCGAACGCATCGTGCACCGACGTGCTCGGCGCCCCGGTGTGCGTCTGTGACGACGGCTACGAAGGTGACGGCGGCACCTGCAGTGACGCCGACGAGTGCGCGCTCGGCAGCGACGACTGTGGCTCGAACGCCACCTGCACCAACACCCCGGGCTCCTTCGTGTGCACCTGCAACGCGGGCTTCGCCGGAGACGGCAGGAGCTGCGTCGACGAAGACGAGTGCGCGGCCGGCAGCGACGACTGCGACACGAACGCTACCTGCACCAACAGGCCGGGCTCCTTCGTCTGCGCCTGCAACGATGGCTTCATGGGGGACGGCAGGACCTGCACACCGGAGCCGCTATTCGCAGACGGGGAGCCCTGCGTCGCGAACGACGACTGTGAGTCCGAGCGTTGCGTCGACGGCACCTGCTGCGCCACCGAATGCCCGGGCCTGTGCAAGGCCTGCAACGTGCCGGGCAGTGAGGGAACCTGCACCTCGGCGCCGCGGGTAGAGGGGAGCGCCGGCCCGTCGGCTCGCGCGAGCCCCGCCATGGCGTATGACAGCGCGCGCGGACGGATCGTGCTCTTCGGAGGGAACAAGCAGGCGTCGGGGGATGACCCCGGAGGGCTTGGCGCGGACACCTGGGAGCTCGACGGATCCCGCTGGCACGAGGTCTCGCCAGCCGATCCCGAAGGCGACGGCAACCCGCCCGCGCGCAGACGACACGCCATGGCCTTCCACGCCGTCAAACGCCGAATGGTGCTCTTCGGCGGCGTCACGAGCACTGGCACCAAGAACGACACCTGGACCTACGATGGCTCGAGCTGGACGAGGGTGCAGGCCGACCCGGAGGGAGACGGAGACCCTTCCGCCCGCCAGAACGCGGCGATCACATATGACGAGGCGCGAGGCGTCGTGCTCCTCTTCGGCGGCAACACGGGCAATGGATGGGCCGGCGATCTGTGGGCCTTCAACGGCGAGAGCTGGGAGCTCCTTGGGTCCGGCGGCGCCCCGGACTGGCCGCCGGCTCGCGTGGGGGGGATGATGGCCTGGGCCGCTGATATCCAGCGCCCGGCGCTCTTCGGCGGCTTCACCAACGACCGCCACCATCAGACCACGGTGTGGACCTGGGACGGGAGCGCGTGGACCGAGCTGACCCGGGGCTCCCCGGCTCCCTCGGGCCGGAGCTACGGAGTCCTGGTAGGCGATCCATCTCGTAGCCGCCTCGTCCTCTCCGGCGGGAACGACTCCTCGGGGCGCATCGCCGAGACCTGGGAGCATGCCCCCGCCTCGAACACCTGGAGCCAGGCAAGCCCGAGCGACCCCGAGGGCGACGGCTCCCCGCTGGACATCAACGCACACGCGGGCGCCTACCACGCCACAACGGCGCGTGTCGTCATCTTCGGAGGAGCTACCGGTCAGGCGACGAGCCCGGTGTATCGCGACGAGACCTGGCTCTTCGACGGCGTGAGCTGGGACCTCCTCGAGGCTTCGGACCCCGACGACGAGTGCACGGGCCAGAGCGTCTGCAACGGTGAAGGGGCATGCTCGGTCGCGGAGGGCTCGACATGCGAGAAGGACTCGGAGTGCACCAGCGGCCATTGTGTCGACGGCTACTGCTGTGACGAGGCCTGCGACGGCCTCTGTGAGGCCTGCGATCTCGCGGGCTCTCTTGGGCAGTGCGGTCCCTTGGGCTCCGCCGAGGATCCGAGCGGCGAGTGCCCGGACGACGCCGACCTCTGCACCGTCGAGGCCTGCGACGGAGCCGGGGCTTGTGCCTCCCTTCCGGTCGAGGAGGGGACCCTCTGCGACGACGGGGACCTGTGCACGCCGGTGGACGAGTGCACGGCAGGCGCCTGTGTAGGAGGGCACGGCGTTCCGGAGCCCTCGGCTGTCGTCGCCGTCAACACCGACGCCGCCACCGACAGCGGTCACTTCGACGAGACGCCCGTCCTGGTGACCGACCGCAAGGGCAACTGGCTCACCGGCTGGGCAGGCTCGGGCCGGGAAGGGGGAGACGCGGACCTCTTCGCCGCGGCCTCGGACGACGGCGGCTCGACCTGGACTGGGCCTTTCACGATCAACTCCGACGCGGCCACCGACAGCTACGGAGACATCCAGCTCGACATGGCCACCGACGGCCAGGATGTGTGGATCGCCGTGTGGACCAAGCCCGGCGGAACCGGCGGCTCGGACAACGACATCTACATTGCCCGCTCCAACCACGTGGGCTCGAGCTGGACGGACGTGGCGCTCCTCGACACCAACGCCGCCACGGACTCCGGCTACGACTATGCGCCGTCCATCACCACCGACGGAGGCAAGAACTGGATCGTGGCCTGGCATTCCACCGAGAACTTGAACGGCGTCATCGGCGGCGACACGGACATCCTGTTCACGAACTCGGCCGGCGGCGGCGGGGTGTACTGGTCGACGGCGGGCGCCCTCAAGACGACCGCGACCAGCGACGCCAACGCCTACGACACCGACCCCTGCGTGCTCACAGACGGTAACGGCATCTGGGTGCTCGTCTGGGTCAGCAACGACAGCCTCGGCGACACCATCGGCCTGGACTCGGACATCCTGTTCCAACGCAGCGCCAGCAGCAACGGCGCCAGTCAGTGGAGCGCGCCGGCGGCGTTGACAGCGAGCATGGCGACGGATTCGCGCGTAGACTATGTCCCGACCCTAGCTGTCGACGGCGAGGGCACCTGGATCACTGCGTGGTCGAGCCAGGGGCAGTCGGGCGATCCTTTGGGCACCGATCGCGACATCCTGTTCTCCAGGTCCGTGGATGGTGCCCAGACCTGGTCCGAGCCGCTTGTCCTCAACTCCTACGCGTCGACCGACAGCGGGACGGATTTCTATCCCAGGGTCGCTGCCGACGAGCTCGGCGGCTGGATCGCCACTTGGAGCACCCTCGGTGGGGTGGGGGAGCTGGGCAGCGACATCGACGTGATCCTGTCCAGCTCCCTCGACGGCGGGCTGACGTGGTCCTCTCCCGTGCCGGCCGCCGGCTTTGCTCTCAGCGACAACGACACCGACGAGGCCCCAGCCGTGGCGATCGACCGCTTTGGCTCCTGGGTGCTTGCGTGGAGCAGCGACAACACCGTGGCGGGCGAGGCCAGCCCGGACCCGGACATCCTCTCAGCTCGCGGACGCCTGGTCAGAAGCTGCGACGACGACGTCGACTGCACCACCGACGCCTGCGACTCCGTCGCCGGCGAATGCACACACACACCCAACCACGCGGAGTGCGACGACGACCTCCTGTGCACCGCCGACACCTGCGATCCCATCAGTGGCTGCACCAACACCCCGAACCTCTGCGACGACGGCAACCCCTGCACCGACGGCGAGTGCATGGAGCAGTACGGAGGGCAGTGCGCCTACCGCAACAACACCGCCACCTGCGATGACGGCAACGTCTGCACCACCGGCGACGTCTGTGCCGATGGGGTGTGCGCCGGCGCGGACACCAGCGCCGTCGACTGCGACGACGGCGACGCGTGCACCGTCGAGACCTGCGACGCGGTCACGGGCTGCGCCTCCGCACCGGACCCGCTCCTCGGTCAACCTTGCGACGGAGCGGACGCGGACCTCTGCGAGAACGGCACGTGGACCTGCAAGGCGGACAAGAGCGCCCTCGAGTGCGTGAACGAGGCGGTGGAGGACGTCGCCGAGGTCTGCAACGGCGTGGACGACGACTGCGACACCGATACCGACGAAGGCCTCGCGGCGGCAGACCGATGCCGGGGCGTTTTCGTCGCGAGCGACTGCGTGACCTTCTCGGGGGCGGCGGGCGGTGCCTGCATGTTCGGGGGCAACCTGAGCTTGCTCAACGGCATCGCAGAGGCCGACGCCCACTGCAGGACTCTGGCGGCCGCGAACGGCATCCCGAACGCCGAGGGCTACGTGGCCTGGCTCTCCACCTCGGCGGATGACGCCTACTGCCGCGTGCAGGGGCTCTCCGGCAAGAGGTCCGGCCTCTGCGGACAGGCTGCGCTCCCGGCCGGCGGCGGCCCTTGGGCGAGGCCGGACGGTGCCTTCGTGGCGGCGGACGTCGCTCAGCTCACGGGCGGAGACTGCGACAGCCAGACGGCGGCCGGCATCCCGGACTCGAGCCGCTGCCTGAGCAACCCTATTTCCTTGGACGAGCAGGGGCTGACGAAGGAGACCGAGACCTGGACGGGCACCTACGCCGACGGGACGCTGGCGGCGGGCAAGAGCTGCGGGGACTGGACGGGGTCGGCCGTCGGCTTCATCTCGGGCTACTCGCCCGAGCGGGGCAAGGCATGGTCTTTCGCCGGCGAGGCCATGGAATGCAGCACGACCAACAAGAGCATCTACTGCTTCGAGGTCGGGAGAGTGCTGGGCTCGGCGTGCACCGAGGACGCCGACTGCGAGGGCCGGCGCTGCGTCGACGGGGTGTGCTGCGCCGAGGTCTGCGACGGCGACTGTCGGACCTGCGCTACGCCTGGCAGCGAGGGCACGTGCACCCCGGTGGCGGGCGCCGACGACCCCGGCACCTGCGAAGGCGAGCAGACCTGTGACCCGACGGGCGCCTGCAAGGTCGCACCCGGCGCGACCTGCAACTTGAACGAGGACTGCGCTCTCGGCACCTGCATCGACCACGTCTGCATGCTCTCCGCCGGCGAGGCCTGCGAAGCGGCCGTCGAGTGCGGGTCTGGCCACTGCGTGGACGAGGTCTGCTGCTCGGAGCCCTGCGACGAGCTCTGCGAGACCTGCGGAGCCGCGGGCACCGAGGGCACGTGCACGCCGGTCCGCAACAACCTCGACGTCGACACCTGCACGGGCACCTGCGACGCCCTCGGGCGCTGCGGGCCTTTCTGCTCAGAGGTCGGCGGTCTGCAACCCGGCGCCCCCTGGGCCACCCGGGGCGGCTGCGCGGGCAGGAACGGCCGCAGCCCCTACTCGGGCGCGAGGAGCGCTGCGCTCCGGTGGAGCTACGACAGCCAGGGTAGCTTCCACGAGGGCCCGACCGTGGCCAGGGACGGCACGATCTACCTGGGGACCGGCGGTGGCGTGATGCACGCGGTCACTCCCGAGGGGCAGGAGGAGTGGACCTTCACGGCCGGCGGCGCCATCGCCGCCGAGGCGAGCATCGGCGCGGACGGCACGCTCTACTTCAGCTCGGGCGACTACCACCTCTACGCGTTGCACCCGGACGGCACCGAGCGCTGGTCGGTCGACCTGGAGGCCTTCGCGTCGGGTGCACCCGCCATCGACGCCGCGGGCAACGTCTACGTTGCGGTCTCCTTCGCCGCCACCTCGACCAACGACATCGTGTCATTCACCTCGGACGGGGCGCAGCGCTGGCGCGTGCCGTCGACCCACGAGCTCTACCCGCCCGTAACCCTCGCTCCGGGCCCGATCCTCGTCATACCGACCGAGAGGACCAGGATCTTCGCCCTCGACGCTGCAGGCGACGATCTCTGGATCAACGACCTCGCTTCGGGAGCCATCGAGGGTGCCGCCGTCGGCCCGGACGGGAAGATCTACCTCTCCGCCACCTTCCGGGTGCTCGGCCTCGACAAGGCAGGCAACGAGCTCTGGCGCTACACCCGCGACCGCTACCAGACCTACGCCACCCGCGACAGCGGCCCCGCTCTCGGCGCGGACGGCACGGTCTACATCGGCGGCTTCGACAACTACCTCTTCGCCTTGAAGCCCGACGGGACGCTTCGGTGGTCCTTCCAGACCACCGGCTCGGTCATCTCCTCGCCCGCGGTGGGGGCCCACGGGAACATCTACTTCGGATGCAGCGACAACAACATCTACGCAGCGCGTCCGGACGGCACCGAGCTTTGGAGCTACGACGCGGGAAGCGCCGTGGTCTCCTCGCCTGCCATCGGCGCGGACGGCACGATCTACGCCGGCACCCAGGGGGGCCTTCTCATCGCCCTCGGCCCCTGCGCAGACGCCGACTGCATTCGCGCCAACGGCCTCGCCTGCACGGTGGAGGACCAGTGCGCGAGCGGGCACTGCGCGGGTGGAGTGTGCTGCGACACCGCCTGCAACGGGGCATGCATGGCCTGCGATGTCGCCGGCTCCGAGGGGACCTGCACGCAGCTGCCGCCGGCGCCGGCCTTCACCGGCCCCACGGCCGTCAACACCAACGCCGCCAGCGACTCACGCAACGACAGGCTCCCGCGCGTGGCGAGCGATCACGACGGCACCTGGCTCGTCGCATGGGAGACCCAGAACGACATCGGCGGCTCGGGGCTCGACCAGGACATCGCCGTCGCCAGCTCTACCGATGGAGGCGGCACCTGGAGCGCACCACGCATCGCGAACAGCAACGCATCGAGCTCGGACGCCCATTTCGCCCCCGACCTCGCCTCCGACCGCAGCGGGGAGTGGATGCTGGTCTGGACGACCTTCACTGGCGGCGAGAGCCAGATCGAGATGGCTACGTCCGCCGACGCAGGCCAGTCCTGGACCACCGCCGGTGCCTTCGCGGGTGTCGGCGACTCGCTGAACGACTTCTACCCGCGCGTCATCCACGTGGGCTCGCCGGGGTCGGGACGGTACCTGGTGGCCTACCAGTCGCCGGGCGCCGTCGGGCCGGACTCGGAGATCAAGGTCGTGTCAACGAAGGACGGAGGCGGGAGCTGGAGCGAGCCCGTGTTGCTCTCGACCGAGGGCGCCGGAGATGCCAGGGACTGGGACGTGGCCTTCGCGGCCGACGGCAATGACGTCGTGGCGGTGTGGACCTCGGAGGACACCCTCGGGGGCACCCTGGGCTCCGACGAGGACATCCTCGTCGCCCGCTCGGGGGACCACGGCAAGACCTGGTCCCTCCCCAAGGCCCTCAACTCCGACGCGGCCACAGACACCGTCTTCGGCCACGACGAGCACCCGGCCGTGGCCACCGACGGCAGCGGGGCCTGGGTAGCCGTCTGGCAGGGCGTGCTGGGCGGATCGTCGGGCGACCGTGACCTGCACGTCTCGCGCTCGAGCGACGGGGGCGCCACCTGGACCCCGCTCTCGGTGTTGAACCTCAACGCCGGCACCGACGCCGGCCAGGACGTCGGCCCGGTCCTCGCGGCCGGCGCGGCGGGCACCTTCGTAGCCCTCTGGTGGACCGACGACGATCTGGGCGGCACGGCCGGCAGCGACTTCGACGTGCTCGCCGCGGTGAGCCACAACTCCGGCCTGTCCTGGTCCGTCCCCGCTCTCGTGCACAGCAGCGCGCTGACCGACACGGGCAACGACTGGGAGGTGGCCCTGAGCGCCGACGGCACGAGCAGGTGGATCGCCGTGTGGCAGTCCTACTCCGACCTCGGCGCCACGATCGGCACGGACGCGGACGTGTTGTCGTCGGCATGGACCACGCCTGAGGGGGTCTGCCAGTAAGGGACGCCCGTGTGTGTCCTCTACTCGTTGATCCAGCTCCACGAAGACCGGCCGTCATGCGCGTGGTTGCGAACGCTGAAGCCCGCTGGAGCGCTGCCGATGCAGTCATAGACAGGGGTAGAGCGCCAGCCGCGGCGCCAGAGGGCGATCTCGGTGCTCCCGTCGCCGTCGAAGTCCCCGACGAGCTTGCGCAAGGAGGGGTCGTGGATGGTGACCTCGTGCTGGTAGGCGTTCACCGCCGAGAAGCCGTGATCCTGGTCCCTGAAGCGGTAGACAGGAACCGAGCTCCAGCCCGGGTTCCACATGGCGATCTCCACGCCCGGGCTCGATAGATCGAAGTCCCCCACGAGGCGCCGATCGTCCAGGAAGCTGCCGCGGATGAGCTCCTCGAGGCGGGCGGGAGTGCCCGCGTCACCGGCCTTCACCCGTTCCCAGAAGTAGGCCTCCTGTGCCGCGGTGGGCTCGACGCCGCGGGCCTTGTGGAAGGCGCGCCGCACGGCCGTCTCCGCCACACGCTGGATGCAGTCCCCCACTATGTGCGGCATGCTGTTCTTGATGTAGTGCCAGTCACCTTTGCGGTAGCCGCATCGCTCGAAGTCCTCGCTGTGGGCGGCGAGCCTGCCGACGTTCCAGGCCGCGCGGACGAGGTCGGCGTCGGTCCAGCAGAGGCCGGTGGCGAGGACGCCGCCCATCAGGCCGTGCACCGAGGTCTCGAAGGGGCCGGGTGGGCGGGCCTCGGCCGGCGCCACGCTCAGGCAGGCAAGCAGCAGAAACAGGATGGCGGATGTGTTGCGGCGCAGCTCCACGGCAGCCTCCTAGTCCATCCAGTGCGGGGGGTACTCGGGGCCGTAGCGGTCGGCGGCCCAGGCTCCGATGCTCGACTTGTTGTCGAACACCCAGTTCGTGAACACCCAGTCGACGGCCGAACCGGCGGTCCACCCAAGGGAGAAGGCCAGGGCAAGCTTGCCCGCCGGACCGGAGAACTTGGCGACCCTGCCGATGTCCCTGAACACAGCGACGAACTCCGCGACCCCGCTGCTGAGCCCAACCACGCTGTTGGTGCCGGTGATAGCGTCAGTGACGATGTCCGTCGTGGTGATGGGGCGATCGGAGCCGTACTTGACGGCGAGGAGGAGCAGGCCGATGCCGTCCATGATGAAACCGGTGGGGGCGTTTGCCTTGCCCAGGAGCTCGGCAGCGTTTTTGTCGAGGAGGCGCACGCCCTGCTCTATGCCCGTGCGGATCAAGCCCACAGGGGTGAGCGCGTCGGAGAGAGTCTGGAGACCGCTCTGGGGGGCTTGCGGGGCGTCCGGGACGTCGGGGGTGTCGGTGGGAAGCGACATCATCGGGCCGCCCGGCTCGTTCGGTGTGCACATCCCCCAGTCGCTGGCCAGGATAGGAGTGCGGCTCGTGTTGGGGGAGTCCGCCGGCGCCGGCTCGTGCCCCGTCGGGTCGTTGTAAGCGAAGGGGTTCCCGAGCGCGTAGGCGAAGCGGTTGTGCCCGAGGGCGCCGAGGCCGGCGACGTAGAGCATGGAGTCGGCGGTCAGGAAGGCCGCTGACTTGGGGTCGTAGTAGCGGGCGCCGTAGAAGAGGAGCCCCGTCTCGTCGTCCTGGAGCTGCCCGGTGTAGGTGCGGGTGGCCAGGGCGAAGCCGGTGCTGTCGTCACGGTCGAGCTCGCCGTAGGGGCGGTAGACGAGCCGCGAGACCTCGCCGCCCGATGCGTCGGTGAGGGTCACGGTCGAGCCCTGCCTGTCGAGGTGGTGGTAGTAGGTGCCCGACGGCACCCCGGCGGAGGTGCTTCCCGACAAGCGCGAGCACCGGGCCGCGGTGACCTGTGACACCGACGGCATCCCCCGTGAGGTCGAGCCCGTGAGCGTGGCGACCACACCGTCGGGGCCCCGGATGACCCGCGAGGGCACCAGGACGCCGGGGTCCGCGCTGCTCGCCCGGACCTCGTAGACGCCGGCGAGCAGGGAGTAGGTGGTGGTGGTGACGCCCCTGCTGTCCGTCGAGACCTTGAGGGTGCGGTGGCCGGCGTGGTTGTAGCCGTGTTCGAGGACACGGCGGCCGTTCTCCTTGACCTCGACGAGGCGGTCGAAGAGGTCGTAGGCGTACTGCTCGTAGACCCAATGTCCCTTGCGGCCGAGGTCGCTCCAGAGCCAGCGCCGGCGGCCCGCCGCGTCCACCGAGGCGATGGAGCGGTAGCGGCGGCCCTCCTGCCCGAGGACCCATAGATCCGAGCCCGAGCGTTGGTAACGGAACCCGAGCGAGCCCTTCTGTCGCAGGTTGCCTTGCGCGTCGTAGCGGTAGCTCAGGGCGGGCCGAGAGCCGCTCTCGGCGTAGACCAGGCGGTTCATGGCGTCGTAGTCGAAGCCGCCGCCCCCGTCGCCGTGCGTGCACGACTGCGGCGCTGAGCTGATGCTGCCCAGCGCGCCGAGCTTCGTGCCGCCTTTCGCCGACGTCGAGATGCCCTTCTTCGGGGCGAAGCCCGTCAGAGAGGTCCTGCCCCAGCGGTGGTCGATGATGTGGTCGACGTTCCCCTCGGGGTCGTAGGCGTAGACGAGGTCGGTGAGCGCCTCGCCGGCGGGAGCGGAGGTCAGGAGGGTGTGGACGCGCCCCTCGTCGTCGTAGTCGATCTCCGTGGAGCTGCCGTCGGCCGTGACGCGGAGCCGGGGGCGCCCGTTGCCGTTGTGCTCCCGGTAGCTGGCAAGCTCCCGGCCGTCTACGAGGACGCGACGCACGTTGTCGCGGTTGTCGTGCTCGTTCTCCTGGACGGAGCCGTCGGGGAGGACGACGTGAGTCAGCCTGCCGCTCCAGTCGAAGGCGAAGCTCGACGTGTAGGAGCCCGGGAGCCCGTCGAGCGTGTCGAGGCGCTCCGTCAGCCTGCCCATCGCGTCGTAGGCGAGCACCTCCAGGCTGCCGGTGGCGTGCTCCACCGAGGAGAGTCGTCCGAGGCCGTTCGGCACGCCTTCGTCGTCGTAGGTGTAGGCCCGGAGCGGATCGCAGACAGCACCCTCAGCGAGTCGCGCCGCGACCTCGTCGAGGCCTCCCTTGGAGCCCTTGAAGGAGACCAGGCTGTCTGCTCCGGTCTCTCCGAAGCTCGTGCAGCGGCCGTCGAGCACGAAGAGCACGCGATCGAGGTCGTCGTAGATCCAGCGGAGCGACTGCCGCGCGGCGTTGGTGCGCAGCTCGATGTTCCCCGCGTCGTCGTAGGCGTAGCGCGTGGTGCCGGTGGCGTCGTCGCTCACCGAGCGCAGCCGTCCCCAGGAGTCGTAGCGCAGCTCGATCTCCCGTGCGCGCTCGCCCGGCGGGAGCAGGACCGAGCGCACGCGCCCGGCGCCGTCGAAGGTGTAGCGCGTCGGCATGCCGAAGGCGTCGACACGGAATTCGACGCGGCCGCGGCCGTCGAGGTACCAGGTCTCGGTGTTTCCACGGGCGTCACTGATCCGAACGGCTCCGTCGCTCCCGTAGACGATGGTGCGAAGGCGCCGCACGACGTCCCCGTCGCTGTCGAGCAGCGTCACCGCGGCAGGCCTGCCGGCCGCGTCATGGCGCACCTCCTTCCACATGACGGCCTCGCTGGGCGAGAGCTCCACAGCCGTCGCCACAGGCGCCTTGTCCTGATCGCCCGAGAGGCCGAGAAGCCTGCTTTCGAGCGCCGTGAGCCCGGAGGAGAGGTCTTCACGCCAGCAGGCCCTGTTGGACGTCCGCACGACCCGCGTGGAAGGGCTGCCCTCGTACGCGACCTCCCGCATCTCGCGCACCACGCAGCCGTCACTGCCGTAGGTCCGCCGCTCGTAGGCCTCGCCGAAGCCGTCGAAGAGATGCCGGGTTCGCCGCGACCGCAAGCTCTCGTCCAAGAGCTCGTTCGTGTCGCTGTAGTTGAGCGCCGACGAGGCAGGGTTCGAGTAGCTCCACCACCGCTGGCCGCTGGCCGGGACTCCGCTGAAAGGACCGAAGACGCGAGCCTTGCGCCCCCAGCTGTCGTGCTCCGTGCGACTGACCTGGCCGTTGGCGTCGGTGACGGACTCGAGGCGGCCGAGGTCGTCGTAGGCGTAGGTCGTGACGTGCCCCAGGGCGTTGGTCTTCGTGCGCACCTTCGAGGGGAAGACAGGGTGGTAGGTGCTCGAAGACACATGCCCGAGCGCGTCGCTGACCTGCTCGAGGTTGCCGAAGACGTCGTAGACGTGTCCGGAGGCCACCGTGACCCATCGCGCAGAGCCCGAGGCCGCGGCCGCCGCGCACTCGTCGACCATGTCCCCGCAGCGCGCCTGATCGGCCTCGTCGAAGAGGAGGCGCTCGTGCAGGACGAGGCCTACGGGCTTGGCCGGGTCGTAGCTGTAGCGGTCCCAGTCCAAGACGAGCCCGCCCCCGGAGTCGTGGGTCGTGCGGCGGGAGCGCACGCGATCGAGCAGCCAGCGGCCCGCGTCGCTCCAGTAGCGCGTGATCGTCGTCCTCTGGTCACCGTCGACCTCGTCGAGCACGTAGCTCCTGCGCAAGAACACGTCGTAGCCGATCTCCCTGTGCCCGCTGTGCACCAGGACGCCGCCCTCGAGCTCCTCGCTCCTGACCTCGGTGTGCAAGATGGCCGTCGGGCCGCCCGGGATGGCCCAGATGTCCCGCTCGGCGTAGGAGTGCCGCGCGACGCGCACCGGCTGCCCGGCCGCGAGGATCTCCTCGACGCTCTTGTGTCCGCGGAAGTTGCCGTCCTGGCGGTAGGTAGCCCGGGTGGCCTTGGACGTGCCGAGGTCGTTGGACGTGACGACCTCGAAGCCGAGCCCGCCACGCTCGGTGATGGTGCCGGGCTGGTAGCGGCCGTTCTGGAAGGAGATCTCGACGGTGCTCGAGGGCCCGTGGCCGTCCTCCGTGACGACCCGCTCGGCCAGGTAGCGTGCCGTGTTGTCGGCGTAGCCGCACGCGCCTTCGGTCTGGGTGTCGGCCCCGGAGTCGGCGCCACAGCTTCGGCGCTCCGGGAGGATGGCGCCGGCGTGGTCCACCGCGGACTCGTGCACGACGGAGATGGTGCCGCCCCAACCGTTGCGCACGCCCTCGATGACGTCGACCGGCGACGGCGTGGAGACGGCGTAGCGGACGGCGAGGCTGTGCGGGTCGCCCACCAGGTTCGGGGAGCTGGGGCTTCGGTCGTGGGGGGTGAGGACCAGGAGGTCCCGCTTGCCGTCACCGTTGAGGTCCGGGAAGAGCACCTGGCGGCCGTGCTCGGAGATCGTGTCCTCCTCGGGGTCGACGCTGTCGGGGCTCGCGAAGACAGTCACGCTGGAGCCCCGTCCGCCCGCGCCGCCCGGCAGGTAGCGCAGGTAGAAGCCCGCGTCGCCGTGGTAGCTCCAAAGGATGTCCTTGATGCCGTCACCGTGTACGTCGGCGAGGTGCAGCCTCCACTCCTTGGCGGCCGGGGAGCTGGAGTCCTGCAGGTGGGAGACGTTCGAGAGCGTGCCGTCGGGCCGGCCGAAGATGGCGTCGGTGTCCGTGCCGCCGGGCCCGCGGTACGCGGCGACGAGGTCGTCGCAGCCGTCGGCGTCCAGGTCGCCCACCAGGGCGCTCCAACCTCTGCTGCCCGGCGAGCCCGCCGGCTGCCGGCCGTGCTCGAAGTCGCCGCCGTCCTGGTCGCACTTCAGGCGTGACTCCACCAGGTGCTGCACGTCCCACCCCGGGAACACGCGCGGGTAGGTGGGCGCGGAGGCCCCGGGGGTGCCCACCGCCGCTCCGAGGGAGAGCAGGATCTCGCGGCCGAGGGGCTGGTTGGAGTTGGGGCTCGAGTAGCCGCTGTAGGTGTTGAGCAGGTCGTCCCGGCCGTCGCCGTCGAAGTCGCCGAGGCGAAGCGCGGAGCTCCACAGGAAGTGGTCCTGGAGCCGCCAGACCTCTCGGACCACCTCGAGGGGCCGCGAGCCGCCTCCGAAGGCGTAGGCAAGCTTGAGCACCCCCTCGTGGTAGCTGGAGCTCTCCGCGACGCGCAGGTAGTGGGCGACGAAGTCGTCGGCACCGTCGCCGTTGATGTCGGCGAGGGCCACGTTTTGGAGGGTGACGCAAGGACCGAAGTCACTGGTCACAGTCCAGCACTCGGGGAAGCTCAGGTCGCGCTCCCACCTCCGAG
Organism: uncultured Myxococcales bacterium; assembly: GCA_964594295.1. Taxonomy (GTDB): domain Bacteria; phylum Myxococcota_A; class UBA9042; order UBA3505; family UBA3505; genus CAZQPP01. Next base: position 2,040 of record CAZQPP010000106.1, on the reverse strand, counting down.
CCCGTGTCGTGCTGTCGAGCAGTAGGCCGTCGTCGCGACCGAGCGCGTAGATCAGGTCGCCATGCTTGGCGTTGACGAGCACGATGTCCTGGCGCTGGTCGCCGTCCACGTCACCGACGAGGGCCCGCCAGGCGTGGTCGAAGCTCCCGCAGTGGTGCAGCCCGTGCCGCGACGCATACTGCTCGCAAGCGGCGTGACCCAGCCTCCGCACCCGCTTGCTCTCGCGGGACTCGAGCCCGTCGGGGTTTCCGAAGCGGTAGGTGATCTCGGCGACGTGGTCTCCGTCGAAGCCGACCGTCACGAGGTCGGCGCAGGAGTCTCCGTTGATGTCTGCGAGCAGCGCATTGCGCTCACGGTGGGGCGCGTGGTCATAGTCGTCATCGGTGCCTTGCGGCCACGGCACCAAGGTCTCGTCAGTGCGCGCGGGGCCGAGGCCGTCCGCGCTCCCGTGGGCCTGTTGGACTCGCGTCGCGAGGAGGCGAGCGTCCCCCTGGCCGCTCGCGCTCTGCACAGCGCCGTGGAAGAAGCGCACGACGTCGTCCCTGCCGTCGCAGTTGACGTCGCCCACGAGCACCTGGGGCGGGAAATCGGCCCCGGCAGGCGTCCCCTGGAACATCATCTCGGGCCGGTGCTCGACGAGCTCGACGAGGTCCCCGCGCACGTCGCCTCCGTCGCTCCAGTCAAAGGTCAGAGGCGGCATGCCCGCTGAGCTCCCCTGGGGGTCGAGGAGCTGGACCGTGCGCAGGCGGCTGCGCCCCGAAACCGGGCTCTGCTCGTAGCCGAGCTGCACCTGGCGCAGCACCCGGCGGCGCAACTTGACGACGATGCGCTCGAGGAGGCGGTCCGCCAGGTAGGGCGCGCGCACGGGGTCGGGGCGCGAAGGCGTGTAGCGGAGCTCGATCTCGTGTGGCGCCTGGAGCCTGCTGCCGGCGTCGAAGTAGGTGATGCGGTCCGGGCGCACGGCGCCGCCCGTCCTGTCGTAGTGCACCGACCAGCCGTTTCCGTGGGCGTCCTCGAAGCGGCTCAGGAGCCAGCCCTTCTCGCCGAGGAGAACCCGCGAGTCGGGCCAGCCCGGGACGTAGCTGCCGTGCTCCTCGAAGACCGTGTGGTCGACGACGCGGAAGCCGTTGGGGTCGCCGCCGAAGAACCACTTGTTGCCCCGCCCGTCCTCCATGATCCAGACGCAGTGGTCGTGGGCGCAGGTCCCCGAGCGAGCCGGGTGCGCCGAGAAGCGGTGCATGTTGTCGCGGCGCATATGGTAGGTGCGAGGCCCGGCGCCGAAGCGCCCGCTCGAGGAGACGTCCACGAGGTGGTGGGTGCGCGACGGCGTGGTGCCGTAGCCGCCCGGGGCGAAGGCGAAGGTGTCGCCGCCGTCGTAAGCGATCCCGCGGCCGACGTTTACCCGCACGATGGCCGGGATGCCGGCCAGCCTCCATCCGTAGCCCAGGACCCCGTTTCGCCTGCTTTGGGAGTCGTACACGAGGCGCAGGTTGGGCGAGCCACCACCCGGCAGAGGCGGGACGTCGATCGGCACGCTGTAGGTGAAGGCGCCGGACGGCGAGACGTCCCAGTCGCCGGCGTCGCCGATCTTGGTGGGGTCGTCGTCGCCGAGCTGCCGGGGCGCGTAGTCGGGCGCGTCGACGCGGATCTCGGGCGCGCTGGGCGCGTCGGCGCGGGCGGCGGTGAGGGGCCAGGCGAGGAGCGCGGCGGCGAGGAACGCGAGCGCGACCACGGGTCGGGGGAGGCGTCGAAGCAGCGTGTTCATGATGGCACCAACGAGCGGGAGCGGGTGGCGGTTGCTCCCTCCCGTTCCGCAAGCGGCGTGCCGGCCGAGCAGGCCTCCCGCGGTCGCCAGGGCTGCTCTTGGATTGTGTTGTGTTGTCGGCTGGTTATGGGGTGCGCGGTGGTGCGCGGCCTCGCGATCGGCCACGAGCTGCCGCCGCACCGTCCCATGGGACCTTCAGCGCTGTCCCATGGGACGCGCGCCTAGTCTTTGATCTAGCTGTTAGCTGTTAGCTGTTAGCGGTTAGCCAGAAACCC
>CAZQPP010000105.1:0-18588 GCA_964594295.1 uncultured Myxococcales bacterium | reverse complement strand
AGCTCGAAGCGCAGGCCGACGTGGATGAAGAAGATGGGGATGAGGAAGCCGAAGCCCATGGCCAGGAACTTGTGGTCGAGGATGCGGCGGTCCGGGAACAGGGCGGCCAGGGTGATGCCGGCGAGGAAGGCGCCCACCACGGGCTCGAGGCCGGCGAGGGCGCTGACCACGACGAAGAGGGCGAGCAGGAAGAGCGAGAAGCGCATGCCCATCTCGGCGGGGTCGTCCTCGGCGAAGAGCACGCGGAAACGCTCCGGGAACCACCAGATGAGGGAGCGCAGCACCTCCAGGACCAGGATCAGGAAGAAGGCGACGCCGAAGATGGGGAGCAGGCGCAGGCTGAAGCCGTGGGTGACGAAGACGTCGAAGACGACCACCACGAGCAGCGTGATGAACTCGCTGATGAGGGAGGCCAGCAGGATGAGGCGGCCGAAGCGGGTCTCGCCCGCGCCGAGCTCGCGCAGGACGGGGATGACCACGCCCACGCCGGTGGCCGAGATGATGAGCCCCAAGAAAGGCGACATGCCCAGGGCCTGCATGGCGAGGACCGCGAGCACGAAGGAGAGGGCGTAGATCGTCAAGGCTATGAAGGCGTCGAGCTTCCTGCGGCCGAGGATCTTGCGGAAGTCGATCTCGAGCCCCGCGATGAACATCAGGAAGAGCAGGCCGAACTCGGCGAGGATGCTGAGCCACTCGGTCGTGCCGATGAGCTTGAGGCCCGAGTCTCCGAGCAGCACGCCGAAGAGGATCTCTCCGACGACCACCGGGACGCGCGCCCGCCGTGAGAGCAGCGGCACGAAGAAGATGCCCGCCAGGATGATCCCGAAGGCCGTGAGGTCGGGCATGGCGGCGTGGCCGGCACCTTCCGCCGTGGCCAGGACGACGGCCGGCGGGAGCCCGGAGGCGGCCTCAGTCAACAAGCTCGATCTCCCGGGGGAGGATCAGCACCGAGGAGCGCGCCCGGTGCGCGATGTGGAAGACCACGTCGGGGTTCAAGATGGTGTGGGGCTCGATGCGGCAGGTCTCGATCATCACGAGCGAGGACCGCGGCTCCGAGCGCTCGACCGTCACCACGATCGGGTTGCCCTCGGCCCTGCTCACCTCGACCTCCTTCCTGTGGAGCTTGGCGAGCTCGAGGAGAAAGAGCTCGAGCTTGGAGGGCCCCCCGTCTCCGCCGCGGCGCTGCGGGAAGAGGCGGTTGTGTACCCTCAGGGCGATGACGCGCGCGCCCTCCTCGACCATGCGGCTGACGTCGACGGCGATCTCAAGGGCGCGCCGGCTCTCCGCGACGCTCACGCAGGGCACCACGAGGGAGCGGTAGGGGAAGGACGCGCGAGCGATGAGCACCGGTGAGTGGACGGAGTTGACGACGCTCGAGGTGAACGAGATGCCGAAGATTCGTTTGTAGACGCTTATGGGCTCCGGGGGCAGCACGACGATGCCGACCTTTCGGCCGTTGGTCAGCTCGGAGAGGGTCTGCAGCGGGTTGCGCCGCGGATCGGAGACGTGGAGGCCGATGTCGCCCGCCTCGCAGAGGGCCTCGAGCCTCTCGACGACGGGGCGCGTGAGCTCCTCGTCCCGGTCGCCCTCGACGAAGGGCACCGCGTCGATGCCGCTCGCGCGGCTCGATCGCACCAGGTGCACGGCCTCCTCGAGGGTGCTCTGGCTTGGCAGCAGGAAGGGGAAGACCGGGACGAGCACACGCTCGCCGTACTGCCGCGGGAACTGGAGGTCGCCGCTCAGGAAGGCCTCGGCCACTCCGCGCAGCACGCCGGGGTTCCCGATGAGCAGCACCCGGTCGCCGGGCATCAGCACGACCTCCGAGTCCGGCAGGAGCAGGTTCTCGCCCCGGTAGACAGCCGCCACGCGGAAGTCCCTCGTGGGCAGGTCGCCGAGGGTGAGGCCCGCGTAGTAGGAGCTCTCGTGGAGGATGACCTCCAAGAGCTCGCCCTGCCCCGCCCCGACGCCTATCGCCTCGGCGATGCCGGTCTCGATGCGGTTGCGCATGAGCGCGGCGCACGCGGCGGCGCGGTTGATGGTCACCACGCCGATGTCGCTGAGGGCGCGCACGGCCTCCTCGCTGGCGCCGAGGGCCACGATGCGGGCCGTGTCGAAGCGGCGCCGCATCAGGGTGCAGAAGGCGGTGTTCGCCTCGTCGTCGGTCGAGCACGCCACCGCGTACTGCGCTCGCTCTGCGCCCGCCCGGCGCAGGATCATCTCGCTGGTGCCGTCCCCCTGCACGAAGGTCACGTTGGGCCTCGGCCCCACCTTCTCGAAGAGCTCGGGCACGAGATCTATTACGGTCACCTTCCAGTGGTGATCCAGCCGCCGGATCAGCTCTCGGGCGGTCTTTCCGCATCCAAGGATGAAGATCTCGACCTGCTTCATGGGAGCGACTCTGACCCTCCACACCCGTCGGTTGGGCAAGAGCCTTCACCTTGACCCAGGGCCGGAGCACAGTCAATGAATGGCTTGTCGCACAGACCGGCAGACGCTAGCTTGCCCGCCATGCTGAAGCGCTGCGTTGCCCTCCTCCTCGTCGCGACCCTCGCCGCCTGCTCGAGCGACGACACCTCCGGAGAGGAGCGGGACCTGCCATCCTCCGCTCCAGGACCCGCCGCCGGAGACACCGGCGCCCTGACCCCCGACCCCGGGCCCCTGACCCCCGACCCCGGGCCCCTGACTCCGGACCCCGGGCCCCTGACTCCGGACCCCCAGGGCGGCTCTGCCGCCGAGAGTGACGCCGACAGTGGAGCTCCGGCCCCCGACCCCTGCCCCGCCACCTCCGCGCCCTGCCCGAAGACCCCCGCAGAGCGCGGCTGGCGTCAGCTCAAAAGCATCATCCACCTGCACAGCGCGTTCTCTCATGACGCCTGCGACGACGAGCCTCTCGACGAGCACGGAGAGCCGAAGAAGCACTGCAACGACAGGCTCCGAGACGCGCTCTGCCGTGAGCAAATCGACGTCGCCCTGCTGACCGACCACGAGAACCACATGAAGGACTTCTCCTTCGAGCGCCTCCTGCTCTACGAGGAGGCCGCCGGGGACGAGCTCCTCCTGCACGCGCCGGGAGAGCCCAACGGCAACCTGCTCGGCTGCCCCGGCGAAGCGGCCGAGGTGGCACGCCCGCTCCTCATGGTCGGCTGTGAGGGCTCCAAGATCATGCCGGTCGGCTTCGACCACCACCTCCAAGACCTGAGCCTCTACGACGTGGAGATCGATGACGAGCGGGCGGCGGAGTACCTCGAGGCGGCGGTGGACGCCGGCGCCGTGCCCCTCGTGACCCACTCCGAGGACGACGTGGTCACGGTGGAGGGCCTGGTGCACGAACACATCGAGGGCCTCGACGTGTACAACTTCCACGCCAACGCCATGCAGATCCTCGGCACCAAGATCGACCGGCTCATGGGCTTCGACGCGTTCCTGTCGCAGGAGGACGGCACCCCCGAGGGGGACACCGCGCTGCTCGGCATGCTCGACCTTGCTCCCCAGGTTCCCTACGAGCGCTGGGACCGCGTGCTGGCGCAGCGCCGCTACCTGGGGTGGGCGGCTACCGACACCCACGAGAACGTCGTGCTCGAGCCCTGGTGCGAGCCCGGCGGCAAGCTGGCCATGCTCTGTCCTCAGCTGCGGGAGCAGGTCCCCAACCTCGCCGCGATCCTCGAGGAGGGAGGCTGGCTCCTCCTCAACGACGGCGATCGCCTGGACTCCTACGCCCGCACCTTCCGCTGGATCACCAACCGACTGCTCGTGCCTGACGAGGCCCCGCTCACACCCGACACCGTGCGCGACACCCTCCGCGAGCACCGGCTCTTCATCTCCTTCGACGTGCTCGGCGAGCCGCGAGGCTTCGACTTCGTGGCCCGCACGGCCTCCGGCGCCTGGGTGGAGATGGGAGCGCCCGAGCCCGACGGGGACAAGCTCGAGGAGGTGTTCTTGCGCGTCCCTGTCGTCGAGCCGCCCCTGCACCCGGTCTTCGAGCCCTCCGAGGGCGCGGAGGCGGAGCTCTTCGTGCGCATCTACGCCATCGGCGACGAGGGGCGTGAGACCATCTTGGAGACCGAGGTCGCCGGTGACGAGGGCAAGCTGATTCGCCTGGCGATGCCCGAAGACGCCGTCGTGCGCGCGGAGGTGCACGTGAGGCCGCTTCACTTGCGCCGAGCGCTGAAGTCGCGCGCGGACCTCGCTGACGTGACCTACCCCTGGGTCGTCGCGAACTCCTTCCGGAGCCGTTGATGAGAGGCGCACGACTCAGCTGGTTGGCGCTCGTGTCGGCGCTGGCCCTGTGCTCGTGCGGAGCCGGATCGAGCCGCTCCTCCGACGGCGCCGACGCCGGGGCGGACGTCTTCGACCCGGCCGACCCTTTCGCCGGCACCTGTCCCTACGAGGGAGCCCTGGTGAAGCTCGACTGCGCGGACCTCTGCGAGAAGGTCGGCGCCTGCTCCGAGGCACCCGACTGCTTCGCCGGCTGCACGAGGTCGACCTATGTCTTCGACGCCGTGCCCCTGCGGACCATCGGCGCGTGCATCGAGTCCACCGGATGTGCGGAGGTGTCGGGAAGCCAGGACCTCGCCGAGCTTTGCGTGGCCCAGGTGGCGGGAGAGGCCGCGAGCACCGCGGCCACCATGAGCGCGACCGAAGCCTGCGAGGCCGTCGCCGGAGCTCTGCGCGACTGCCAGGCTCCAGACGATCGCGTCAACCAGGCCGTAGCCACCTGCATGTCGGTGGCCCCCATACTGCGGGAAGAAGCCCTGGCCCACCTCGAGGGCTGCCCGGGCCGGGCCTGCATCGACATCACGATATGCATGAACGAGGCGACCTGCGCCGTCGCGCGGGAGACCAACACGGAGTGAGCACATGAGCGAAGACCTTATTGCCGCCGGACGGGCGGACCTCGTGGACTGGCTCGAGGCCCAGCCCGACAACTACTACCTCGCCGACGACGGGCTCGCCCGCGGGCTGGCCTTGCAGCTCGGTGCAGACGACCTGAGGGCCTTCGAGGAGAGGCTCGCCGGCATGGGCGCCGAGATGGCGCAGGTCGACGCGGCGGTGCGCGAGAACAACCTGCACGCCAACCTCCCGCGCATCGACGCCTGCGACGCGGTCGGCCGGCGCACCGACGTGGTGGTGCACCACCCGACCTACGACGTGGTGGGGCGCGCGATCTACGAGGGCGGCGTGATCTCCTCCTATAGGGACGAGCGCTGGCCGAACGTGAAGGCCCTCTCGCTCTTCTACCTCTCCTCGCTCAACGGAGAGGCCGGGCACAACTGCCCGGTCGCGTGCACGGCGGGCCTCGTCAAGGTGCTCCTCCACGTCGCCGGGCCCGAGCTGCGGGACCGGTACCTCGAGCGCTTCCTGGTGTCCGACTACGACAAGCGCCTGCACGGCGCGCAGTTCCTGACCGAGGTGCAGGGCGGCTCCGACGTAGGCGCGAACTCCACGGTCGCCACCCCCGGCGACGAGCCCGGGGAGTTCAGGCTGAGCGGGGAGAAGTGGTTCTGCTCGAACATCGGCGCGGACATCGGCCTGCTGACCGCTCGCCTCGAGGGAGGGTCGGGAGGCACGAAGGGCCTCGGGCTCTTCTTGATGCCGCTCCGTAACGAGGACGGGAGCCCCAACGGGATCCGCCTGTGGCGCCTCAAGGACAAGGTGGGCACGCGCTCGATGCCGACCGCCGAGGTGGAGCTCGCAGACGCGAAGGCATGGCACGTCGGCGAGGTGGGCGACGGCTTCAAGAACATGATGAGCAACGTCATCCACACCTCCAGGGTCTACAACGCGCTGAGCTCGGTCGGCGGCATGCGCAGGGCCACCATCGTCGCGTGGACCTACGCACGGCATCGCGGCGCCTTTGGCGCGCCCATCGCTCGCTACCCGCTGATCCGGGAGACCCTCGCGGCGATGCGCAGCGACACTGCGGCCGTTCGCGCGGGCTGCCTGCACCTGCTCGCCGCCCAGGACCGCATCGAGCGCCAGGGAGGAGACACGAGAGAGGCCCGCGCCGCCCAGCGCATGGCCGTCAACCTCAACAAGACCCTCTCGGCCAGGTACGGCCACGAGGTCTGCAACCAGGGCATCGAGGTCCTGGGCGGCAACGGCACCGTCGAGACCTTCAGCGTGCTGCCGCGCCTGCTCCGGGACAACGTCGTCGCCGAGAACTGGGAGGGCACCCACAACACCCTCTTCGTGCAGTGGCTTCGAGACGCGGGCACGCGCGACATGGACCTCCCCTTCCTGGACTCCCTCGGAGACCTGATCTCGAAGGTCGACCCGGGAGGCGACGCGGAGCTCTCCGCCCTCCACGGGGCCGCGGAGGCCGAGCTCGAGGTCGTGCGAGCGGAGTGCAAGCACCTGAAGGACTCTCCGCCCGAGCTAGCAACCCTCCTCGTCCGGCGGGTCGGAGACCACGCCTGCGCGCTCCTCTACGCGGCGGCCCTCATGCGCGAGGCCTCCTTCGCGAAGGCGACGGGCAGGGACGACGCCACGGACGCCCTTCTCCTCGCCCGCCACTTCTGGGATCGCCGCCTCGGGGGCGATCCCGGCCCCGCGAGCGCCGGCTACCTCGAGCGTCTGGAGGCAATCTGCGAGCGATGCTGAGGCGCGCGCCTCAGCCCACCTCGCGTGCGCGCCATCTCCAGATGGACTAAAACCGGCGGCATCGACCACCCCGAGCCGGAGACTGTCCATGATGGAGGTTCCCTCCACCCTCAAGGTCCTCTACAGCGCAGAGCAGATCGCCGAGAAGTGCGCGGAGCTCGGCGCAAAGATCTCGGAGGACTACGGCGAGGGCAGGCTCGTGCTCGTGGGCGTGCTCAAGGGCGCGTTCCCCTTCCTCGCCGACCTCGTCCGGAACGTGAGCCTCCCGATCTCGGTCGACTTCCTCGGGGTCTCCTCGTACGCCGGCGGCACGGAGACCACCGGCGTCGTGCGCATAACGAGCGACCTGAGCCAGCCGCTGACCGACATGCACGTGTTGGTGGTCGAGGACATCGTCGACACCGGCCTGACCCTCCGCTACATCCTCGAGAACCTCTCGACGCGAGGGCCGCGGAGCATCGACGTCTGCGCCCTGCTCGACAAGCCGGCGAACCGGCGCGTGGAGGTGCCGGTCAAGTACCCCGGCTTCACGATCCCGAACCACTTCGTCGTGGGCTACGGGCTCGATCTCGACGAGCGTTACCGGAACCTCCCCTACATCGGCTACTTCGACCCCCCCTCGTCGGCGACCGTGCCTTGAGGGAGAGCCACGCTTGAATGGGGTGCGGAGCGTAGAGCTCGTCCGCCACGGGCACGCCTGCTTCTCCCTGAACGACGGGCGCGGCCGCGCGTGGCTCTTCGACCCCTACCGTCCGGGGGGGCTCGGCGGCCGCATGCGCCTCGCGCTGCCGGTGTTGGAGCCCTTCGTCGTGCTCTCTACCCACGCCCACGAGGATCACTCGTGGCGAGACCCGGCCTGGACCGACGCCCCCTTCGTCGAGGAGCCGGGCTCGTGGCCAGGCGCGAAGCTCGATCTGTGTGCGAGCCCCCACGACAAGGAGGGCGGAGCCAAGATGGGCTTCACGCGGAGCCTGAAGCTCAGCCTCGATCTCGGAAGCGGGGCCGCGCTGACGATCGCGCACGCCGGAGATCTGGGCACCGTCGACCCGCACGTAGTCGAGCTCTGCAGGCACGTGGATCTCCTGCTCGTACCGGCCGGCGGGCACTTCACCATCGGCCCGGAGGAGGCCGAGGCCCTCGCCAGGGCCGCGGAGGTGCGCTGCGCCGTGCTCATGCACCTTCGAGAGCCGGGCGTCGACCTTGACCTGCTCGAGCCCGGGGCGGCCTTCGCGCGCCTCTCGGTCCCGGTGCGACGTGTCGAGAGCGGGCGGCTCACCCTTCCGGACGAGCTCCCCGCGAGGGGGACGGCCTTCATGTGGATGCGCCCGACCTGCGAGCTTGTTCCGCCGCCGTGATGGGGTAGCATTCTGCTCATGTGGAGCCCACAATCAGGACCGCGCATCTTCGTCGGATTGGTCCTGCTCTGCGGCGGCGCCTGCGCACCGCCCGACAAACCCAGCCACAACACCGAGCTGCTCGACTACGAGGGCGGGCAGGCCTGCACGCAGGCCGGCGGGGCGCTGGTCTTCGCGCGCGCAAGCCACGTGACCAAGCACGAGCTCACCGAGGTGGTGCTCCCCGACCTCGCTCGCGAAGAGGGGGTCGAGCTCGTGAGCCCCGAGGTCGAGGTCTGGGGCTGCGACACCAGCCGTGGCGGGAGCCTCATCGAGGACACCGACGTACGGCTCTGCACCCCCGCCCACACGGTCAGGGGGGACAAGCGCGGCTGCTTCACGAGCCACTCGGCGCCTTTCGACCATACGACCCAGGACGACGGCTTCGCCGAGGTCAACACCTACTACCACGCCCAGCGTGTCTCCAGGTTCTTCGGGAGGCTCGGCCACGCGGGCCTGCCCGCCACCATCCCCCTGGTGGTCAACTTCCAGATCAACACGATCCAGATCTGGCACCCCCTCAACAACGCCTTCTACGCGGGCCCCGGCCTGGGCCTCCCGGGCATCTTCACAGACCTCGACCGCGGCGCCGGCATGCTGGTCTTCGGCCAGGGGGACAAGATCGACTTCTCCTACGACAGCACGGTGGTCTTCCACGAGTACGGCCACGCGGTCATGGGCCCGGAGCGTTTCGTGCACCCGCGCACCGACGGCTACGGCCTCGACCACCTGCCCACGTCGCTCCACGAGGGCATGGCGGACCTCTTCACGGCCCTGCTGGAGGGCGAGCCCGTCGTCGGCCCCTACGCCCTCGGGCACCTGTACCGCCTCGACTTCCGCCGGGACCTCTCCTTCGCCTTCAAGTGCCCCGACCACATCGAGGGAGAGCCCCACGCCGACGGTCAGGTGCCGGCCTCGGCTCTCTGGGCGGCGCGCGGGGCCCTCGGCGGGAACGAGGCCACCGGGAAGATCGTGCTCAACGCGGTGCTCTCGCTGGGAGGTGACTCCGGCTACGACGCCTTCGCGACGGCCCTCGAGCTGATCACCCAGAGGGACTCGGGCGCCTTGGCGGCGGCGGAGCTGAGGTCGACGCTTGACGCCCACGGCGTTCGGAACTGCCGGCGCACGGCGCCCCTGCGCAGCTTCATGGCCGTCGACGGCCACGCTCCGCTCTGGGTGCCCGGCACCCTCCAGGCGGGGCTCCCCGCCTTCGACGGCGGAGTGCCCGCTCCACTCCAGTACGAGGCTCAGAAGGCGCCGGAGGGCCAGGGCATCCAGATCGACTTCGCCCTCCAGTGTGTCGACCTGCTCGGCGCCGACACCTCCTCCCGGATAGAGGTCGCCTGGCGCAAGGGCAACCCGGTCGGCTACTCCTACACGCCGGCTGCCCAACGCTCGGCCGACGGCGTGCTGCGGACGGCCCCGTCCGGGGACGGCTACCTCGCGCACAGGGTGGAGATCCACGGGCCTTGCGTGAGCCAACCCCTCTTCTTCCAGGTGGTCAACACAGGCCCCTACGACGCCTACATCGTAGCCATGACTGTCCGGCACGTGCCGAGCGACGGTCGGACCACCCCCGGCTGCGGTTCTTGAGGAGCTCCAAATGGCACACGGTTTGTACGGATACGCGGTCGACATCGAGAAGCTCGAGCAGACCGTGGGCTCGAAGGACCTCGGCCTCCTCAAGGCCGTGCGCAAGCGCTTCGCGGGCCCAATAGAGCTCAACGATCGTTGGCTGAACGCCCACGCTTCGGGGCAGAACCTGCTCTCCTTGGACGAGGCCCTCGAGTGGGTCGTGGTCGCCCCTCCCGAGTACTTCGAGGACCGCACCACCAACGTCGGCTACGCCCTCGAGGTGCTCTGCTACCACCTCGGCGATCCCATCATCTTGGGCCGCGCCGGTCGCTCCGCCCTCCGCGACATGACCCTCGCCGAGCTGACCGACATGGTCGAGTCGGCGGGCGTCGAGATGGGCACCGTCGAGCTGGGCGACGGCTTCGATCTCAAGCGGGGCCTCCTCGTGCGCCCCATCGCGGGCATCGAGCCCCTCGCCTCCTACCCGGGCACGGGCTTTCTGCGCCGGTCGGAGCTGACCCGGCTGGCCGCGGTGCTCGGCGGCCTCCAGGCGCCGAGCCCTGTGTCGCCGTGGGCGCCGCTGTGGAAGCTCATTCACGAGGCCGCGGCCACGGGCATGGGGCTGGCGACGTTTTACTACTGAGAGCCGAGCCCGGGCGGGGACACGGGCAAGGGCAAGGGCAAGGGGTAGGAGCCCGCGGGCGGGCTCCTACGGGAAGGGGATAGGAATATCGCTCCCGCAGGCGCCTTCGTGGAGCAGCGAGGTGCCCCTGAGCTGCCGGATGCAGTCGCTCGTATAGGTCATGCCGTCGCAGCCGCAGACCGGGCTGTCCTCCGCGAAGTCGCACATCAGCGGCCTCGGGGTGCACGTGCCCTCGGCGCCGTTCTCGCCGCAGGTGCCCGCCGGCAGCTCGCAGAACTGCGATGGGTCGGCACAGGGCAGATCCACGGTGCAGGCCTCCTCGCCGGTCTCGCACTCTCCCTTGGAGCGCACGTTGACGCCCTGCTGGTTGGCCGAGCACGCGTTGGGGTAGGTCATGCCGTCGCAGCCGCAGACAGGCTGGAAGTCCCAGCCGCAGATCGGCGGCCTGTCGGTGCAGCGGCCGGGGCCGTTGCAGGTGCCGGCCGTACGCGCGCAGTACTGACGGTCGGGGCAGTCCTCGTTGACCTCGCAGGCTCTCTCTTCCATGCACTGCCTGGCCTCGTCGGGGATGACGCCGCAGCCCTCGACGCAGCGACTCTCCTCGCAGGCCCAGAAGTTGCCGCAGTGCGGGAAGGGGCAGTCGATGTCGCAGGGAGTGGAGAAGTCCATGCCGAGGCGCTCGTAGCAGTCGCAGACGCCTTCGCACTTCGCCACGCACTCGTCGGCGCAGCCGTCGCCGTCGATGTCGACCGGCGCGAAGCCGGGCTCGCAGTCGACCTCGCCCATGCACTCACAGGCGCCCTCGTGGAGCACGCCCACGCCCGCGCTGTTCGCAATGCAGGCGTTGGGCCAGGTCTCGCCGTCGCAACCGCAGACCGGGGCGTAGAGCGACGGACAGACGGGCGGAACAGGCTCGCACCAGCCTTCGCCCTCGCAGACGCCCTCGGGGCGATGGCAGTAGCCGCCCGGGCCGCAGTGCTCGTTCTCCCAGCACGGGCTCTCCAGGCAGGTGTCGGCGCAGCCGTCGCCGTCGGTGTCGACGGGCTCGCCCTCGACGCAGTTGATGGGCCTGCAGCCACACGGGCCCTGGCTGAGCACGGAGACCCCGAAGGCGTTCGCCTCGCAGGCGTTGTTGTAGGTCACCCCGTCGCAGCCGCAGACCGGGTCCACGTAGGGCGGGCAGAACTCGGGCGTGCTCAGGCACACGCCCTCCTCCTTGCAGAGGCCGTCGTCCTTGAAGCAGAAGGTGCCGTCTCGGCAGTCGCTCGTGCGCAGGCAGACCTCGGGCACGTCGCACTCGAAGACCTCGGGCGGGATCGGGCCGCAGCGGCGCTCGCAGATGCCCTCGTTGCACTGCCAGGAGTTGCCGCAGTTGGCGCAGCGCAGCAGGCAGGGCTCGCTGAACTCGAGATCCTCGTTGGCGTAGCAGTCGCACATCTCGGCGCACTCCGCCGTGCAGGTGTCGAGGCAGCCGTCACCGTCCTCGTCTATGGGGAAGAGCCCGTCGGCGCACTCGATCTCCACGTCGGGGCAGACGATCTCGCAGGGGCCGTCGTAGGCCTTCTGCACGCCGAAGCTCCGGCGCTCGCAGTCGTTTCCGTAGGTCTCGTCGTCGCAGCCACAGACCGGGGCAAACTCCTCCGTGCAGGAGTCGGGGATCTCGACGCAGCTACCCACGATGTCGAAGCCGAGGCAGGTGCCGGGCTCGAACTCGCAGAAGGAGCCGTCCGGGCACTCGATGCCCAGGAACCCGCCGCAGGCTTCCTGCTCGGCGCACTTGCCCTCGTGGGCGACGTTGACGCCCTTCGCCGCCGCCGCGCAGGCGTTGCTGTAGGTCCGGCCGTCGCAGCCGCAGACCGGGTCGATCTCCAGGGTGCAGGTGCCGGGGCGGGCGCGGCAGAGGCCCGTGCCCTCGCACCGGCCCACCGCCCGCGCGCAGTACTGGTCCGACTCGCAGTCGCGGTTCGAGGCGCAGCGAGTGGGCCGGCAGAAGTCGTCACAGCCGTCGCCGTCCACGTCCACCGGGATCGTCCCGGGGGCGCACTCGATGGGCGGACAGGGCATGCAGAAGTCGTCACAGCCGTCACCGTCGAAGTCCACCGGCATTCCCCCGGTGCACACGATCTCCGGGCAGGGCTCACAGTCGTCGTCGCAGCCGTCGCCGTTGAGGTCCACCGGCACCGTCCCGGCGGGGCAATCGACAGGCCGGCAGGGCAGGCAGTCGTCGTCGCAGCCGTCGAAGTCCCGATCGACCGGTCGTGTCCCGGGCGGGCAGAGGATTGGGTTGCACTCGCACGGGCCGTCGTGGCTCTTTGCAGCCCCCTGCATGAGCCTCTCGCAGTCGTTTGGGTAGGTCTCCCCGTCACAGCTGCAGACGGGCTCCCAGACGTCGTCACAGCCGTCGGGCCGCTCCACGCAGACGCCCCCGATGTCGAAGATGAAGCAGAGGCCGGGCGGCGGGTCGCAGATCTGGTCTCCCGGGCAGGGCTGGCCGACGAAGCCGCCGCAGGGCTGCTGCTCCTCGCAGAGGCCCTCGTGGGCGACGTTCTGGCCCTCGGCGCTGGCGAAGCAGTCGTTCTCGTAGGTCTGGCCGTTGCAGCCGCAGACGGGGGCGTAGAAATCGAAGCAGCCGTCGGGCCTCGGCTCGCACCAGCCCGGACCTTCGCAGCGGCCCGGCTCACGGGCGCAGATCTCGAAGTCCGCGCAATCGCCGTTCGACTCGCACCAGCCGGGCTCGACGCAGTCTTGGGCCTCGGGCGGGATGCGGCCGCAGCGGGCCACGCAGGCGCCCTCCACGCAGGTCCAGAAGTTTCCGCAGTCAGCGCAAGGCTGGGGGCAGGGCCTGGGGAACTCGAGGGCCTCGTTGTAGTAGCAGTCACACTGCTCGTTGCAGGGTGCGGTGCAGACGTCCGCGCAGCCGTCGTCGTTCCGGTCGACGGGCTCGGTGCCCGGCAGGCAGACGATCTGCGGGCAGGGGATGCACTCGTCGTCGCAGCCGTCGCCGTCCGTGTCCGCCGGCCTCGAGCCGTCCGGGCAGCGGATCGGCCGGCACTCGCACTCGCCTCGGCTCATCACCCGCACCCCGGCCGCGGCGGCCGAGCAGGCGTTGCCATAGGTCAGGCCGTCGCAGCCGCAGACCGGGCTGTAGAGGTCGATGCAGGCGTCGGGCCGACGGGCGCAGAGCCCCGGCGAGCCGCAGTCGCCGGTCCGCGCGGCCGCGCAGTAGAAGGCCCTCGGGCAGTCGCGGTTGGTCTCGCACTTCAGCCTCTCGCACGAGTCGGGGCAGCCGTCGCCGTCTGTGTCGGCCGGGATGGAGCCGTCAGCGCAGAGGATCTCCTCGCAGGGCTGGCACTCGTCCATGCAGCCGTCGCCGTCCACGTCCACGGGCACGGTCCCGGGGCGGCAGTCGATCAGCGGGCAAGGCAGGCACGTGTCGGGGCAGGCGTCGTTGTCGGTGTCGGCGGGGATGGTGCCGTGCTCGCACTCGAGGGGCTCGCAGCTGCAGGGCCCGTCGTGCATCTTCTGCACCTGCGCCCTGTGGCGCTCGCAGTCGTTCTTGTGAGTCTTCCCGTTGCAGTCGCAGACCGGCGCCACGGGCAAGCCGAGGCAGCTCTCGGGCACGCTCCGGCAGACTCCGGCGAGCCCGGTGGCGGCGCACATGCCCGGCTCGAGGTCGCAGTACTCCCCGTCGGGGCAGATGAAGCCCGACACGGCGCCGCACTCTCGCTCGCAGCGCCCCTTGTGCAAGATGCCGGTGCCCGCCACCGCCGCCTCGCACGCGTTGCCGTAGGTCTCGCCGTCGCAGCCGCAGACCGGATCGAGCTCGTGCGTGCAGGCCTGCGGGCGTGCCCGGCAGGTCCCCGCGTCGTCGCACTGCCCCGGGCGCGGCGCGCAGTACTCGCCCGCGCGGCAGTCCTCGTTGGAGCGGCAGCGGCGCGGCACGCAGGCGTCCTCGCAGCCGTCACCGTCGGTGTCTCGTGCCTCCTGGTCGGGCGGGCAGGCCAGGGGCCCGCAGGGCGCGCAGGCGTCCTCGCAGCTGTCCCCGTCCGTGTCCACCGGCACGCTCCCTTCTGGGCAGAGCACCCCGGGGCAAGGCCGGCAGGCGTCGTGGCAGCCGTCGTCGTCGGTGTCCACGGGCAGCGTCCCCTCGCGGCACTGGAGGGGCGGACAGGGCACGCAGGTGTCACGGCAGCCGTCACCGTCCGTGTCCACCGGGAGGGTTCCCGGCCTGCACAGGGGTCGCCGGCAGGGCACGCACGCGTCAGCACAGCCGTCGCCGTCGGTGTCCTCCGCGGAGGTCTCGGGCGGGCACTCGACCATGTCGCACGGCTTGCACCCGTCGACACAGCCGTCGCCGTCCTCGTCGATCTCCTGCTCGCCCGGGCGGCAGGACACCGGCGCGCAGCCGGCGCACTCGTCGGCGCAGCCGTCGCCGTCGGTGTCGACGGGGAACTCGCCTCCCTCACATGGCAGGGGCTGGCAGGACACGCAGGTCTCCGGGCAGCCGTCACCGTCGAGATCCACAGGCTCGGAGCCGGGCTCGCAGAGCGGCACCTCGCAGGCTTTGCAGGTGTCGGGGCAGCGGTCTCCGTCGGCGTCGACCGGGGCCTCGCCGGGCTCGCACTCGAGGCGCGGGCAGAGCTGGCAGCGATCCGGGCAGCCGTCGCCGTCGACGTCGGTCGGGTGGGTCCCGGGCGTGCACAGGATCTGCGCGCAGGCGCGGCAGCCGTCGTCGCAGCCGTCGCCGTTGGTGTCCACCGCGGTGCTGCCCGGCTCGCAGTGGATGTCCACGCAGGGCGTGCACTCCTCCGGGCAGCCGTCGCCGTCGAGGTCGGCCGGGATGGTCCCGGGCCAGCACGGCTCCATCGGCAGGCACGCCGTGCAGGTGTCTACGCAACCGTCGCCGTCCACGTCGCCGGCGGCCTCGCCCGGGCCACACTCGAGGGGCGGGCACTCCTTGCAGTCGTCGGGGCAGCCGTCGGAGTCCCCGTCGACCGCGACCAGCCCCGGGTCGCACTCCAAGGGCGGGCACGGAGCGCAGGCGTCGTCGCAGCCGTCCCCGTCCTCATCGAGCGCCGAGGTGGCGAAGGGGCACAGGATCTGTGGGCAGGGCTCACAGGTGTCGGGGCAGCCGTTCCCATCGGTGTCGGCGCCGAGCTCTCCTGGCGGGCAGCTCAGGTCGAGGCAATCCACACAGCCGTCGACGCAGCCGTCGCCATCGGTGTCGGCGGACATGCTCCCGGGCGGGCACGGCTCCGTCACCGGGCAGTCCTCGCAGGCGTCGACGCAGCCGTCGCCGTCACTGTCCAGGGCGCCCTGCCCTCCCTCGCAGCTGAAGGGCTCGCAGGGCAAGCAGGCGTCGGGGCAGCCGTCCTCGTCCGTGTCCGTCGCTGCTCCCGCTTCACAGGGCAGGTCGGGGCAGAGCTCGCAGCGGTCGACGCAGCCGTCCTCGTCGAGGTCTACGGCCACCTCGCCTTCCTCGCAGGTGACGTCCGGGCAGGCGCTGCAGTGGTCGATGCAGCCGTCACCGTCGGTGTCCTCCGCCTTCGTCCCGGGTCCACACGCGAAAGCCGGGCAGGGAGTCGGACCGCCGGGGTCGGTGCGCGTGCCGGAGCCCCCCAGATCTGGGAGCTGCCCCGTCCCGCCGTCCTGCTCGCCGGCGCTGATCCCGTCTTGCAGGCCCAGCCCGGTGTTGCCACCGGGGGCGCTGCCCTCGCACCCAGCCCCACCGGCGACGGCTAGGGTCACGGCACACACGTAGGTCGCGAAGTGGCTGCTTCGACCCATGCTCGACTCCTGTCAGCTCCGTTCTTCGTGCCCGGCCTGCCCGCCGGCCGGAACTGACCGAGGGTACGAAAGGGCGGTTCCCCAAGCAAGGACGGGCCGTCCGCAGAGAGGGGGTCCAGTGCTCCCAGTGCTCCCAATGCTGCGCTCTTGCCTGCGCGCCGGCATTGGTCTTGAATCGAGCCACCATGGGCACACGACGATGACGGCGACAGGGGGCAGCGCGCAAGCGGGCACCTGCCAGGTGGAGCACAACCCACCTTTCTTCCGGCGCCCCGCCTCGGTGCTGCGCGGGGTGCGGCGGAGCGACATCCTCCCCGACGTCTTCGCCGGTGTCACAGTGGCCGCGGTCGCCGTCCCGCAGGCCATCGCCTACGCCTCCATCGCCGAGCTCCCTCCCCACTACGGCCTCTACACGGCCGCGGTCGGCGCGATCGTCGGCTCTCTGTGGGGCTGCTCGCGCTTCCTCGCGACGGGGCCGGTCAACGCCATCTCGCTGCTCGTCTTGCCAATCCTGCTCTCGGTGGCCGCGCCGGGCTCTCCCGAGTTCTTGACCGCGGCCAGCCTCATCGCGGTGATGGCCGGCGTCTTCAGCCTCGCGCTCGCGCTGATGCGCTTCGGTGCCGTAGTGACCCTGGCCTCGCGCTCGGTGCTGGTAGGCTTCACCGCGGGGGCGGCGGTGCACATCGCCGTCGGTCAGCTGAAGCACCTGCTGGGCCTGCAGCTCCCGGCCATGCCCGAGCTTCACGGCACCCTGGCCGCCCTCGCCCCGAGGATCGGCGAGACGAGCCCCCTGACCCTGGGTCTCGGCCTGGCCTCCCTCGTGATCGTTGTCTCCCTAGGGCGCCTCGGCAGGAGGATCCCCGCCGCCCTCGTGGCCGTCGTAGCCGCGGCGGCCGCCGTGGGCCTCCTCGACCTCGAGTCGAGGGGTGTGGCCGTCGTGGGCGACATCCCGCGCTCCCTGCCTCCGCCGACGTGGATCGGCACGGGCCAGCTCCCCGACCTGCACATGGTGAGGGCTCTGGTCACCGGCGCCATGGCCGTCGCCGCCCTCGGCCTCATCGAGGCGACGGCCTCCTCCCAGACGCTCGCGCGACGAAGCGGGGAGCGCCTCGACACGAACCAGGAGTTCTTCGGGCAGGGCCTCGCGAACGTCGCCACCGGCCTGCTCTCGGGCTACGCCTGCTCGGGCTCCTTCACACGCTCCGCCCTGGCCCAGCAGGCAGGGGCGCGCACCCACCTGACCGGGGTGGTGACCGGCCTGACCGTGCTCGCCTCGATGCTGCTCCTCGCCCCATGGGCCCGCTTCATCCCCAAGACAGCCATCGCCGGGGTGCTCCTCGTCGTCGCCTGGCGCATGGTGGATCGCGGCGGCATCTCGAGAGTGCTGCGCACCTCCCGCGCGGAGACGGCGATCATGGGCGTCACCTTCGGATCGACGCTCGTGCTCCCCCTCGACTTCGCCGTGCTGGCTGGGGTCATCTTCTCCCTGGCTTTCTTCGTGATCCGCTCGAGCCTCCCCCGGGTCGTGCCCGTAGTGCCCGATCCTACCTTCCGGCACTTCGTGCAGGACCCCGAGCGCCCGGTCTGCCCCCAGCTCGGGAACCTGAACATCCGCGGCCCGCTCTTCTTCGGCGCGGTGCACCACATCGAAGAGGAGCTGCGCCACAACCTCGAGGCGCACCCCGGACAGAGCCGCCTCGTGCTCCGCCTCCACGGCGTGGACATCTGCGACCTGACCGGGGTGGAGATGCTCGAGGGCGTCGTCAGGGAGCACCGCCAGCTCGGAGGCGACGTCTACCTCGTCCGGCCCAGGCAGCCAGTCCTCAAGGTGCTCGAGCAGTCGGGCTTCCTCGAGGACACCCTCGGGCGCGACCACGTGCTCGAGACGGAGGGCGCCATCGAGCACCTCTTCGACGAGGTCTTGGACCCCGTCGTATGTGCCTACGAGTGCGCTCACCGTGTCTTCGCGGAGTGCCAGGCCGTGGAAAAGCACCAGTACGGCGTGGAGCTCCCGCCTCCGCCGCGGCACCCCCACGCCCACGACCGCTTGTTGGCCCCCGCGCGGTTCTTGGAGATGGCGGGCAAGCCGGGGGTCTTGTTGCTCGACGTCAGGGAGATGGAGGAGCACCTCAGGGGTCACGTGCCGGGGGCAACCCCCCTCCCCCTGAGCGAGCTGGCCGAGAGGGTCACCGAGCTTCCCCGTGATCGCCCCCTGCTGCTGGCTTGTCGCTCGGGGCGGCGCAGCACCCGTGCGCTCCACATGCTCGAGGACATGGGCTTCGACAAGCTCTGGGGCCTGCGGGGAGGGATCCTCGCCTGGCGTGCCGCCGGCCTGCCCGTGACGTCTCCTGAGGGGGGTCAGGTGTCGACATTTGACCCCCCCCCCCCGCTCCCAGGTAGGCGGGCCCGGCCCCTTTCCCCGGGATTGCATTCCACCGGGGGGGGGGCGGCCGTGGGGGGGTGGCGGGTGCTGGCGGGGGGACTTCCCGTGCCCCCACCCTCCGACGTATATTCTACTTCGGGCTTGCCGGATGTCGCGCCTCCCAGCGCGGCCGACATCGAGACCGAGGCCGTGGCCGAGGCCGAGAC
>CAZQPP010000104.1:15772-18604 GCA_964594295.1 uncultured Myxococcales bacterium | reverse complement strand
CTCCACCGGCCTCTCCGTCCGCGACAACGGCCGCCGCGGCGTCTACGTCAAGCGCGGCACCGGCACGACCTTCTCCACCTGCACAGTCACCGGCAACGCCGGCGACGGCTTCGAGCTCGACGGCTCGAACGTAGCGATAGACCTCTGCACGATCTCCAAGAATGGCGAGACCGGCGTCTACTACCTCGGCAACGCGACGGGGTCGCTGAAGCACTCACAGATCAAGGAGAACGGCGAGGAGGGGATTCGCGCGGTCACGAGCTCCGGGAGTCACCCGAACCCGGAGGTGAGGCTGAACAACATCTACGGGAACGCGACGACGGGGAATCTGAAGGTGGTGAGTGTGAATCTGTCGGCGGCGTCCGAGTATTACAGCATGAACGACGTCAACTCCTCGCCTTGGTCCACGCCAAACGGCAACCCGGTCGTTCTTGTCGAGCACAGTTACAGCGAGACCTCGTCCAGTGGGCTGTCGGGCCAACTCCAAACCGGCGGAGGTACGACCTTCGAGACGATAAGCTCCACCCGTACCCGGCAGTGGACGACGGTGTCCAGGGAGACCACAAGCGTCCGCGCTCGGGTCGTGGATGACCACAACCGAGGCAACGCAACCCTCACCATCCACCGTGTTGCCTACGTCGACGAGAGCGCAGGGCTGCAGGTCGTCACCGTTCTCTCGGGCGGCACCTTCGACGCGCGCAAGAACTATCTGGGCACGTGGCCGGATGTTCTCCCCGTGGTCTCCTTCGTGAGCTCCTCGACTCTCGATATTCAGGGCTTCGTCGGTGAGCCCTTCGACGAGACCTTCAACACGGGCATCTACCACGGCGGAGAGACGGTCGACACGGATACAATCTGGGACGACGATGTCTTCGTCACGGGCGACGTGACCATCAACGGCGGTTCCCTCACAGTGCCCGAAGGTGTGACGGTGACATTCGTGCCTACAGACCAGGACGCCAACAACAGGGGCGACCACGAGATCCGGCGCCAGAAGGGTGACCTGACGCTCGCCGGGACCGCCACAGGCCTCGTGACCTTGACTGTACTGGGCGACATGCCGTCAGGTGGCGGCTACGGCGTCATCGACACCGGCAGCAGCGGCAGCACCGGGACGATCTCGGCAACCCACGCCGTCATCGAGAAGGCCACCTGCGGCATTGACGCAGTCTTCGGCTCGCTGACTCTCACCGACACCACCTTGCAGGACAACGTAGTCTGCGCCCTCGACCTGTCAGGCTCCATCAAGCTCCAAGCCACCAGCATCCAGGTCCTGCGCACCGGAAGCGACGGCATCAATGCGACTACGAGCGGAGCCGTCATCATCGACGGCCTCACCTGCACCTCCAACGACGGATGGTGCCTGAGCTCGCAGAACAGCAACAGCTCGCTCAACGAAGTCGCCGACTCGGCCATCACGGAGAACGGGGATGGCGGCATCCTGCTGGTCTCGAGCCGCTTCCACGTGCATCACAACAACATCAAACGAAACGGCTACGGCCTCTGGATCACGGGCACCTCCTCGGGGGAGATCAATGGCAACAACGTGTTGTACAACAGCAAGGAAGGTATCGTTGCAGCAACAAGAGACCGTGGTCACCCGAGCAACACAATCACTGGCAACAACATCTTCGGCAACTCCAGCGCCGAAGCACTGTTGCGAGCAACAACCAATCTCTCGGCCGCCTCAGAATACTACAGCATGAACGACGTGAGCTCCGATCCCTACAGTCCGCCTGATGGAGCCAAGGTACTGCTCGCCAAGGTGAGCTACTCCGAGACCTCGAGCTCTGGGCTAGCCGGATACCTGCGTACCGGCAACACGAACATTCAGAGCTTCTCCTCGACCTACCAGCTACACTGGTATGGCCTCCTCGATGCCCAGCCGACATCTGTGAAGCTCCACGTAGTGGATGACCACAACCGCGGCAACGCGAGCATGTCCATGCCATCGGCCATCTACAGCGCGTCGAGCACGAACCCAGCCAGGACCGTCGAGATGACCGTTGTCCGCTCGTCAGGCACCCTCAATGCCACAGGTAACTACTGGGGTGTCTTCCCCGATGTCGCCTCACGCGTCCAAGAAATCGAATCCGGGACCGTGGACTTCACCGGCTTCAAGAGCACCGAGATCTCGCCGGCGGGCCCTCGCTGACGATGCTCCTGCGCTTCTTCCTGCTCCTCTACGCGACCACGACAGCGCTCTCCTGCACCGAGTCCGCACCCCATCTCCTCGAGGAACCCAACCGGCCCTGCACGACGCGCGACGACTGCTATCCGCTGCCGTCAGACTTGACCGGCTGCCGCGGGATCACCTGCGTCCAGCAGCAATGCGTCTACCCGACGCTGCCGATGGAGCAGTGTGCCAAGCCCCTGACAGACGCGGGGACGTCAGTCGATCCGGGAGAGCAGTCGGAGCCTGACACGCCAGCTGCAGTGGCAGACACACCAATCGCTCAGGACACCCCCGCCGACTCTGACATTCCTGACGTTCCTGCACCAGTAGCTGATGACCCTGGAGCCGATCCAACTCCAGTCGCTGATGCTCCAGAGGCCACTTCCGACCCCATCGACCTCGGCATTGACTCAGGGCTCGACCCGAGCACCGATCCAGGGCCCGCCCCCGTCACCGACCCAGGGCTCGACCCGGGCATCGACCCGGGTGCCGACCCCGGCGAGCCTGTTGACACGGCCGACAACGAAGACCCGAGCAGCGAGGTCGAGGTGCAAACCGACGACGGCACCAGCGAGACTGCCGACGATGGTGTAGACGCGGCAATGCCGTCCTGCACCGAGCTCGAGAATGGAGCGGCTTGCGAGCCGGATGGTGAT
>CAZQPP010000104.1:0-15738 GCA_964594295.1 uncultured Myxococcales bacterium | reverse complement strand
CCCTGCACCGCGGATGTGTGCCGAGATGGCGTGTGTATTCATCCAGGCAGGAATCTGCACACATTTCCGAGTAGCCCCGGTATCTTCGCAATGGCACCAGTTCAGAGAGGCGGCTTCGTGCTCGCTGGTGATGGTTCCAGCAGCGAAGAGAATGGAGACCGAGCCTTCGCCGCCCAAGTCGACAGCGCGGGAATGGAAGCCTGGAGTCACGTGCTAGGCGCCGACACAGAGCAGGCTACACTCTCCGGAGTGGCTCCGATCAGCGCGCTTCGGACCGCAGTGGTTGGCACCTGGCAGCCTCCCAGCACGGAAGGAGATTCCGGCCCCCTCTACGCTTGGCTGGTTGTGCTGTCCAATACCAGCGGACAGACATTCCACGAGATCCATCACGGCTCCGACGACTTCGATCACGAGGCCCTCGATGTCATTGCTCCAGAGGCGGGCGGGTTTCTCACTTGCGGCATCAGGAGCGGCAGGTACGGCTCGAATCGCCGCATGTGGGTGCTACGTACGGACGAGGCGGGCGAAACGCTGTGGGAGCACACATATGAGGAACTGGGTGTGAGTGAGGCTGTGTCTGTGCGTGAGTTGCCGAGTGGTGGCTTCGTCGTCGCAGGTGTGGCCACTTCCACCGACGGTCCTTGGCACGTGCCTGTGTATCTGGTGGTCGATCCCGCAGGAGAGTTGCGTTGGCACCGAATGCACAAGCTTGGCTACGACTCCGGCATTCACGATGTGACCGTGTCCGAAGACGGGACGGTGACCGTGGTCGGCACGGGAAACACGGGTGACGCTGCATTCCGGCTTGTGCTTCTCCAATGGAGCGATGAGGGCACCCTGCGCTTCGACAGAACCGGCGCTGTCCCCGGCACACTTCTCGGGGGCGGCATACGGCCAACCGGCAACGGCTTCATTCTCACCGGATCTCAGCTCCTGCCCGAGGCATCGAGCCGCGCCTGGACGCTTCGCACCGACGAAGCTGGCAACGCCGTTCAGCCGGACCCCACAATCCTCGTCGATCTACCGAGCGACAGCATCGCCATCGCCCCCACCTCCGAAGGCGGCTACGCCGTCGCCGGCTCCGTCGAGGTCGACGGCAAGCTCGTCGGTGCCTGGTTCCCCCTCGACGCCAACGGCGAGCTCTGCGGCGAGCCCTGATCTCGGCGCCTCCCCCCCTTGCACAACTCCCCGCGCCGACTATGCTCGCCCCATGTCTACGCCCGCCGAAAAGCTCGCCGCCGCCCTGACCACCGAACCACTGAGCCTGAGCGCCGTCTCTGAGGCGCTCGAGGAAGCAGCCGTCGACGAGCGGGTGCGGCTCTTGCGGACGATCAAGGGGCGCGACCAGGCGCGGCTGTGGATCGCCGCCGAAGGGCAGAAGGTCCCGCTGGAGCACCTCGTGCCCGAGGGCGTCGAGGCCGCTCGTGAGGTGATCCACGCGGGCAAGAACTCGCTGCCCATGTTCACGTGCTTCGAGAAGCGCTTCTGCCGAGACGCGACAGAGGCGGAGCGGCTCTGGGGCTACAACGAAGGGGCCACGCGGGGCATCGTCGGGCCCGGCTACTTCGTGGCGAGGGTCGACGAGAAGACCGGCTCAGCCTGCGTGGACTACTACGACATCCCGCCGGAGGGTGCGACGTTGCCGTCGACGTGGCCGGCCAAGAGGCCCAACGAGGCCGGCCTGTCGAGGTTTGTCTATGCCAAGATGGTCGACCACCTGCGGCAGGTGAGCCCGCACGTGGTCGTGGGGCGGGCCATCAGGGGCGGGACCGTCACCGACAACTACTTCCTGCTCTGCCGGATCGACCCGCAGTGAGAGAGCTCGCGGGCGGGCCGGGGGCGGGCCGCTCGAGGCGGGCCTGGCTGTGGGCCTGCCTTCTGGTCGTCGCCATGGCCTCGCCGTGGCACTACCGGGCCGACGTCCACCCGGCCAACGAGGGGTCGCGCATCTACGCGGCGCTGGCGATGGTCGACCACCAGACCCTGCACCTCGACCCGGTCTTCGACCGCTTCTTCCCGGGCTGGAGGGAAGCGGGGCGTCCGCCGAACGTGGACGTGGCCCACATCGACGGGCACTTCGTGGTGGACAAGGCGCCCCTGGTCAGCTTGCTGGCGGTTCCCCCCATCGCGTTGCTGCACGCCCTTGGGGTGAGACCGGGCTTCCCCGAGCTGGCGTGGGGGCTGGCGTTGCTGCTCTGCGCTCTACCGACAGCGGCCTTCGCGTGGCTCTTCGCGACGCGCTGCGCGGGGCTGCTGGGGCGCGATTCGGCATTCGCAGTAGCCACGGGCCTGGCGCTCGCGACCCCCTGGCTCGCCTACGGCGGGCTCCTCTTCGGCCACGCCCTGGCGGCGTCGCTGGTGGGAGCGGGGCTGCTATTCGCCCTCGGGGATCTCTCACCCGAGTCGAAGGGCCCCGATGACAATGCCTCGGGCCGCGCCGAGCCCTTCTGGGGCGGCCTGCTGCTCGGGCTCGCCGTGCTCGCCGAGTACCCGACCGCCGTCTTCGCGGTGTTGACCTGCGCGGCCCTGCTCCTCGACCGGCGGCGGCGGGCACGGGTGCTCTGGGTTGCGGTCGGCGGGCTCGGCCCGGCCCTCGGGCTGCTCGTCTGGAACACCCTGGCCTTCGGCAGCCCCCTCGAGATGAGCTACGAGCACAAGACCGACCCGGGGCAGATCGAGATCCACGCGGCAGGGGCCTACGGCATCGCCGCGCCTTCGCTGGACCGCCTCTACCAGATCCTCGCCGGGGCACATCGGGGGCTCCTCTTCCTGGCTCCGTGGCTCGTTGTGGGCTTCGCCGGCGCTGTGCGCGGGGCGGTCGACGGGCGCATACCGGCGGCATGGCGCTGGGCTCTCGCCCTCGGCATCCCGGGCGTGGCGATCCTGATAAGCGGCTTCGTCGACTGGCAGGCGGGGCTGTGCATGGGTCCAAGGCACCTCCTGGCCCTGCTGCCCCTCCTCGGGATCGGCGCGGCCTTCGTGCTCGCGCGCATGGACCGGGCGCAGGCGATGATCTCCGGGGCGGTCTTCGGGCTGCTTGGCTCGAGCCTGCTGCTCTGCCTGGTGGGAGCCTATGTCTTCCCCTACTTCAGCACCGAGGTGCAGAACCCTCTCTACGAGGTGGCGGTGCCGGTCCTGCTCGAGGCCGGGCCCGGGCCCACGGCCTGGGATCACCTCTTCCCCGCCCCCGTGGGCGCCGCGCTCGGCGCGCTGGCTGCCGTTGCGGCGCTGTGCATGTGGGCGGCGCGGCCGTTCAGGTCGGCGGGCGCCGTGGCGTGGGTAGCCGCCCTGGTCATGCTCCTCGGGCATGTCATGCTGGGGGCGCTGCCGACCACCGGCGGCAAGAACGCCGCCGCGCGGGTGCTCAAGGAGCGCGCCGTGGCTCATGAGATGATCGGCCAGGAAGCCGAAGCGAGACGAATCCGGCAGGCGATCCGGAGGCTTGGGCAGCCGAGGCCATGACACCCGAAGTCAGCGTGCTCCTTCCAGTGCGGAACGGAGAGGCCCTCCTCCCCCGCGCGCTGGACTCTGTGCTCTCACAACGCGGGGCGACCTTCGAGGTGGTGGCGGTCGACGACGGCTCCGACGACCGGACGGCGGCGATCCTCGAGGAGCGGTCCCGAAGCGAGCCGCGCCTGCGCGTCTTCCACCAGCCGCCCTCGGGCCTCGTCGCCGCGCTCACGGCCGGCATGGCTCGCTGCCGCGCGCCCGTCATCGTCCGGCAGGACCACGACGACGTCTCGCGCCCCGGCCGCCTCGCCGCCCTGGCCGAGCTGCTCTCCGACGGCTCCCTGGCCGCCGCGGACACAGGCATCGAGCTCGAGGCGAGCGCCAGCACCGGCGAGGGCATGCACCGATGGGCGCGCTGGCACGCCGAGATGGGCGCGGAGCCGGCAGCCATGGCGCGCGAGCGTTACGTGGACTGCCCGCTGGTGGCCATGGCCTTCCGGCGCGAGCTCGTGGAGTCCATCGGCGGTTACCGCGACCTCGGCTGGAACGAGGACCACGACCTCTGCTTGCGCCTGATCTGCGGCGGACACCGCGTCGGTCGCGTCGAGGAGCCGCTCTACGTCGTCTGCGACCGCCCCGACCGCCTCTCCCGCACGGCCGAGCACACCGGCATCGATCGCTTACGGGCGCTGAAGGCCCACATGCTCGCCCGCTTCGAGCTGCGCCCCGAGCGCCTCGCAGGCAGAGCGCTGGCGGTCTGGGGCGCCGGGAGGAACGGCAAACGCATCGCCCGCGCGCTGCGGGCCGAAGGAGTGGGCGTAACGCTCTTCGTCGACGTCGACCCGAAGAAGATCGGAAAGCACGTGGGCGAGGTCCCCATCGTCGCGCCGACCCGGCTCGGCGGGCCCGGCGAGGCCTTCGTTCTCGGCGCCGTCGGCAAGGCCGGCGGCCGCGAGGACATCCGAGCCTACCTGAGCGCACGGGGCTTCGTGGAGGAGCGCCACTTCCTGGCCGTCGCTTGACGGCCTCCAACCTCCCGCCTCCCGGGTGGACACCTCCCACCGCTACGTGCTTTCTTCTAGCGGGGCGGGATCGCCCCGTCGCGTCGCGCAAACAACCGAGCCATGGCAACACTGTCGGTACGCAAGCAGGGTGAGAAAGGAGAGGTCTTCAGGCGGGCAATCCTGAAGCGTGTCACCACGGTGGGCTCGGCCCCGGACTGCGACGTGGTCCTGGACGACGAATCCGTAGAGCCGCTGCACGCCATGGTGGTGCTGGAGGGGACCTCCTTCCACGCTGTGCGCGGACCCGACGTCCGTCACGTGTGTGTGGGCGGCGCACGCAAGAAGAAGGCCCCCCTCGAGCACCACGACGACATAGAGATCGGGCCCTTCGCTATTCGCTTCCACCTCTTCGACGAGCCCCAGGCGGCACCCCAGCAGCGGAACGAGGCCCTGCTCGACGCCTACCGCAGGCTCCACCAGTTCAGCCTGCGCCTCGCCGAGCCCGAAGACGTGCGAGGGCTGCTCGAGCGGCTCCTCGACGACGTGATGGAGCTCGCCCACGGCGAGAAGGGCTTCATCTTCCTCACCGACGAGAACGGCGGCTCGCAGAGCCCGCTCGTGGGGCGCAACCTCCGGAGCACCGACGTCGAGGACATGGAGAGCTCCGCCTGGAGCGACACCATCGTCAAGCAGGCCCTCGAGAGCCGCCAGCCGGTGATCGTGTCCGACGCCATGCGCGAGGAGGCCTTCCGAAACGCCAGGAGCGTGGTGAACCTGCGCCTGGCCTCGGTCCTCTGCGTACCGCTGCTGCACAGGGACACCCTCTTGGGGGTGCTCTACCTCGGCAACAACAACGTCGTGAACCTCTTCACGGCGGAGACCCTGTCCATCGTGACCGTCTTCGCGGCCCAGGCGTCGATGCTCATCCACTCGGCCCTGCTGCTCAAGGAGCTCAAGGACGACCGAGACCGGCTCCAGGTCGAGCTCGAGCAGCGCCGCTTCGGCGAGATGATAGGCGCCAGCGACTGCATGCAGGCGGTCTTCAGGACCATCGAGAGGGTCGCCGGCACCGACCTCGGCGTGCTGATCGAAGGAGAGACGGGCACCGGCAAGGAGCTCGTCGCCCGAGAGATCCACCGGCGCAGCGCCCGGGCCGCGCACCCCTTCGTGGCGGTGAACTGCGGCGCGATTCCCGAGAACCTGCTCGAGAGCGAGCTCTTCGGACACGTGCGGGGCGCCTTCAGCGGGGCCGTGGGGACGCACAAGGGGCTCTTCGAGCGCGCCAACAAGGGCACCCTGCTCTTAGACGAGATCGGCGAGCTGCCGCCCCCCCTGCAGGTCAAGCTGCTGCGCGTCATCCAGGAGCAGGTCTTGCGCCCGGTCGGCTCGGAGCGCGACATCTCGGTCGACGTTCGCCTCGTCGCGGCCACGAACCGCGACATCGAGCAGTGCGTCCAGGACGGCACCTTCCGCGAGGACCTCTTCTACCGCCTGAACGCCATCCGCCTCATGCTGCCTCCGCTCCGCGCGCGCGGCGAGGACGTGGCCCTCATCGCCCGCTACCTTCTCAAGAAGCACGGCACCGAGCTGAACCCCAACGTCCGCGGCTTCTCGCCGGAGGCCCTGAGAGCCCTGGCCGGCCACGTCTGGCCGGGCAACGTCAGGGAGCTCGAGAACAGGATCAAGAAGGCCACCGTGATGGCCGAAGGCGCCGAGATCACGCCCTACGGCCTCGACCTCGAGCACACCGTCGACGAGCCGATCCTGCCGCTCGGCAAAGCCAAGGAACGCTACGCGCGGGACTACGTCTTCAAGGTGCTCAGCCTGAACAACGGCAACCGCACCCGCACCGCCGAGATGCTCGGAGTGGACCCCAGGACCGTCTATCGTTACCTTGAGTCGGAGCGGACGGAAGGGAGCTGATGCTCGCAGGAAGTTCCAGGGCCACCACCCCCGACGCCCCTCGGGGCTGGGCGCTGGCTTTGGGGCTCTTGATCGGGCTGCTTCCTGCCGGCTGCCTCGTGCCTGGCCCCATAGAGGAGCGCCCGGAGCAGAACGAGCCGCTGAGCATCCGCCGCGATCAGGTGCGCCCTTCGCCCGAGACCCCCGTGTGGATCGACCGCTCCGAGACGGATCGCGAACGCCGCGCGGTGGTGTTCTCGATCCGTGAAGAGCAGGCCATCGTGAACCCGGACGGAGACGAGATCTTCTACTCCTGGTACCGCGACTACAACACGGTGCACCCCACCTTCCCCTTCTACTTCACCGAGAGCTTCGAGCTGGACCCCTGCGGCCCCCTCCAGGAGTTCAGGGCCAAGCAGAGCTACGTCTTGACCGTGCTCGTGAGCGACCGCGCCCTCCGCCTCGACGGGACCTTCCGCAGCTTCCCGGCTGAAGCCTCAGTGCAGACCGTGACCTGGACCGTGTTCATCGACGGCACCTGCCCCTCGGACCTGCCCGCCGCCGTGGACGCAGGCTCAGGCGTCACGCCGGACAGCAGCTCGGGGGGAGTCGAGGGCAGCGACTCGGCGGGCCCCTAGTGGTGCGTCACGGGAATCCCAACGCGCTCTCGCCGTCCCTCGCCATCTGGGTGTCACTGGCGCTGCTCCTCACGGGCTCCTGCGCCGACACCTCGTCGGACGCCGAGAAGGGCTGCTCGGAGTCGCGGCCTTGCGGCACGGGGCTCACCTGCGTCGAAGGGCTGTGGCAGTGCAGCCGCAAGGCCTTCCTTGCGGACAAGGCCCTCGTCGAGATCGAGCCCGCTTCCGGGGCGATACCCCAGATGCACGCCCTCGTGGCGAGCGCCGCGATGCTTCGGAGCCACACCGTGGAGATCGCCCTCCCCGCGGCGACGACCCTCAACGGCGACATCGTCGACGCCGACACACAGGCAGCTGTCTACGGCACCGTCGTGGTGCTCCAGGAGATCGAGGGAGCGCCCGCCGCCCCACGCCGGCACGTCGCGAGCTCTGGGCAGAGGGGCACGGGGCGGACCGGTTTCAGCGTCAACCTGAGCGTACCCGGCACCTACATCTTCCTGGCCTACCCGGACCTCATAGAGATCCCGCCGGCACGCCAGCGCGTCTACCTCGACAGCCCTGCTGCCGGCACCCTCCGCATCGAGCTGCCCCGAGCCGAGGCGCTCTCGAACGTGAGCGCAAGTCTGGTCGATCCCAACGAAGACCCGCTCGCGAAGGTCCTCGTCTGGATCGAGGACGCCGCCGGCTCGCGGGTGTCGGGTCTGGCCCGGACGAGCGAAGACGGCTCATTCGTCTTGCTTCTGCGCAAGGACGCGACGCCCCCCTTCCGCCTGGTCACCGAGAGGCTGCCGGTGCCGGGGAACGTGCGCTACGTCCAAGAGATAACCGACCCCGCCCTGCCCTCCGACGACGCCGAGCTCGGCAAGCTGCTCATCCCGCTCGAGGAGCCGGCTCGCGTGAAGCTCCTCGTGCTCGCTCACCAGGACGACAGAGACATCGGCGCGATCCCTCTCGCCGACGTCGAGGCGACCCGCCTCGGCCAGGGTGCCAGGCAGCGAGCCCGTGTAAGCACCGACTCGCAGGGGAGCGCCTCGCTGGAGCTCCAGCCGGGCCTCTACCTGGTCAGCGCCACCCCTCCACCCGACAGCCTCTACGGAACCGCCATCCTCGCCATGGTCGTCAACCCCGGCGACGACACCGAGACCGCCGTGCGCTGCCGGCGAAAACGCCTCCTGCACGGCATCGTGTGGGCACCCGACGGCGAGCCCGTCCCCGGCGCTCGCGTAGTGGACCGGCTCCGCTTCGACTTCGGGGAGCTGGCCGGCGTCTCCGTCGAGAGGAGCTGGGCGACCATCACCGACCTCTCCGGTACGGCCGCGCTGCTCGCTGACGGCGGAGATCCACCGGTAGAGCACGAGCTGACCGTGTACCCACCCGCGGGCAGCCTGCTCCCGGTCGAGATCTTCAACGAGCGGGTACCCTTCCCCACGAGCAACGCCGACACCCCCCTCGCCATCGACCTCGGCCTCCCCTCACCCTTCCTTCGAACCTTCGAGGTCACCGGAGCTGACGGCGAGCCCGCGGAGAAGGCCACGGTGCGCCTGACCTGGCTCGGCGGCGCAGACGGCACCCGCCTGATGCAGGCCGAGGGAGTGACCGACGACAACGGCGAGATCGTCCTGCCTTTACCTGGTCGCGACTAGGAATAGTACCGGCGCGCATCTCTTTTGGGACTGTGCTAGTCCCCTGGAGCTTGAGGTCCAGGGGACCGAAGCCCCCTCCCAATTGCCAACAGAGAGCACACATGACCCGCGACGTCCTGATCCTCGGCAGCGGCCCGGCCGCCTACACCGCAGCCCTTTACGCTTCGCGCGCGTCGCTGTCGGTTGAAATCATCGAAGGCCCGGAGCCGGGGGGCCAGCTCATGATCACGACCGACGTCGAGAACTTCCCCGGATTCCCCGAGGGCATCCTGGGGCCGGAGCTCATGGAGAAGCTCAAGCAGCAGGCCGCACGCTTCGGGACCGAGATGCGCTTCGGGACCGTCACCGAGGTCGACTTCTCGGCTCGCCCCTTCAAGGTGACCGTCGACGGCAGGGAGACCCTCGAGGGGCGCGCGGTCATCGTAGCGACGGGCGCCTCGGCCCGCTGGCTCGGCCTCGAGAGCGAGCAACAGCTCCGCGGCTTCGGCGTGTCGGCCTGCGCAACGTGCGACGGCTTCTTCTTCAAGGACAAGGAGCTCGTCATCGTCGGAGGCGGCGACTCAGCCATGGAGGAGGCCATCTTCCTGACCCGCTTCGCCACCAAGGTGACGGTCGTGCACCGCAGGGACGAGCTGCGCGCGAGCAAGATCATGCGGCAGCGCGCCTTCGACAACGAGAAGATAGACTTCTTGTGGAACAAGACCATCAGCGAGATCCTCACCGAGACCGGCAAAGAGGTCACGGGCATCCGGGTCAAGGACACCGAGAACGGTGAGGAGAGCGACTACCCTTGCCAGGGCGTGTTCCTCGCCATCGGCCACGACCCGAACACCTCGGTCGTCAAGGACCACATCGAGACCGATGAGTCAGGCTACATCGTGCCCTCCCGCTTCACCATGACCAGCGTGCCCGGCGTGTTCGCGGCCGGAGACTGCGTCGACCACCGCTACCGCCAGGCGATCACCGCCGCGGCCATGGGCTGCCAGTCGGCCATCGACGCCGAGCGCTGGCTCGAGGCCGGTGAGATCTAGCTCCTGCCGTTCGTCCCGTTCTCGGCGTCCGGCTGCCGGTTCGGGTGGGTCAGCCCGAAGGCCTCGAGCTCGAAGCAAGCTCCCTCGATACGCCTCAGGGTCGGGTATGGAGAGAGGCTCATCTTGTACATGCGCGCGTTGTACATCTGTGGGATCAGGCAGCAGTCCGCAACCGTCACCTCGTCCCCCACGCAGTAGCAACCGCTGGTCTGGCTGACGATCTTCTCGAGGGCCTCGAAGCCCTTGTGGATCCACTGAGCCGCCCACTTCCTCCGTGCTCTGCCTTCGTTGCTGACGAGCTTGAGGACCGAGAGGTTCTGCAGGGGCTGGATCCCGGCGTTGACGATCTCGGCCAGCTGCCTCACCCGCGCGCGCCCTTCCGGGCTGCCCGGCAGCAGCGGTGGGTTGGGCCACCTCTCTTCGAGATACTCGATGATGGCCATGCTCTGGGAGAGCTTGATGCCGTCTACCTCGAGGACCGGCACCTGCCCCATCGGGTTGCGAGCGAGGAAGCCCGGCTTGTTCTGCTGGCCCCCGTCCTCGATCAGGTGGACCGGGACGGTCTCCCAGCTCAGGCCCTTGTGGTGCAGGGCGATCCGCACCCTCCACGTGCTCGACGAGCGCCAATACCCGTGGAGAGTCAGGCTTTCCATGCTACCTCGCCCTCAACAGCTCAAGCGTCGCGCGGGGCAGGCGTTTCGCAAGCGAAACACCACTACCGCGGGGCGTTTCTCCAGAGAAACGCCCTCTTTATGGCAGGCCGGGAGCTGAAGCTCAAGCGGGTCGGGTCAGACCAGCTCGTTCGCCCCCGTGCGGGCCACCCGCACGCGCGTGACGTAGTTGCGCACGCCGGCGACGAAGACGTGGCTCGACTCGATCACGAGGTAAGGGCCGTCGAAGGCCTCGCCGTATCCCCTGAACTCCAGCAGGCAGCCCGGCTCGACGTGGGGGTTGCCGAGCACCTCGGCCGTGCCGGTCACGAAGTCCATGGAGAGCTGGTCGAAGATGGACTGGGCCACGGCCTCGGCCTCTTCCTTGCTCTCGACTGGGTGGTCAGTGATGACCAGGGTCTTGCCCGCAGAGCCTCCGCCCCAGAACGCCTGGCCGGCGACCTCGTGGCCCGGGGTGTGGCCGAACTGGAGCGTGGGCGAGGTGGCCTCGCCGATGATGTTCTTCTTCTGGTCCGGGTCCCAGCTCCGGACCTGGACCTTGGCGACCTGGCGCACCGCCGAGGCCGTGAAGCGCACCCGCTCACCACGCACCGCGTTGGGGCCGGTGACCTTGTCGTAGCAGACGGTGGCCACAGCCGTGCCAGCCGTGTCCGGCTTGCGGAAGAGCAGGTTGCGGTCGTCGGTGGTGGACTTGGAGTCCAGCTTCTGGTCGACGTCCGCGCCGAGGGCACGCAGGAACATGTAATCGTTCAAGTTGAGCTGGGGCACGTAGGCGACCGGCGAGCCCTCGCTCCCGGCCTCGCCGGCGGTCAGGCTGTCGCTGCCGCCACCCTCATCTGCCTTGGCCTGGCTGACGACCTCGCTGAAGACGTCGGCGTACTTGATGTTCGACTCGAGGCCGTCTCCCCAGGTGCGCGAGCGCGTGCCGCGGGTGAGACGGTGCGAGCGGTCGAAGCCGCTGACCTCGAAGATGGTCTCCTGGCCTCCGCCGAAGCTCACCGTGACGTAGGTGACCTCTCCTTTGAACAAGGGCTCGGGCTGCCCCCAGCCCATCTTGATCTCTATCTCCTTCCCCTGGCGAAGGGCCGTGTGCGTGACGCGGGTGCCCATGTCCTGGGCGCCGTACCGGATTCTGAAGGAGTCGGGGGCGTCGAGCTTCTGCTCGATGAGCAGCTCCTTGACGACGATGGTCCGTTTGTCCCCGGTTTGCCCCCCCGTGAGGGAGTAGACGTCGACCCCGCCGATGGTGATGGCCATGGCCGGGGTCATCGTTTGTTCGCGCTTCAGCATCGGTCGCTCTCCTCGGGTGCGCCCCGGGGCAGGTCTTCTACTTCAGGATCGGCGGCAGCAGGAGCCGTGCTCCGGGCTCGAGGCGAAGGGGATCCTCGATGTCGTTGTACTCCGCGATGCGGCGCCACTCGGTGGGTGTGTCGTAGGCGTGCTGGGAGATCAGAGAGAGGTTGTCGCCCCGCCGCACGGTGTAGATGCGGGCGTGGTCGGGCGAGTGCAGGGCGTTGTCCTGGGACGCGTCCTGGCGCTTCTTCTCGGTCTCGTAGCTCTTGAGCGTGAGCTTCACCTTGGCGCGCACAGGGGTGCCGTTGGCCAGGAACATCTCGTAGCGAACGTCTAGGGCGGTCGCGACGAGCTCGAAGTCGGGCCTGAACTCACCCCACTCGAAGAGCAGCCTCGGCATCGCGTGCGCCTCGGCGTCCACGTAGACGAACTCCTCGAGCTTGGCGATGTAGACCTTGCGCACGTCCTCCTTCGACTCGTAGGTGTCGAAGATCAGCTCGGGCAGGGTCAGCTCCCATGCCTTCCCGGACTTGAACTGGATGCGGCCCTGGTCCTGTCCCTGCTCCGGGGACTCGATGACCTGGACGATCTTCCGCATCTGGATGTTGTCCGGGTTGAACATGAACTCGAAGGGAGCGGCGCCGCTCTTGGAGCCGACCGGCACCAGTCGAGCCTTGGAGAAGGTCCCGAGCGAGCTCTTGCGCTCGTTCAACTTGGAGCCGAGAGCATTTGTCCCGGCACGGACCATTGCGTCCATCAGTCCCATCGTCCTCTCCTGTCTTGCTCGAACTTCATGCGATCGCCGATGCGGCCGGCAATCTCATGGCTCAAAAGGTCGATGATCTCGTCTGGGATTCGGAGCGGCTCGTCCGACGGACCGCCGCCCTCTGTTTCTTCGCCCGAGGCAGCGCCGACGGCCTCTTGCCCGCCCACGGCCTCGTCTTCGGGCTTCAGGTGCGCCACCTGGCTCATGGCCACGCTGACCGGCGCCACCAGGTTGAAGTCCAGCTGAGAGGCCGGCCCGGGGCGGAGCATGAGCGAGGTAAGCTTGCCCATGTCCATGGAGGTTCCGGTGGGCTGCACGCCCAGCGGCACCGCTGGAGCCTGAGGCTCGGTCACAGGCGCCATCGCCGGGAGCTCGCCGAAGTCGCTCGGGCTCCCGCGTCCTCCGCCGGGTGGCGGTAGGCCTCGACCGGAGTCGCTACGAAGGTGCTCGATGCCCTCCCAGCCCATAGCCGCGAAGGCCGCCTGCGAGGACTCTCCGCCGGCGGCCACCAGCGCTCGCAGCCTCTCGGCCACGGGGCCGCCACCGCCGAGCGCCCGCGAGAGCGCCAGGCCCATCGCGCGCCCAGGACGCTCCATCGCCTCGGCCTGACGCGCGGGGGCCTCGAAGGCACCGCGCAGGCTCTCGGTCAGGGCGTCCGCGAACCAGGGCTGCACCAGTGTTGCCCCGAGGTCGCTGCCCGCGCTGGCCGTCCTCACCGCGCCGCCGCTGCCAAGCTCGCCGAGGCCGGCGAGGATGCCAGGCTCCGCGAGGGCCTCGTCCAGGAAGCCCTCCACCGGCATGAGCCCGGGGCCGCGCTCCCAGCGCAGGCCCGGGAGCCCCAGGCCGGTTCCACGGTCAGCCAGCAGAGTCGCCAGGCTCCTGCCGAGCTGGCGGGCGATCTTCACGTTCCACCGGAAGGAGTCGCTCCGCGGCGAGGACGCCGCGGCAGGCGTCGCCGGCGCGGCCCCGGCGGTGGGAGCCGCGTCGGTCTTGGTGGTCCCCTCGACCGGGGCGCCCAGAGCAGAAACCGCAGGCGCAGCGACAGGCGCCGCGGTGTCCACCGCGGCGCCGGAGGCCGGGAGGTCGGTGGCGACCTCGTCGAAAGCCACAGGCAGCTGCAAGAAGGCAGCCTCGTCCAAGCCTTCGACCCGAAGCTCTCGCCTCAGCGCAGTAGCGAGGCGGTGGGCTGCCTCCGGGCTCTCCACGAAGCCCGCCATCTCCTCGACCTGGAGCACGTCGCTCGCCAGGGCAGTGCCCATGGGCGCATCCAGACGCGCGTGAAGCTCCTCGACAAGGCGCGGAAGCGGCCCGCCGGTGCCCGTGCCCGCGCTGCGCGCCGCGCGGACGAGGAGCGCCCGGACCTCCGCTCGGCCCATGCGGGCTGTCGCGGGGGCAACGGCGTCCGCCGAAGGAGCGGGCGTTGCCTTGGTCGCTTTCGTGTCTGGCTGAGGGGATTCGGCGCGATCAACGAGCGCGCGTGCAACGGGAGGTACAATGGTGGGAGCCGCGGTCGGCTCGGGGGCAGCCCTCCGCTCGCTGGAAGCCTCCGCGAGATCGCGCCCCGCGGTGGCTTCCTCGCTGGAGACCAGCTCCTCGCCGAGGGGGCCGGCGGGAGCGGGTCGAGTCTGAATGGTGTCGCCACGGCGCTCGATGCGGCCCCAGAAGCCGGCCTCGCGAGCAGCAGGGGCAAGCAGCATGGCCTCGGCTCCGCCCATCTCGGCGAGGGCGTCCAAGGCCTCCGGGCTCCAGCCGAGCATCTCGGCGCGCTGGCGTACGGGCGCCGGGAGAGCTGCGCGCAGGCGCGCGCTCGGGTCGAGCCGGGGGAGCAGGCTGGGAGCGGAGGCGGAAGGAGCGGCCGGGCCGAGGCGGATCGTTCGGCTGGGCTGCTCTGGGGCCGCCGCCGGCGCTGCCGGCGTAGCTGCCTCTCCCGCCGCGGGGGCCGCCGCCTGAGGCAGATCCTCGACAGGGGCGCGAAGGGACAAGGCGAGGCCGGCCGCGGTGCGCATGCGGACCTCGTCCTCGAGGGGGATCGGCGCCGGCGCCGCCGGCTCGGGCCCGGAGACGAGGGCGCGAAGGGTCGGCGGCTCAACGCGGCGCGCAGACGGAGCAGGCGCTTCTACGGGCTCGCTCGCAAGGCTGGGCACTGAGGGCCTGAGGACCGTGCGTACGCCGGGCGCGTCGGGCGTCGGCTCATCCCCGAACGCCGGCTCCTCCACCAGGGTGGCGTCGATGAGGTCGTAGTCGCCGAAGTCCGGCTCTCCAGCGTCACCCGGCTCTCCCGCGGCCACGACGGGCACGCTCATGGTGACGCCCCGCAGCATCTGCTCGGCTCTCGCCATGCTGAAGCGCGCGGCGGACGCGACCTCGCCGGGCTGGTGCCCTACCTGGGCGCCGGCCTCCGCGAGCGCCACCGCGAGGGCGGGAAGCGCGGTCTCTGCGATGCTGAGGTCCTGGAGCTGCAAAGTCGGCTCGACGGCAGGCTGCTCCGGGGCGCCCGCCTCGGGCGACGGCGAGAGCGTGAGCTCCGTAGCGGCCGGCCCGATGATGGGGCGCGGCAGCGGGCGGCGCCGGCT
Organism: uncultured Myxococcales bacterium; assembly: GCA_964594295.1. Lineage (GTDB taxonomy): Bacteria > Myxococcota_A > UBA9042 > UBA3505 > UBA3505 > CAZQPP01. The sequence continues at coordinate 767 of CAZQPP010000104.1, read as the reverse complement.
CTCCGCGGGGTGCGCCTCGGGCTCGGCGAGGGAAGCGGCCAGAGGTGGCAGCCACGCCGCAGGCGACTCCGGAGCAGCGACGGAGGCGATCTCCACAGCGGCGGTCGGAGTGGTGATCTGAGGCGCTTCGCCGAAGTCTGGGATCTCGACCGGACGCTCCGGGGCAACCGGGCTCGCGACCTGTGCCTCACGGCGCGCGCGCGCAGCCGCGGCCGCGGGGGCCGGAGTGAGCTGGCGCAGCGACCACGCCGGGGACTCTGCGGCAGCGGCGGCCTTGGGAGCCTTCGCCGTGACCGGGGGCCGGCTCAGCGCGGAGTCGAGTATCGCGGCGCTCGCCTCGTCGTCGGTCGTCTCCACCGGCGCGACCAGTTCGGCGTCGAGCGGCAGGTCGGAGATCCGAGGCTGTGGCGCAAAGCGGGGAGCGAGCGGCCGGAAGTCCACCGTGGAGGTCAGGGTAGAGGCCGAAGGAACGGACCAGCGACGCGCGGTGTCGGAGAGGCGGTCGAGGGCCGCGGCCATGCCGGGCATGGCCTTGCGGTGCACCCGGATGTCGTCGATGCGGTGGGCGGCGGGCGCAGCCGGTGTGGTCTCGGGGCGCGCGGCCTCCGACACGACCGGCTCGGCTCCGGCGAGAGGCTCGACCTCGACGCCGGCCTCGTAGGTCGGCTCCGGGCGCTCGATGTGCGGGGCGAGCCAGGTACGGTCGTCGACGGCGGCCAGCGTGGGCGCGGCAGCGGCGACCTCGGGCTCCACGGTGTGGGTCGTGG
>CAZQPP010000103.1:3441-18640 GCA_964594295.1 uncultured Myxococcales bacterium | reverse complement strand
CCCGACACGGCTAACAGCCCCCGTCCTGAAACGGGAGTTTCAGGACGGGAACTAGTCGAGCAGAGCCGCGAAGCGCCGCGCGACGCGCTCTCTCTCGGCCGCGAGCCTGCTCGCCCGCGCCCTCCTCGTGAGCAGGAGCGTGCGGGCGAGCAGGCGATCGCGGCCGCGGGCGAGCTGGCGGCGGTAGCGCAGGAAGAAGAAGCCGGCTGGCGGGAGCGAGGCGAGGTAGAGGCTCGTCGCGAGCACGCCCCAGCCGTAGCCGGCGCGCATCAGCCAGCCGTAGAGCGCGTAGATGCCGGGGAAGGCGATGAGCGCGGCGATGAGCGTGGTCCCTGCGCGGATCGCCTCCTCGGCCGCCGAGAGCCCGGCGTGCTTCGCGAGCTTGTAGGGCAAGACGTTGTGCACGAAGCCCCAGGCGGCGACGGGACCGAAGGCGAGGGCGTAGGCGGTGAGCTTGGCCGCCTCGCGGCGCGCGGAGAGCTTCTCCGGGGGGACGTCGTGGTCGTGGAGGCGCAGGCGCACCTGCTCGAGGTGGTCCGTGTAGCGGCGGAGCTGGATGGCGAAGGAGAGGAAGGCCTGCGGGTGCTCGCTGCGATAGGACTCCAGGATCTCGGCGATCCTCTTGCGCGCCTCGAACTGCGCGTCGAGGTCGCCGGCGCTCTCGGGGGCGGCCCGCAGCTCGTCGAAGAGGCGGCCGAGCCCGGAGCGCAGGTCCTCCTCGACTGGGATCGCCGGGTCCACGATCTCGCGCCCGCCGAGCAGCTCGAAGAGGTCGTCGGCCATGGCGCGGATGCGATCGTCGGTGATGTGCAGCGCCTCGGCGCGCAGGCGCTCCTGCAGCACGCCGGTCATCGCGCGTGCCGCGTCCTTGGGATCTCGGGCCTCCTCCCCGGCCCAGTCGCGGGCGTCGAGGGCCTCTCCGAAGCGCACGAGCACCGCGCTCATGAAGCGGTCCCTGTTCTCGAGGTTGATGCCGACGGGGACGATCTTCACAGCCCGCTCGCTCCCGATGAGCCGCTGGGCGCCGAGGGCGATACGCGCCGCGCCGGTCTTGAGCTCGCGCACGTGGCGCTCGGGGGCGTTGCGGCCCTCGGGGAAGATGCCGAGGCAGCCTCCGCCGGCCAGCAGCTCGTGGGCCGCGGCGAAGGCGTCCTCGTTCGCGCCCTCGGGGCTGGGGCCGTCGCTGCGACGGTGCACCGGGATCACGCCGAGGGCGCGCAGCAGCCTGGCCGCCAGGGGCCGCTTGAAGAGCCCGGCGCGGCCGAGGTAGTGGATCTGGCGGTCGGTCACGACGGCGAGGACCACCCCGTCCATCAAGGAGTTGGGGTGGTTCGCGGCGAGGATGAGGGGCCCGTCTGGCAGGTCGAAGTCGCCGGTCACCTGGATGTCGGTGAACCAGAGCCCGGCGAGCACTCGGAACAGGGCTCTCAGAGCGCGGTAGAGCAAGCTCAAGGAGGTGTCTCCGCCGCGATCTTCGCCTTTACGGTGCGCCGGTCCAAGCCGGCAATGCGGCCTGTCTCCACGTAGCTGCCGGTGCGCTCGTAGAGCAAGCGCAGGTACCCCGCCACGAGCTCGTCTGCGCTCAGTCGGCCGGCGAGCATGTCCGCGGCGAGGTCGCCGCGCTGATCGTCGCGCTCGGCGAGGCGGGGCTCGTAGCGTCCCCGGATGAGCACGTTTCGCACGCACTGCTCGAGCTCACGCACGTTGCCGGGCCACTCGTACGCGCCGCCGAGGCGCTTCTCGATCCAGGCGCGGGTGCGAGCGGCGAGGGCAGGGCCCTCCTCGTCGCCGGCGACCCCGCGCGCGAGGTGCCCGAGCAGGGGCTCGAGGTGCTCGAGGTCGCCTCCGAGCTGCTCTTTGAGGCTGGGCGTGCGCACGATGTCCGAGCAGAGCCGGTAGTAGAAGTCCTCGCGCAGGCGGCCGGCGCGCATCTCCTCTTCGGGAGCCCGGTTCGTCGCCGCAACGATGCGCCCGTGGAAGCGGCGCTCCTCGTGATCGCCGAGGCGGTGGAAGGTCCGCGTCTGCAGCACGCGGAGGAGCTTGACCTGGATGGTGGGCTCGACCTCGCCGATCTCGTCCAAGAAGACCGTGCCCAGCGGCGGGCAGCGCTCGAGCCAGCCGGCCCGGTCGGACACGGCCCCGGTGAAGGCCCCGCGGCGCTGGCCGAAGAGCTCGGACTCGATGAGGGTAGGGGAGAAAGCGGCGAGGTGGATTGGGATGAAGGAGGCGCGGAAGTCCTCGACGAAGCGCCCCGCGCCCGGATCGAAGGGGATGGGGCGCGCCATGCCGATGGCCTGCGCGACCAGCTCCTTGCCCGTGCCCGAGGGGCCCAGGACCAGCGTTGTCAGGTCCGAGAGGCGTCGCTCGAGTGCCCTGCGGTAGCGCCGGAAGTCGTGGGTGAAGGTGGACTCCCAGACCGACTGGCGGAGCGTGGCGATGGCCGGCGAGGAGCCGAGGATGCCGCGAAAGATGAAGTGGAAGGCGCGTCTCACCTGGAAGCACGAGGCGAAGAGGTGGGCTATGTCGCCCTCCTCCTGAGGGGGGAGCCCGGGCAGCTGGAGCATGCCGGCGAAGTCCGCGCGGAAGCGCTCGTAGATAGGGGCGGCCGCGCCGACCTCGTCCGGGTTCACGATGAGGGTCTTCAGCTGCCCCTGGTAGGCGTAGTAGAGGACGTAGTCGCAAAGATCGGACCAGATCTCCGCCTCTCGCCTGGTCGGCCGCGCGCCGCCGGCGAGCGTGTCTCGGAGGGTAGAGGCGAGCTCGGCGACCCTCGCGTTGATGCCCAAGACGTTGGGGTTGGCCGGCGCCTCGGGATCGGTGCCGAGGTGCCAGGACTCCCCGGCGTCGACGAAGTCATCGCCGAGCACTCCGCGCTCGAGCTTCACGCGCTCCCTGCTGAAGGGGTTGACGTGCGCCAGCTCGCCCACGGCGCGGGCGACGCGGCGCTGCTCGGGGGTCATCCAGCTCATCGTTGAGGCTCCGTGTGTACACTGAGTGTACATCAGCAGCCGGCTAATATACATCCATGGCAGGATGTCCTGCGCCGCCCGGGTCGCGCCGGCTGCAGACAAGTCCCGGAACGCAAAGGGGGAGGGCCGTAGCTCCGGTGCGTGGCACGGGCGCTGCTTTGGAGGCGGGCTCGTCGAGAAGCCCAATCGGAGGTCTCCATGCGACGTTCAATCTCCCTTCTCCTGCTCTGCGCCCTGCTCGTGACGCCCGGTGCCGCCTGGGCGGCAGGCACCCTGGCCGCTGCCGGCTCGGGCGCGGCGCCCATGACCATCGAAGAGCACGACGTGCGCGTGGTCATCAACAACGGCTTCGCCCGAACGGAGGTGAGCCAGCGCTTCGCGAACCCCAACGCCGAGGAGCTGGAGGCCCTGTACGCCTTCCCGCTGCCGAAGGACGCGGCGCTGGCCGAGCTGGAGATCACCGCCGGCGAGCGCACCATCACCGGCGAGGTCCTGCCCCGCGAGCAGGCTGAGACGGCGTACAACGAAGAGCGCGACCAGGGCCGTCAGGCCGGCCTCGCGACCAAGGAGGGTCACCAGCGCTTCGAGGTGCGTGTGGCGAAGGTGCCGGCCGGCGAGGCCGTGCGCGTGCGCTTCGTCTACTACCAGCCGCTCACCATAGACACCGGCGTCGGCCGCTACCTCTATCCCCTCGAGGAAGGAGGGACCGACGACGCCGCGGCCGCCGCCTTCTGGACCCGCAACGACAAGGTCGAGGGGCCGTTCAGGCTGCGCGTCGACCTCAAGTCGGCGTGGCCGCTGGCCGCCGTGCGCTCCCCGAGCCACCAGGCCCTGGCCTCCGTGCGTGAGGAAGGGAAGGGCCACCACGTGATCGAGGTCAGCGAGGCCACGGGCAGCCTGGGCAAGGACTTCGTCTTGTACTACCGGCTCGCCGACGACCTCCCCGGGCGCGTAGAGCTCGTCACCCACAAGGCCGGCCCGGACAAGACCGGCACCTTCATGCTGGTGCTCACGCCGGGCCTCGACCTCGGGCCCATCACCAGCGGCGCCGACTACAGCTTCATCCTCGACGTCTCGGGGTCCATGGACGCCAAGATCGGCGCCCTGTCGGACGCGGTGGCCCGCACCCTCGGGGAGCTGCGCCCGAAGGACCGCTTCCGGGTCGTCACCTTCAACAGCAGCGCCCGCAGCCTCACCCGGGGCTGGGTGCCGGCCACCGAGGCCAACGTGCGCAAAGCCGTCGCCGACGTGAAGAAGCTGCGCGCCGACGGCAGCACCAACCTCTACGACGGCCTCTACCTCGGCCTGAAGGACCTCGACGACGACAGGCCCACCAGTGTCATCCTGGTCACCGACGCCGAGACGAACACCGGCGTGCTCTCGCCGAAACGCTTTCACGAGCTGCTCAAGAAGCAGGACGTGCGGGTCTTCGGCTTCCTGATGGGCAACTCCGCCAACTGGCCCCTGATGGAGACCGTCTGCAAGGCCAGCGGCGGCTTCTGGGCCCAGGTCTCCAACTCCGACGACATCCTGGGCCAGATCATGCTCGCCAAGTCGAAGATCGCCCACGAGGCCCTTCACGACGCCGAGCTCAGCGTCAAGGGCGTCAAGGTCACCGACACCACCGAGCTCGCCCTCGGCAAGATCTACCGGGGCCAGCAGATCGCCATCCTCGGCCGATACCGCAAGGGCGGCGTGGCCAAGCTGAAGCTCAAGGCTCGCCGCACCGGCCGCGACAAGACCTACGAGACCGTGGTGGGCTTCCCCGACCTCGACACCGAGAACCCGGAGCTCGAGCGCATCTGGGCCATGCGCCGCGCCGACTCCGTCGCCCGCCTCGCCTCCATCGAGGCCATGGACGTCAAGGAGGCCGAGGCCGTGATCCGCGACCTCGGCGTCACCTACCAGGTAGTCACCGACGAGACCGCCATGGTCGCCATGGGCGACGAGGCCTTCAAGAAGCGCGGCATCGACAGGCGTAACCAGCGCCGCGTGGCCGTGGAGCGGCAGGCCCAGGCCTACCGGGCCACCAGGCCGCCGGTCTCGCGCCGGGCCGACAAGAAGCGCCCCATGTTCAAGTTCAAGGCGCCGCGCCTCGGAGGCGGAGGAGGGGCCCTCGACCCCGTCTCCGTCATCGCGGCCCTCGGCCTGGCCGGCTTCGCCTGGCAGCGGCGCCGAAAGGACAGCTGAGGTAGCGAGTTGAGCCTGGCGCTGCCGCTTCTCGCCGGGGCGGCCGTCCTCGTGGCGGTCGCCCCGGGCGCCGCCGCCGCCCTCGAGCTCGACTGGGGCGCGGTGGCCGCCGGCCAGTGGTGGAGGCTGCTCACGGGGCACTGGACCCACTTCTCCTGGGACCACCTGCTCCTCGACGCGGCGGTCTTCGGGGCCGTCGGCGCCGCCTGCGCCTCCCGCGACCGCTGGGCGACCCTCGCCACCGTGCTCCTCGGCGCGTTGGGCGTGGCCTGCGGGGTGTGGTGCTTCGCCCCCGAGATCACTGCGTACCGCGGGCTCTCCGGCCTCGCCTCAGCGCTCACCGCCCTCCTCGCCGTGCAGATCGGCGGCAGGGCAGGGTCCCTGGCCCTCGCCGGCATCGCGGGCAAGGTGGCCTACGAGATGTTCGTCGGTGAGCCGCTCTTCATCGCGCCCATCGAGGGTGTGTCGGTGGTGCCGGTGGCGCACGTGGCGGGAGCGGTCGTGGGAGCGGGGGTTGGGGTCGTACGTCGCGCCGGGCGTATGCCACGCGCTAGGCCGTGCGTCGCAGCTCGGCCAGCAGAGCCTCGATGCGGTCCCGATCCTCCCTCGAGCAGAAGGGGGCGCCGGCGGCCAGCGCGTCCGAGCTCGGAAACCTCGCGGTAAAGGTCCCGCAATCTGCCCGCAGCCCACTCCTCCTCCCGCGCGCCAAGCGCGGCGACGACCAGCCCCGGCGGGGTGCCTTCCCGCTCGGCGTCGGGCGCGTCCGATGGCAGATCGTAGGCCAGCACGGCCGCCGTCCAGGCGCGCGCGGCCACCGCGTCGAGCTCGGCGGGAGAGCGCTCGTTGACGTAGACCGGCCACTCCCGCACGCGACCCCCTCTCAGGAGCCGGGCGAAGACGAGCCCGAAGGCGTTCCAGTAGGCCGGCAGCTCGGCGAGGTCGCGGCCCTTCTCGATCAATCCCGTGATGGCCTCCGTGGGCCAGCCGGTTGCGCAGCGCCAGCAAGAGTCACTGGGAGGGCGCCGGATCCCTGCCGTCGGCGGCACGGTACTCAGGGCCCATCGCGGGGTAGGGGCGCGCCTCCAGCGCCGCCTTCGCCTCGGCCAACGGGAGCCCCGGCTCCACGCCGACCTTCTCGGCTGTCATGTGCTTCGCCAGCGAGCCGAGGAGCCAGATCCAGTCGCTGTAGTAGGGGCCCCGCAGCCGCGCGAGGGCGACGGCGATGCGACCGACAGCCCGCTGAGAGGGCATGTCGGCGGTCGCGATGGGGGCGTCGAGGTACTCGGCGACGACCGGCAACGTCGCCATCCGCAAGGCCTGGTACCCGGTGAACACCAGGTCCCACACCCTTGTCTGCCACGACGCCTCCGTGACGAGCCCGAGGGCCACCGCCGCCGGCTGCGCCACCGGGTAGGGTAGCCTGCCCACGAGCTCCCTCGAGTCCTCCATCATGCCCCGTCTCCGGTCGTGTCGGGCGTCGATCTTGGGTGGACCGGGGGCGCTGTCAACGAAGGGCAGGATCGGAGGAGAGCGGTGCCCTTGACACCCCCGCCTCCCCCGTGGAACCGTCGCGGCCTTCACCTCACACGCTCGGAGCAAGGAGGGAGCGATGGCACGCCTCGTACGCAGCGGCCTCATCCAGGTCACCAACGCGCTCGACCCGACCGCCCACACGGTCGACGAGATCCGCCACGCCATGATCGAGAAGCACCTGCCGCTCGTGCAGGAGGCCGCCGACAAGGGCGTCCAGATCCTCTGCATGCAGGAGATCTTCACGGGGCCCTACTTCTGCTGTGAGCAGGACACGCGCTGGTACGACATCGCCGAGCAGATCCCCGAGGGGCCGACCACCCAGCTCTTCATGGAGCTCGCCAAGAAGCACCAGATGGTCATGGTCGTGCCGATCTACGAGGAGGACCTGCCGGGCGTGTACTACAACACCGCCGCGGTCATCGACGCCGACGGCAGCTACCTCGGCAAGTACCGCAAGACCCACATCCCCCACTGCAACCCGGGCTTCTTCGAGAAGTTCTACTTCAAGCCCGGAAACCTGGGGTACCCGGTCTTCCAGACCCGGTACGGGCGGGTCGGCGTATACATCTGCTACGACCGGCACTTCCCGGAGGGCGCCCGCGCCCTCGGGCTCAACGGGGCGGAGATCGTCTTCAACCCGTCGGCGACCGTGGCGGGGCTGAGCGAGTACCTCTGGAAGCTCGAGCAGCCGGCCCACGCGGTGGCCAACCAGTACTTCGTCGGCGCCATCAACCGCGTCGGCGAAGAGGCTCCCTGGAAGTTCGGGGAGTTCTACGGGCAGAGCTACTTCTGCGACCCGCGCGGGCAGATGCTGGCCGTCGGCAGCCGGGACGGCGAGGAGCTCGTCACCGCCGACCTCGACCTCGACATGATCCGCGAGGTCCGCAACGTGTGGCAGTTCTTCAGGGACCGCCGCCCCGACGCCTACGACGAGCTGGTCGCCGGCTGAGAGAGAGGAGGGGGCCATGGGCGCCACCTGGCAGAACTACATCGGCGGCGAGTGGGTCGACGCCCGCTCGGGCCGCACCATGGACAGCACCAACCCGGCCCGCACCTCGGAGGTCCTGGGCTCGCTCTGCCGCTCGGGGGCGGAGGACGTCCGGGACGCCGTGGACGCGGCCCAGGGTGCCTTCGAGTCCTGGCGCGCGATGCCCGCGCCCAAGCGCGGCGACGTCGTGCTCCGGGCCTGGCGCCTCATGGAGGAGCGCGCCGAGCAGATGGCAGAGGCCCTCTCGAGGGAGGAGGGCAAGGTCATCAAGGAGGCCAGGGGCGAGATCCAGAAGACCCTGAACATCCTGGAGTACCTCGGAGGGGAAGGGCGTCGCCTCGCCGGCGTCGCCAAGCCCAGCGAGCTGCCCCGCAACTACGCCTACACCCGGCGCGAGCCCCTCGGGGTGTGCGCCCTCATCACGCCGTGGAACTTCCCGGTCTCGCTCCCGGCCTGGAAGATCGCGCCCGCCATCATCGCGGGCAACACGGTCGTGCTGAAGCCGAGCGAGCTGACCCCGGCGACCGCTTGCGAGGTGGTGCGCTGCTACGCGGACGCCGGAGCGCCTCCCGGGGTCCTCAACATGGTGCACGGCCTCGGTGAGGAGGTCGGCGCGCCGCTGGTCGCCGCCCCCGAGGTCAAGGCGATCTCCTTTACCGGCTCGAACCTGGTCGGCCAGCACCTCTACGTCGAGGGCGCCAAGCGCAGCATCAAGGTCCAGTGCGAGATGGGCGGCAAGAACGCCGTCATCGTCATGAACGACGCCGACGTGGACCTCGCCGCGACCGGGGCGGCCATGGGCGCCTTCGGCTCCACGGGGCAGCGCTGCACGGCGACCAGCCGCGCCATCGTGCACGAGTCCGTGGCCGACGAGTTCGTCGCCGCCGTGCGCGAGAAGGCCAAGGGCTTCGTGCCGGGCGAGGCCTTCGACCCGAAGGCCACCATGGGCCCCCTGGTCTCCCGTGAGCAGCTCGACAAGGTCCTCTCCTACCTCGACGTGGGGCAGAGCGAGGCCGAGCTGGTCTGCGGCGGCCACCGCGTCACCGAGGGCGGCCTCGAGGACGGCTACTTCGTGGAGCCCACGCTCTTCGACCGCGTGCCCAAGGGCGCCCGCATCGCCAACGAGGAGATCTTCGGCCCCGTGCTCTCGGTCATCCGCGTGCGCACCTTCGACGAGGCGATGGAGGTCGCCAACTCGGTCCCCTACGGCCTGAGCTCGAGCCTCTACACGAACAACTACGCCCTCGTCTTCGAGTACGCCGACCGCGCCGACACCGGCATCTGCCACGTGAACTCGCCGACCATCGGCGGCGAGGCCCACTTCCCCTTCGGCGGCATGAAGGCCACCGGCATCGGCGGGCGCGAGATGAACGAGGAGGCCATCGAGTTCTTCACCGAGATCAAGACGATCTACTTCGACTACACGGGCGCAAAGCGCGAGTCGAACGTCTACTGAGCCGCTGAGCGCGTCCCGGGCGATCCCGGGGAGAGGGGCGGGCTGGCCTCGCCGGCTTCGATGACGCGGAGCGCGCGAGCCGCAACCGGAGTCCGACATGAACCGAGCTACGCGCACGGTGCTCGCGAGCGCCAGCGTCCTGATCATCGCCGCCTGCTCGGGCGCTCCCGAGAGCGGCGCCGACACATGGGATCCCGGCATCGTGAACGGTCACGACGCCCGCGGCACCGTTCGTCCCGACCCCGGGCCGGATCCCGATCCGGACACCGGCTCCCAGTCTCCCGGTCCCGGCCCGTCCAGCGACCCCGGCGCACCGGATCGCGGCGCCGGCGCCGATCTCGGCGACACGACCCCCGATCCCGGCACCTGCACCGAGGAGGAGCAACCCCCCGCCGAGCCCAACGGCAAGGACGACGACTGCGACGGCCTCACCGACGAGGAGGTCTGCTCCTGCGGTGACGGCGTCTGCAAGCCCGCCTGCGGCGAGAGCCTCGAGGCCTGCCCCTGCGACTGCGCCACCTGCGGAGACGGCGCCTGCTCTCCCTGCGGCGAGAGCCCCACGACCTGTCCCGAGGACTGCTGCAAGGCGCCCTCGGGCAGCTCGGGCTGCGGCGACGGCTTCTGCTTCGGCTTCGGCTGCGGCGAGGACCCCACGACCTGCCCCGAGGACTGCGGCACCGCCTGCGGAAACGGGGACTGCGACCGTGGAGAGTCCCCACTCTCCTGCCCGGATGACTGCAAGACCCAGGTCTGCGGCAACGGCGTCTGTGAGCCCACCGACAACGGCCCCGACGAGTGCCCCAAGGACTGCGCCGAGTTCTGCGGCGACTGCGAGTGCGGCGCCAACGAGACCTTCCTCGAGTGCCCCATCGACTGCGGCCACTGCGGCGACGGTGTGTGCAGCGCGTGCCCCGCGCTTCACGAGGACACGTCGACCTGCTCGGAGGACTGCTGCCTGCCCGGGGTCGAGGGCTGCGACGAGGCCGACGACTGCGAAGGCGCCGGCGAGCCCTGCGACGACCCGCCGGGCGGCCCGTGCTTCGAAGGGGTGCTCGTCTGCGACGGCCCGGAGGCTACCCGCTGCGCCGACGGCGAGCCAAAGGGGAGCGACACGATCTGCACGCCCTTCGCCTGCGAGGACGGCGTCCTGACCCTGCCTTCGCTCTGCGACGGGGAAGGGCGCTGCGAGAGCTACGGTGAGCTGAGCTGCGGCGGGTATGCCTGCCTGACGGAGCTTCGGTGCCGGTCGAGCTGTGCGGAGGACGAGCACTGCGCCGAAGGCCTCGTGTGCGACGACGGAAGCTGCGCGCCGGAAGAGGAGGCCTGCGCCAACGAGTGTCCTGCCCCCGGAGCCAGACAATGCGCCGGAGAGGGTTTCGCGACCTGCGGCGACCACGACCAGGACAGCTGCCTGGAGTGGAGTGAGCCGGAGCCGTGCGGGGAGAACGAGCTCTGCGTCGAGGGCGGGTGCATGATCGTCTGCATGAACGAGTGCGAGGCACCCGGCGCCAGGCAGTGCTCGGGCGACGCCGTCCAGACCTGCGATGACCACGACTCGGACGGATGCGTCGAGTGGGGGCCGCCCGACCCCTGCGGTGTGCACGAGATCTGCACACAGGGGTCTTGCCACCCGAGCTGCACGAGCGAGTGCGCGATGGCCGGCGCGAGGCGCTGCTCCGGGAACGGCTTCCAGACCTGCGCGGACTTCGACGAGGACGGCTGCCTCGAGTGGAGCACGCCGGAGACCTGCGGCGCCGGCGAGGTCTGCTCGGGCGGGCACTGCGCTTCGACCTGCACCAACGAGTGCTCGGTGGTCGGCGCCAAGAGGTGCGAGATGGACGCGGTCGTCACCTGCGCGGACTACGACGAGGACGGCTGCCTCGAGTGGGGCACGCCGGTGCCGTGCGGAGAGGAGCTGGTGTGCGTAGCGGGCGGGCACTGTGCGTCCGCATGCACCAATGAGTGCACAGTCGTCGGCGCCACGCAGTGCAACGGGGGCGGTGTGCAGACATGTGGCGATGACGACGACGACGGCTGTCTCGAGTGGAGCGCGGCGGTGCCCTGCGACGACGGAGACATGTGCACCGCTGGCGACGCCTGCAGCGACGGCGCCTGCAGGCTGGGCCGTCGCAACAGCTGCGACGACCACGACCCCTGCACCGACGACCTCTGCGACGAGGCCACGGGCTGCGAGCACGTGCCCCGCATTGACGTCGGCTGCTACCTGCCCTGCCCGGTATTCGGTCCGACCCTCGCCGGGCCGGCGGGGCCGTTCTTTTGCCGCGGGGAGCTGAGGAGGGTCCAGGCGGTCGGCGACAAGGTCTACGTCGCCGCTGGCGCGGGCGGCCTTCAGATCCTGCAGCACTCTGGGGCGACCCTCGAGGGCATCGGCTGGCTCGACACGCCGAGCGAGGCCCGTGACGTCTTCGTCCAGGGCGCAAGGGCGTATGTCGCGCTGGAGGAGCACGGCCTGCTCGTGGCCGACGTGTCGACGCCGTCGTCCCCACAGACCCACGGCCTGGCCGACCTCCCGGTTACGGGGAGAGCCGTGGCAGCAGGCGAGCGGGCCTTCGTGACCGATGCGTTGGACCAGCTCTGGACCTACACGGTCGCCGATCCCGCTCAGCCCACCGAGATGGCCCCGTACCCGTTGCCTGAACCAGGCCTCGACCTCGCCCTCGACGGAGATCGCCTCTACGTCGCCCTCGGCACATCGGGGCTCGGGGTCTTCGACGTGTCGAACACCGAGGCAGCGCCAGCTCTGGTCGGGACCGTGCAGGGCGGCCCGGTCCAGTCGACCGTCGCCGTGCACGCCATCGGCAGCGACGCCTACATGGCCGACGCCGTGAACCAGGGCCTCGTGGTCACAGACACCACGAACGTGCCGGGCAGCACCTCGTCGAGCCTGTCCCCCCTCGGCGGAGTGCCGAACAGCGTGTTCGCCACCGCGGAGTACAGCTACCTCACCGAGGCGGAAGGGAAGCTACACACGCGGAACAACAGCGACAACGCCCGCGCCTCGGTCTACCTCGCCGCACAGCTCAGCGACGTCTGGGTCGAGGGCTTCAACGCCTACGTGGCCACGAGCGGGGCGGGAGTGAAGGTCGTAGACGTGCGGGACCCGGGCAAGCCAAAGGAGAGCCTCTCCCTGGGCCTCGTCGGGTCGGCCGAGGCGGTCGCCACGCAGGGAACGCGCCTCTACGTCGCAGACGGCATGGATGGGCTCCGCATCCTGGACGGAGCCGACGCGGACAACGTGACGTTGCTAGGGAGCGTCGTCCTGGAGGGCGAGGCAGTGGACCTCGACGTAGACGGAGACTTCGCCTACGTCGCGATGGCGCTCTTCGGACTAGACATTGTTGACGCGACGGACCCTGGCAGTCCCGCTCTCGTCGGCCACTTCGAGATTGACGAAGCAGAGCCTGCAGTGCGCGTCCTCAACGGGATCGCCTACGTCGCCTCGGGCGACCTGCTCGTGGTCGACGTCAGCGACCCAACGCAGCCAAGAGGCGTCGGCCACTGGCCGCTGAGCGGCGCCGGCGCCGTTGATGTCAAAGGCGACTTCGCCTACGTCGGAACCGACGACGTGAAGATCATCGACGTCTCCGATCCCACGAATCCTGGCGAGAGCGATGGGCTCCCCTTGGACGGCTTCGTCACCGACCTGCAGGTGGTCGGCGACTACCTCTTCGCCGCCACGACCTCGGGCCTCCTCTGCTCCTTCGTGCTCACGGACCCGGCCTCGCCCACCGAGCTCCAGTGCCTCACGGTCGCCGACTCCGCCTCCTGCCTGCAGGTCCACGGCGAGCACGCCTATGTCTGCGCCACCGACGAGGCCGGCTCCGGCGAGCTCGCCGTCGCGAGGGTCGTCAACCGGTCCGCCATGTCCGCCCTTTCGCCTGTCCCGATGCCAGGTGATGGCTTGACGGGCGTCGCCGTCGTCGGCAGCCGCATCTGGGTGGCCGCGGGCGAGCTTGGCCTGCTCGGCGTGGACCCGGTCTGCGAGTAGGGCGCCCCTCGAAGCTCTCTCAGGACGGCTCGAAGCCCCCCGGCACCAGGAGGTCCGGCTCGATCCCCATGTTCTTCAGGGCCTGCCTCCACGCCTGCTCCGGCTTCGGCGTGAAGATGAGCTTGGGGTCGGCCTCGCCCGTGAACCACACACCCTGGTGCAGCTCCGCGTGGAGCTGACCGGGGGCCCAGCCCGCGTAGCCGGCGAAGAGGCGCCGCTTCATCTTCGTGATGCCGGCGACGAGCTCGAGGGTCTCGCGGCTGTTCGACACGAAGATGCCCTCCATGATCTCGCGGCTCTCCTCGACGTCCTCGACGGGACCGTGCAGGAGCCAGCCGATCATGGGCTGGACGGGGCCGCCGAGGTGGACGGGGGCGTCGGTCTTGCCCTGCCACTGGATGCCGAGGCCCGCGCAGAAGAGCCCGACGGCGACCGGGCCGGGCCGGTTGATGACGAGGCCGAGGCTCCCCTGCTCGTCATCGTGCTCGAGCATGAGCACAACCGTGTCACGGAAGTTCGGATCGGGCAGGGCGGGCGCGGCCACGATGAAGCGGCCGGTGAGGTCCATGGTTTGCCTTCGTGGGTGTGGTTACAGGTTAAGGCACAGGAGTGGCCACGGCAACAAGCAGCTATGCCGCCCAAGGGCAACATAGCTGGGGCGCGCTGAAGCCGTCGGCGGGTCCGGGCTGCGAAGACAAGGCGAAGATAGCTGTACCTCGCCGCGGCTTAGCTTGCCCTCGGTCTTTCGTTTGCCCGCCGAATAGGCCGCCGAGGCGGCCTATTACGGCTTGTTCTGCCACTGCTAAGGGATTGGAGGGGGCTTGGATGGCTCCTCTTCCTCTCCTTCCAGCTCGACCTCCACCATCGGCGGGTGCAGCTCCCACTCCAGGCCCGCCGGCTCGAGCTCGTCTAAGAACGAGGCCGGGTCGAAGGCCATGGCCGTCGACACGACGCCCGTCGCGAGCGGCGGTGCCTCGAGGAGGCGGCGGGCGCCGAGGGCGGCGATGACGGCGGTGGTGCCATAGGGGTCGCCGCCTTCGACGAAGCAGCCGTAGACCTCGTCCTCGACGCGGGCGCGAGCGAGGATGCCGAAGCGGCATGCGGCCCGGGAGGCCTCGTCGGGGCCCGCAGGCCCCTTCTTTGCGAAGGCGTCGGCGATGGAGTGGATGGGCTTGGCGCCCAGCAGCCCGAGCAGGGGCCTGAGCAGGCGCACGCGCCGGATCACCTCCGGGGGGAGGACCATGAAGGAGCGCACGGTCCCGACCGTGTTTCGCTGGGGGACCTGGACGGGCTCCCCGCCGGGGAAGGAGATGGCGTCGAGGGGTCGATCCTTGCCGGGCCAGGCGACCTGGCCGATGACGTGGGCCGGGCGCTCGGTCACGGGCCGGCCGTTCACCCACGACATCGTCGGCTGGGAGAGGGCTCGCACCACCGAGCGCCGGGTGCCCGGAGAGGTCTCCATTCCCAGCACCCGGTAGAAGACCTCGGCGGCGTCGGCCCGCCCCCCCAGCTCCGAGATCGCCACGCCGCAGGCGCAGCAGCCGAGGGCGTACTCGAAGGCCTGGGCGCAGATGACCGCCACCCCTGCGTCGCGCGCGCGCCCGTCGAAGCGCTCGAGCACCCGGAGCATGAAGGCCTGCTCGCCCGTGGTGTCGAGGTAGTGCACCCCCGCGTCGAGGGCCGCCTCGACGACCGGTTCACCGAGATCCGAGAAGGGGCCGACCGTGTTCACCACGACATCGACCCCTTCGAAGAGGGGCGCGAGCGTCTTGGGCTCTCCCGGTGTGCCGACTCGCACCTCGTTCTCCCCCGGCAGGGAGTCACCGAGCTGCGAGAGGCGCTCTCGGCTGCGCCCTCCGAGGACCGTGGGCACCCCGTGCCCGGCGAGCTCGAGGGCGACGAGGCGGCCCGTGAAGCCGGTGGCGCCTAGGACGAGTACCTTTCCCATGGCACTAGGTGTAGTGGAGGTGGCCGCGCTAGTCCAGAACGGCGCCGTCGAGGCGGAGAGCCTCGGCGCCACCCGACATGGGCTCGGCGTTATCTTCGCCGGTTTC
>CAZQPP010000103.1:0-3431 GCA_964594295.1 uncultured Myxococcales bacterium | reverse complement strand
TACGGCGGAGCGCGCAGCGCGAGCCGCGACGGCAGGTCGGACACAACTCGGGTGTGGAGTCTGTTGTGTCCTATTCACAACAGGCTCCTACACCCCGCCGAGCTCCTCGACGAGGCGGGCGTTGGTCTCGGGCAGGCCGAGACACACGAGCACGCTCCCGGCCGCGAGCGGCCGCTTCGGGTCCAGGGGCACGGGCACGAGGGCCTCGTCTCGGGGCTCACGGATGCCGACGACCTCGACGCCGAATCGCTCCCGCAGGTCGAGCTCCTGCAGCGACTTGCCGACGGCCATGCGCGGCACCCTCGCGGCGAACACACGCGTGCGGCCTTCGAGCTCCACGAAGTCCACCTCCTCGCCGTCTTCTCCGGGGGTGCGGATCTCGAGCATCGGGGCGGAGGCGGGGTCTATCTCGCGGTCGAGGGCCCGCATGATGTCGCGGTTCATCAGCTTGCCCACGAGCTTCTGGCCCTCCACGACCGGCAGCTCCAAGAGCTCGTGCAGGGCGAGCTGGTGGATGGCGTCGGAGCAGGGTCGGTCGAGGCTCAGGGGCTCCGGGTGGGACATCAGCTCGCCGACCCTTCGGCCGAGGATCTCCTTCTCGTGCCAGTGGAGCGCCACCCCCGGCGGGACCGCGCCGAGGTAGCGGCCGGAGCGATCGACCACGTAGACCGTCTCGCCGGCGCGAAGCTTGCGGAGCAGCCACCGGTTGACCGTCGCCCTCCTGTGGACCTGGGTGGTCTCCTCCCGATAGATGTCGCGGGCGCGGAGGTGGCCGACGGCCCTGACGGGGCTGTCGGGGAGCAGGCGGATGTGCTTCATCGCCAGCTTGCCCGTGTAGAAGGACTCGGGCTCGAGCATGGAGGAGACGAGGATGGCCAGGGTGGTCGCGAGGAGGAGGCCGGGGAGGATCTCGTAGTCGTGCGTGATCTCGATGACGATGAGCACCGAGGTCAGCGGCGCACGCGTGGTGGCGGCGACCATGGCCCCCGCGCCGAGGATGGCGTAGACGCCGACGCCGTCACCGAAGGTGTGGGCCGGCAGCTGTCCGACCACGGCTCCGAGCGCCGCGCCGAGAGCCAGCGAGGGTGCGAACACGCCCCCGGAGCCCCCGGTCCCGAGGGTCAGGCAGGTGCCGGCCAGGACTATGAGCAGGTAGCGCAGGCTGGTCGTGAGCCCGGGGGCGTCGGGCACGGCCGAGAGATCCCTGATGGCCTCGAAGAGGCCGTCGAATCCGCCGAGGGGGACGAGGAGGAGGCCGAGCCCCAGGCCGCCGACGGCAGGCTTCAAGGCCTCGGGGATGCGCCAGCGCTCCGTGTGCAGCTCGGTCCTCAGGAGGGCCTTGATGAAGAGCGCACCGACCACGCCTGCGGCCAGCCCTACGAGGCCCGAGAAGAGCAGGCCGTGGGCCCCCGGGATGAAGTGCTTCGGCACCGTGAGGGCCACCACCTCGCCGAGCACGAGGTGGTCGACGAACTGGGCGACGATGGCGCTGGTGACCACCATCAGCATGCTCTTGACTGTCCCGCTCCCCAGGATCACCTCGATGGCGAAGAGCGCTCCGGCCAGCGGGGCGTTGAAGACGGCCGAGACGCCGCCGGCCGCCCCTACCGCGACGAAGCGGCGCATGCGCGAGCGCTCCACCCGCATGTAGCGACCCAGGGTCGAGCCGAGGCCCGCCCCGATCTGCACGATGGGCCCCTCGATGCCGGCTATGCCGCCCGAGCCGATGGTCATGCCGGAGGCCAGGATCCTGCCGAGCACCGTCCTCCGCCTGATGAGACCGCCGCGCCGAGCCACGGCGTCGATGACGTTGGCGACGCCGCCGCCGCGGGCGTCCCCGGCGAGGAGCCAGATGACGACCCCGGCCCCGAGACCACCGAGGGCCGGCGCGAGGACGCCGGCCAGCGTGCCATGGGGCGCCACCTGTCGCACCTCATCGGTGAGCCAGGAGAGCCCGAGCTTGAAGGCCACCGCCATCAAGCCGGTGACCAGGCCGATGGCGGTGGCGATGAAGATCGGCATGGTCGTTCGGCCGAGGGCCTCGCCGTAGCCGAGGCCACGCAGCTTCACGCGCGTCTCGGTCCAGAAGCGGGCGGGTGTCATGACAACGCGACCCATGCGTGTGGCCCCGGCGGACGGGCCCGCGGGGGCGCGGCGATCTACGCTCTTCGCGCGCGGGGATCAACCGCCGCCGGGTGCACCGCCGCCTGCGTGCGCCGGCTGCCCCACGCTCACTCGAGAGCGGCCGCCGAGAGGTACACGCCCCGGTGGTCGTAGTACTTGCCCGGGCCGGTGGCTGCATAGGCCAGCGCGGCCTCGCGCCCGGACACGACCAGGGCGAGGGAGAAGATGTTCTCCCCCTCGGCGGTGCGGCTGAAGGTCCGGGGGAGCGACCAGCTCCGTCCGCCGTCCGCGCTCGTGGAGACCATGGCGACCAGGCGATGGTAGCTGCCGAGCACGCGCCCGTCCGGGCTCTCGAGCCAGACCATGAGCACCCGCTCGCCGTCGGCAGCCAGCAGTGGGGCGAGGAGCATGGTCGGGTTGGTGCGCAGCGTCACGGCCCGTCTCCAGCTCGAGCCGCGGTCGTCGCTGGCGAGGAGGGTCAGGTGCTGCTGGTTCGCGTAGCCGTAGGTCTGGGCCAGGAGGAGGCGAGAGCCCACCGCGACGGCTCCGGTGCCGCGGACCTGGTCTGCCGTCGTGTCGCCGTCCTCCACCTCGTTGAAGCTCAGCCCCTGATCGTCGCTCAAGTAGACGCCGCGCTCCGTGACCAGCACCAGCCGGTCGCCGATCGTGAGCGCGGCCGTGGGCCGGCCGGCCGCCACCAGGCCCTGCGAGGTCCATGCCTCGGCCTCGCTGGTGACCAGGTAGGTCCGGGGCACGCAGCCGAAGACGCCGGTGTTGTGGTCGTAGCCCAGGGCCAGCATGGGCGCGGCGCCGGCAGGGGCGAAGAAGCGGCTGGGCAGGTTCCCCGGGCAGATCCCGGCCTGCGTGGTGGCGGCCGCCACGGTCTGCTGCCAGCGCCAGTCCGTGCCGTCGAGCGCGGTGCTGTAGATCGCGGTGGTGTAGCCGACGGTGATCGCGGCCAACCAGCGCCCCTCGTGCTCGATCAGGTCGACCCAGTGGGACACACGCCGGATGGACTGTGGCGCGGAGAGCTCGGTGGAGCCCCAGGCGGCGGTGCGCAGGGTCAGCTCGTCGTGCTCGGCCTCCTCCGGGTGCTCGTTGTTGAAGACGAGCAGGCGGTCGGCGGCCTTGAACAGGCTCGGGCTGCAGCCTTCTGCGCGGTCGACGCGCACCGGCTCGCCGAGGCGCAGGATCTCGTCGGAGTGCGTGGGGGTGGTCGAGGTGTCGGGGGCGGTGGCCGTGTCGGTGGCCGTGTCGGTGGCGGTGGCCGTGTCGGTGGCGGTGGCCGTGTCGGTGGCCGTGTCCGT
>CAZQPP010000102.1:16904-18662 GCA_964594295.1 uncultured Myxococcales bacterium | reverse complement strand
CAACGTGCTCGGCAAGTACTACATCGCCATGGGCCGGGAGCAGACCTTCGAGTCCCTGCGCGGCTACCTGACCGTGCTCGCGGTGCGCCCCGGCGAGACCAAGGTCTCGGTCACGGTCACCGCGCCGACCCTCGCGTCGAACGAGAAGGACGGGACCGGAAAGCACATCGTGCCCGCGATGCAGCCCGGGGACTCGAAGTCCTTCACGCTCAAGCAGTTCGACGTCTTGAACATCGAGACCAACCAGACCGCGGCCGACCTGACCGGCACCCGGGTCGTGGCCGACCGCGAGGTCGCGGTCTTCGGTGGGTCTGAGGCCAGCAACGTGCCGAACACCAACCACTGCGACTTCGAGCGCGGCGCCTGCGCGTGGCAGCTCGCCGCCGGCATGCCCGCCGACCAGGCGAAGCGCTGCACGAGCCACGACGACTGCGGCTCCTTCATCACCTGCTGCGCCGACCACCTCGAGCAGCAGATCTTCCCGGTGCGCACGTGGGGCACCCGCTACCTCGCCGCGAAGAGCTTCGACCGAAACCTCGAGTCCGACGCCTGGCGCATCATGGCGGCCGAGGACGGCACCCTCGTCACCACCTTCCCGCCCCAGGCCAACATCCCGGTCCTGAACCGCGGCGAGTGGTACGAGATCGAGAGCCGCGAGCACTTCGAGATAGTCTCCGACAAGCCGATCCTCGTCGGGCAGTACCTCGCCGCCGAGCAGGCCCCCGACCCCAACGTGGCGGGCGTGCCCACCCACGGCGACGCGGGCACCGGCGATCCGGCCTTCATCCTCGCAGTCCCGGTCGAGCAGTACCGGAACGACTATGTCTTCCTCGCCCCCGGCGCCTACGCCTTCGACTTCGTGAACATCATCGCGCCGGTGGACGCTGTCGTAAGCCTCGACGGCGAGGTGCTCGAGGACGAGCTCTTCGAGCCCATCACCCCGGAGTACCGTGTCACCCGGCGGCAGATCGAAGACGGTGTGCACCGCGTCTCCTCCGACGCGCGCATCGCCATCATCGTCTACGGCTACGACCAGTACGTCTCGTACGGCTACCCGGGCGGCCTCGACCTCCGAGACCTGAAGCTCCTCAAGGAAGACTTCTAGCCCCAGCCTCGCCCGCAAGGGCCCAGAGGGGGAGTCACGCATGACCGCCAAATCAATACGCAAACTGGTCGTGCTGCTTGCCGCGGCGGCCTTGTGGGCTGCCGGCTGTGCCGGTGACGGGAGCACGGGAGGCGTCACCGCGGTGGCGCCGGTGGAGCCCGACGCCGCCGCACACGGGGACGCGGCGGCACCCCCGACCGGCGGCCAGCCCACCGGGCAGCCTCGCGAGGACGCCGGCGCGCCCGGCGAGGACGAAGGCGCCCCCTCGCCCGACGAGGGCACGGGCGAGCCCGTAGAGCCCGGCGGCGACGGGCTCGACGAGCTGCGCGTCGACGCGCTCGTCCCCGCCAAAGGGAGCG
The DNA here is from genome assembly GCA_964594295.1 of uncultured Myxococcales bacterium. Classification (GTDB taxonomy): domain Bacteria; phylum Myxococcota_A; class UBA9042; order UBA3505; family UBA3505; genus CAZQPP01. Next base: position 17,198 of record CAZQPP010000102.1, on the reverse strand, counting down.
CCTCCGGCCAGGAGACCGTCACCATCTTCGGCTCCGGCTTCGTGGAGGGCGCCCGCGTGCTCTTCGACGAGAGCGACGTTCAGAGCGTCTTCGTGCTCGGCAAGGACCGCATCAACGTCACCACGCCGCCCCACGCCCCCGGCCTCGTGCGGGTCACCGTCATCCTGCCCGACGAGCGCAGCTACGGCCTCGACGACGCCTTCTTGTACTTCAACGCCGTCCGGGTCGACGAGCTCGATCCCCCCGGCGGACCCGCCGCCGGACGCCTATGTGACGCCTGAGGAATCGGATAGT
>CAZQPP010000102.1:0-16894 GCA_964594295.1 uncultured Myxococcales bacterium | reverse complement strand
CGGCGCGCCCTCGCCGTCGTCCGCGCTGCCCGAGGCGGACCCGCCGCCGGCGGCACCCCCATTCGCGTGCGGGGAACGGGCTTCGCGCCCGGGAGCCGCCTCGTCATAGGGCAGAGCCTCGCCCTCAACGTGGAGGTCGTCGACGACTCGACCATCCTGGCCCTGACTCCGGGCGGTACACCCGGCGAGGCCGACGTCTTCGTCTCGAACTCCCTGGGCCTCGCCCGCAAGAAGAACGGCTTCCTCTACACCGCGCCGCCAGCCGTCCGCACCGTCGTGCCCGGCGCCGGGCCTGCAGACGGCGGCACCAGGATCGAGGTCCGAGGCGAGGGCTTCTTCGAGCCCCTGAAGGTGCGCTTCGGCTCCAACCCCGCGCCCGACGTCGAGGTCATCAACGAAGGCCTGTTCCGGGTCGTCTCACCGCCGGGATCGCCGGGAGCCGTGGACCTGCGCGTGCAGTCTCCCTACGGCACCACGCTCGCCCCGCGCGCCTTCGTCTACACCGCCGAGGTCTCGGAGCAGCTCACCATCCTCAACGTCGCCCCCGACCGGGGCTCGGTCCTCGGCGGCACCGAGGTCGTCGTGACGGCCACCTCGGTGGGCACCGGCCTCGACTCCTTCGTGCGCTTCGGCGGCGTGCCGGGTGAGACCGTCTCCACCGACGAGGTCGCCGGCAGCGTCACCGTCAAGGCGCCCCCGGCCGACGAAGCCGGCGTCGTCGACGTGACCCTGCAGGTCCCGGCCGGCACGACCACCCGCTCGGCTGGCTTCGCCTACGAGGCCGACATGGTCGTCGCCGAGGTGGAGCCCAACCACGGCCCCACGGGCGGAGGCACCACGATCGTCATCCGCGGCGCCGGCTTCGAAGACGGCGCGGGGGTCTTCGTGGACGCGCTCCCCGCCCTCGAGGTCGACGTCAAGAGCGCCACCACCATCACCGCCGTCACCCCCGAGGGCAGCCCCGGTTTCGCCGACGTCAAGGTCGTGGTGGGAGCCCGCCAGAGCATCCTGGAGGGAGGCTTCTTCTACACCTCGGGCGAGACCGATCTCTACGTGGTCACCCCGGACAAGGGCGCAGTCGCGGGAGGGACCTTCGTCCACATCCTCGGGGCCGGCTTCGCCGAGGACAGCGAGGTGACCGTCGGCGGCAGCCCGGCCAGCCACGTCACCTTCGTCGACCCCACCCACCTGACCGCGCGCACCCCGCCCGGCGAGATCGGCACGGTGTCGGTCGAGGTCGAAGGCTCCACGGGCTCGGCTCTCCTCGAGAGCGCGTACACCTACTTCGACCCGACGAGCGCCTACGGCGGCACGTGGGGGGAGGAGGTCGAGATCGCCGTCAACGTCACCGTGCTCGACGGCTCCAACGGCGAGCCCATCCCCGACGCCTTCGTCATGCTCGGCAGCGATCCCAAGACCCCCTACCAGGGCTTCACGAACCTGGAGGGGCAGGTGACCTTCTCGGGCCCGGACCTGAGCGGCCCGCAGATGGTGAGCGTGAGCAAGGAGGGCTACGAGAACAACTCGGTGGTGGCCTTCGACGCCGAGAACGTGACCATCTACCTGGTCTCGGTCAGCATGGCGATGGGCCCGCCCCCGCCCGGGATCACGCCGCCCATCGTCAAGGGGCGCGTCTTCGGCCTCGGCAAGTACGTGGTCGGGCCGCCCGGTAACTGCTGGCAGTTCAGCACCACGGATCCGAGCCACTGCGACGACTGCGAGGAGGACTCGGACTGCGGCGACCTCGGCGCGCGCTGCCTCGAGCTCGGCCAGCGCAACGGCAAGGTCTGCGCCATGCAGTGCACGGTCGACGGGGACTGCCCCGAGAACAACGTCTGCCGGGGCTTCGGCCAGAGCAGCCACTGCATCCCCGGCCCCGGCCACAAGGTGGCGGTGTGCATCGGCACCATCCCCCACATCTTCGCCCAGGACGTGAACCCGGGCACCGGCGCCATGGTCGACGAGCTCGGCGAGTACAGCATCATCGCCTACCCCGGCAACTCGGCCATCGTCTGCCTCGGCGGCTTCTACGAGACCTACGGCGGCGCCCCACCGACAGCCACCGAGCTCGTCGAGGAGGTCATGGCCCCGTCCGGGGCCTTCGTGCCCGTGGCCATGGGCGTGGTCAGGAACCAGATCTTCATGCCGGGCGAGGTCTACCAGCACCCGCCGTCGGGCTCCGGCGGCGAGGGCTCCGGCGGCTCCGGCGACCCCGAGCTGCCCGGCCACGACATCCCCGGCGGCGGTGGAGAGGAGCTCCCCGCGCCCACGGTCGAGGACCGCGGCGTGGACGTGACCCTGAACATCCCGCTCACCCGTGAGATCAAGATCCGCCTCGACGACCCCCCCATCGAGGACACCGACTTCTTGGGCGCGCTCATCTACCTCGACCTCGGCGCCGACGGCGTCTTCCGCATGCCCGCGTCGCCCTTCGCCTTTGGAGACGACACCCTGATCGTCGAGGCGCAGCCCGAGCGCTTCGCCGGCGACATCGAGGACGCCTCCTACACCATCATGGCCGGGGCCTTCAGCTTCGGCTTCGATGACAACCTGCCCATGTCCATAGTGCTCCGCCGCAAGGTCAAGGAGACCGAGGACGACCGCATGCTGCGCTTCGTCGACGGCACCTGGGAGCTCAAGCACACCGGGCTCAAGCGGAACGTGCTAGGCGCCTTCGAGGCGGGACCGGGGCGCACCTTCACGGTCGGCACCGACGGCACGATCTACCACTACAACGGCGCCACCTACGCCCAGCAAGCCTCGGACACGAGCCAGACCCTCCGCGCCATCCACGGGAGCGGCCCGGATGACGTCTGGGCCGTCGGCGACAACGGCACGATCCGCCACTTCAACGGCGTGAAGTGGGAGCGCGAGTCGGCGGACACCTTCAGCGACCTGCGCGCCGTCTACACGCCAGGCGGCGGCGTTGTCTTCGCGGCGGGCAACTACGTGGTGCGAGAGCGCTCCGCCGCCGGCGACTGGAGCCCGGTGCCCGGCGTCTACTCGGCCTTCTCGGGCATGCACGGCACGGGCCCCGAGGACGTCTGGATGGTCGGGAGCTTCGGCGCGGTCTACCGCTTCGACGGCGAGGGCTGGAGCCGCCAGACCGTGCCGACCGTGAAGAACCTCCGCGCCGTGCTCGCGCTGGCCGAAGACGACGTCTGGCTGGCCGGCGAGGGCGGCGCGCTGATGCACTTCGACGGTGAGACCTTCGAGCTCGTGGAGCCCCTGACGGAGCGCACCCTCACCGCGCTCGCCGCGCGCGGGCCCGACGAGATCTACGCGGTCGGGAGCCGCTCGACCGTGCTGCGCTACGACGGCGAGGTCTGGGCCAAGGTGGAGGTGGAGGGCTACCGGCAGACCCTCAACGCCGTGATCGCGAGCACGGACAGCACCGAGGTCCACACCTTCGGAGACCACGAGCTCTTCTTGGGCCCGATGGTGCCGATCCCGCACTTCGAGGTCCCGGCCGACGGCGGCACGCTCGACCGCAACATGCTCAGGTGGAGCGCCGACACGCGCGTGGAGCCGCACTTCCAGATGCTCTCCATGGTCGTCCCTGGCTTCTTCGGCGACACCCCGGTTTGGTCCTTCATCGCGGCGGGCGACGTGCGGGACGTGCCCCTGCCGGACTTCCCGCGCATCGAGGGCACCCCCGGAATCCCCGAGGGGCCGCTGAGCCTGACGATCATGCGGGCCTACAAGGAAGGCTTCGACATCGACCACTTCGACTACAGCGACCTCTCGCCCTTCGACTGGCAGGCCTGGGCCATAGACGTCATCCCCTTTGTGCGGGTCGCGCAGTGAGTCGTTCCACCAGCCCTTCCTGCCTTCTTCAGCGGAGAGGACGCGCGGCCTCCTCGCTGACGGTCGCCCTGCTACTGCTCCTGGCTTCTGCCGCCTGCTCATCCTCCGAAGGAACGACCGCCGCCTCCGACGCTCCTGCCGCGGACGGCGCGGCCCCCGACTCCAGCGGCGGCACGTCGTCGGACGTCCTGCCGGGCGACCTCCCCGGCGACTCGCCAGGCAATGCCGACAACGGCGGCCCGCTTGCCGAGCGCGTCTGGCAGGCGATCCCCCTCGGCGCCTCGGGGGACCTGCTGCGGGTGCGTCACCTCGGCCGGCTCGGCTTCCGAGTCACCGGCGTGGGCGGGACGATACTCCGCCGCCAGGGGCTCGGCTGGGTGCGCGAGTGGGCGCCCGCGGACGCTCCCGAGGTGCACGACGCGGCGGCCTTCGGCGAGGGCGCGGTGGCGGTCGGCGCGGAGGGCACGTGGCTCGTGCGCTCCGAGGGGACGGGCGCCTGGCAGGAGCAGGACCCCGGCGTCACCGTGGACCTGCTCGGCGTCGAGGGGTTGCTGCACTCTGCGGTGGGGGTGGGCGCCAAAGGGATGATCGTGCGTTGGGACGGAGAGTCCTTCGGCCAGGAGCTCAGCGGCATCACCACGAGCCTGCGCGCGGTGCGAAAGACGAGCGGCGACAGCGCCTACGCGGTCGGCGACGTGGGCATGGCCGTGCGCAGGGTGGCGAGCCCCGCCCCTTGCGAGGCGCCCGCGGAGCCCCTCTGCGCCCCCTGCGGAGAGGACGCCGAGTGCGGTGAGCGGGGGAAGTGCGTCGCTCTGCCCGGCGAGACCGAGGAGCGCTGCACCGTGCTCTGCGGCGGCGGCCGGGAGCCCTGCCCCAAGGGCTTCGTCTGCAACGACCCGGAAGAGGGAGGGCACTGCGTCCCGCGGCCCTCCCACACCTGGATCGCACAGCAGGCCTCGCCTTCGGACGTGAGCCTGCGCGACCTCTTCGTGCTGGACAGCTCGACCATGTGGGCGGTCGGCGGCCGGGGCACGATCATGCGCTACGACGGCAGCCAGTGGAAGCTCGAGCTGAGCAATGACGCCCAGAAGCGAGCCCTCCACGGGGTGCACGGCGGCGCCGGCTTCCTCGTGGCGGCCGGCGAGGACGGCCTCTTCCTGCGCCGGGAGTCCACGGCCAAGTGGAGCCTCGTGGAGGACATCCGGGGGCCTCTGCTCGGCGCTCACAGCTACTTCGGCGTTGCCCAGGGGGCCACACGGGTGGTGGCCGCCGGCGAAGACGGCGCCCTGCAGGTCAAGGAGCTCCCGGACGGGCCCTTCGTGGACGAGGACTCGGCGCCCTTCGGGGCGGTGCGGGACCTCGCATTCTCGGGTGAGCGCGGCGCGGCGGTGGGCGACGACGGCCTGCTCGTGCTCTTCGGCCCCGATGGATACGGCGCCTACGAGAGCGGGACTGATGAGGACCTCCTCGCCGTCTGCGCGGCAGATGAGAGCATCTTCTTCGCCGCCGGCCGGGCCGGGACCCTGCTGGCGGTCGTGGAGGGAGTCGGCGTCGACAGCGTCGACACCGGCGTCAGCGACGACCTGCACGGGATCGTGAAGCTGGCCTCCGGCGAGGTCCTCGCCGTCGGAGTCGGGGGCACGGCTCTGCGGCTGGACTCCAACACCGGCAAGGTCTCCGTCGAGCCGACTCCCGACGCCAGGGACCTGCACGACGTCTTCCTGGACGCGGCGGGCGTGCCGACGGCGGTTGGGCAGCAGGGTGCGTTCCTCCTGAAGCACGGGGACACCTGGGTGCCGCAGGCCGCGGGCACCTCCCTCGACCTCCTCGCCGGGGCCTCCGGCGGGGGTCGCAACGTGGTGGCCGGAGCCCACGGGGTCGTGCTCGCCTGGGCCGACGGGGAGGAGCCGGCGGCTCTTCGCGAGGAGCCGGGGACCTTCTACTACGCGGTCGAGGTGGACGAGGCCGGGTACGCCGCGGTCGCCGGCTGGGCCGGCGCCTTCCTCAGGGTGGGGAGCGACGGCGGCGTCGCCGAGGTGGAGGGGCCGACAAGGGACACCCTCTACGCCCTCGCGCGGCGTGGAGGCGACCTCGTCGCCGGTGGCGACTCCGGGGGCGTGTGGGCCTTCGTGGAGGCGCCCGCCGAGGCCCCCATCGAGCCCGGTCCCACCGAGCCCGATGCGGGCGGGGCCGATGCGGGCGGCGCCGAGGAGGGCGGCGAAGGGGAGGGCGGCAATGAGAGATAGCCTCAGGCTCCTCTGCATCCTGCCGCTCATGCTGGCGCTCTCCTGCTCTCGGGGCGGGAGCACCGGCTCCGCGATCCTCGCCTCCGACGACGGGAACGATCCGCTGCCGGACTCGTCCGCGCAGCTCGACGTGGGCGAGAACGACCACGGGGATTCCGACCCCGGCGCCGCCGACGCCTCCGACCCCGGGCCCGCCGAGCCCTCCGACGCAGAAGACGGCGCCGGTGCCGACGGCGCCGACACGCCCTCGCTGCCGCGCGCCGAGGTGGTCGCCCAGGAGCTCCTGCCGGAGCCGGCCAACTTCGTGCTCCGCTCCCTCTGGGCGCCGCCGGGGGGACCCATGTTCGCCGTCGGACAGGACGGCGTGGTGCTGCGCCGCGAGGAGCCCGGGACCTGGAGCTTCGCCGCTTTCCGCGCCTTCCCCTACCTGCACGGCGTCGACGGCGCTGCCCTCAACCACGCCTTCGCGGTCGGGCTCGACGGCGTCCGCATCCCCTACGACGGCGAGACCTGGGGCGGCGTCGTCCCCTGCGTCGAGGACAAGGACTGCGAGGACGGTGACCCCTGCACGAGAGACCTCTGCGTGAACCGGGGCTGTGTGCTCGAGCCGACCGGCATGGCGGGCTGCTGCGGAGGGACGGCGATGTCTGAGGACTTCGACGGCGCGGGGGTGGAGGAGACGCTCGAGATAGAGGATCTGCTCGAGGAGATCCCCAACGCCGGAGGCATGGTCTGGCACGTGGTCGCGCTGGCCGACCCCTTCTCCAGCAAGCCTCGCTCCACGAGCCCCCCCTCCGCCCTCTACTTCGGCGACCCGGAGGCCCGCTGCGCCTGGGACGAGAGCCGCATCTGCCCGACCTACAACAACGACCTGCACGTGGCGGCGCAGGTGACGCTCCCCGAGATCCAGCTCCCGGTCGCCCCGAGGGTCAACGCGCGCTTCAAGGTCTTCTTGGACGTCGACTACGGCACCTTCGACGAGCTCACCCTCGAGGTCGTGGGCGGCGGCACGAGCACCGAGGTCTGGAGCAAGACGGAGCTCGAGGAGAGCGGCGTCACCTACGAGCGGCGCTTCGTGGGGGTCGAGGTCGACCTGAGCGCCCACGCCGGCCAGGCCGTGAGGCTGCGCTTCGTCTTCGACTCCAAAGACCAGTTCGTGAACCTCGGAGAGGGTGTGTACGTCGACGACCTCGTGGTCGACAGCGCCTGCATGGCCTCGGGCCTCCCGGCGCAGGAGCGCCTGTCCACCTTCTTCGACGTGGCCGCCACGCCGTCGGGCCGCTACTACGCGGTCGGCCTGCAGGGATCCATCTGGCGCTACGACCCTCTCGTGGGGTGGGAGGACGTCGGCAGCGGCTCCAGGGGCGACTGGCACGCCCTCGACGCCAGCGCCGAGAGCCTCCTCGTCGGCGGCGCCGAGGGGCGCCTCGTCGAGAGAAGCGATGGTGTGTTCAAGGCTCACGAGGGCGACCCCGCGAAGACCATTCGCGCCGTGCGTGTCTTCGATGACGGCTCCCGCGTGGCGGTCGGCGACGCGGGCCTCGTGCTCTTCGCTCCGCCCGGCGACGGCTTCTCGCCTGCGCCGCCGGTCCCGACCGCGGCGAACCTCCTGGACGTGGACGGTCCGAGCGCCTCGGACCTCAGCATCGTCGGCAGCGCGGGGACCATCTTGCGTTTCGCGGGCGGCGCCTTCGCCATCGAGGGCAGCCCCGTCGTGTCCGAGCTCCGAGGCGTCACGGTGATGCAGAGCGGCCAGCGCTACGCGGTCGGCGACATGGGCGTGCGCCTCATAGACGACGGCAACGGCTGGGTCGAGCTGCCCGTGGACTTCACCGACGCGATCAACGCGGTGGACTCCCACGGCGCGACCACCGTCCTGGCCGCCGGCGACTACGGGAGCCTGCTCCGCCTCGACCCCAGCACCGGCAGCCTCATGCGCGAGCAGCCGCCCGTGTCCCGGAACTTCACAGACGTGCTCGCCCTCGGCCACGACGACATCTGGGTGACCGGCGTGCTCGGCGCGCTCATCCACTACGACGGCGTGGAGTGGAGCCAGGTGGAGCTGGACTTGGGAGTCGACCTGCGCGGGATCGCGGGACCGAGCTCCGCCCGGCTCTACCTCATCGCCGCGGAGGGGCTCGTGTTGAGCCTGGAGGGAGGCGAGCTGAGCGAGGTCATCTCGACGACCACCGCGACCCTGCGCTCGGCCTTCGCGCTCGACGACTCGAGGGTCTGGCTCAGCGGCGGCGGCGGCACCATCCTCTCCGGCAGCGAGACCCTCTGGCAGCGCCAGCGAGTCGAGCCGCTGCAGAGCGAGGAAGGCGAGCCTATCCCGATAGAGGACCCGATCTACGGCGTCTGGGCGTCCGCACCCGACAAGGCCTGGGCCGTGGGCGGCGGCGGTCGCGTCCTTCACTGGGACGGTGAGATCTGGAAGAGCGCCCAGAACGAGGACCCCCGCACGCTGAGAGCGGTGAGGGGGCGCGCCGACGACGACGTCTATGCGGTGGGCGCGGTGGGCGCCGTCTTGCACTTCGACGGGGAGTCCTGGGCTGCCATCGAGACCGACACGGTCGCCACCCTCCACGACCTCGGCTTCGCAGAAGACGGCAGCGTGGTCGTGATCGGCGATGCCGGCACCGTGCTCAGGTTGAAATAGTGCCTGACACGCGCCGGCCCCGGCGAGTCCTCCTCCTCGAGACCGTCAACGAGGACGGTCACCGGCACCACCGGGCGGAGTTCTACCCCTTCCTCTTGGGCCTCGCCCGCGCGAGGGGAGCGGACGCGCGCTGGTGGGCCGTGAGGGTGCCGCCGGAGACCATGCACGTGGGCGGCCGCTTCGTGGTCGACCTGCCCGACCACCTGAGGGCCCTGCTCGGCCGGGAGCTCGAGGCCTGGGCTCCGGACACGGTCATCTTCCACGACCGCCCCGCGGACTCTCTGACGGAGATGATCGGCGAAGTCGTCCCGGGTGTCGGGGTGGGCGACCTCACGGCAGTGCCCTGCGCCGAGGGCGGCTTCGACCCCGGCGTGACGCCGGCCTCGCCGGGTGCGGCGCCCACGGACCTCCTCGGGGTCGGCGTCCACGGCTTCGAGTGCGACCTCCTCGGGGTCGGCGCCACCGTGGGCCAGACCCTCGCGCTGCTCGGCCTGAGCGCCGGCGAGCTGGGCCCCGACGCTCTCGACGAGCTGCTCCTCGACGCCGCCCTGCCCAGCTTCCGTCGCCGCTCCCTGGTCCCCGCCCAGCAGCACGCCCCCGAGCCGCCGCTGCGCCTCGCCCTTGAGTACCACTGCCCATATCGGAAGCGGGTGAGCGCGAACCCGGCCTACGAGGGCCTGGGCTCGGAGGTCGTCAAGGCCCACCGCGGGTGCTCCTTCTGCCCCAAGCAGCGAGAGCGCCAGACCTGCAAGACGCCCGCCATCGAGAGGGTGCTGCGGCAGGTGGAGGCCCACCAGCGGGACTCCGGCCCGAGGGTCGGCCACTTCGCCTACACCCTCGACGACTCCCCCTTCGGCGCCCGCCTCGGCGGTTTCTTCGAGGCCCTGCTCCAGCGCGAGCTGGCCCCCTCGGTGTTCCACATGATGCTCCGCGCCGACGTCCTGCTCGGCCAGCGAGAGCACCTGGAGAAGGTGCTCCCCCGCCTCGAGCAGGCCGGCCACGGCCTGACCGTGCGCTCCATGGGCGTCGAGAGCTTCGCCGACGCGGAGAACCTGCGCTTCAACAAGGGCCTCACGGCCGAGAAGGTGTGGGCCTGCTACGAGATGATCAGGGGCTTCGAGCGCCGATACCCCCGCACCTTCGGCGTGGAAGACCGGGGCTACTTCGCGACGATCCTGTTCACCCCGTGGACCGCTCCGGAGGACCTGGCGACGAACTTCTCTGCGGCCCGACGGCTTGGCGACCAGTTCCTCGAGAAGGCTCTCGGCACCCGCCTCCAGCTCTGGGAGGGGCTCGCCATCACCGAGCTCGCGCGCGGGGACGGCCTGGTGATCGAGGAGCCGGGTGTGCCGGCCGAGCTGGTCGCCGTCTGCCTCTCCTCCCCGGACTTCAAAGAGATCTGGTGGCGCTTCGAAGACGCGCGGACCGAGCGCCTGTTCCGCCTGCTCATCAGGCTGGACCCGGCTCCGTTCACGGCTGCGTTCGGGGACGACGACGACCTGCTCGCGGAGGTGCGCAGCGCCCGCGCCGGCCTGCCGGGTTGGCTCGTCGAGGACCGCGTGGCCATCGCCGCGGCCCTCGTCGAGGCGGTGCTCGCGCTTCCGCCCGAGGCGAGCGCCGCGGAGATCTTCGCTCACGCCGCCGGCGTGGCGGAGCCCACCACGCCGGAGCCCGCTCCGGGCGCGGATGAGCACGGCCCGCCGGAGCCACCTGAGGACAGGCGCTTCGAGGACGAGCACGCGTGGACCCTCTTCCTGCTCCGCAAGCTCTCCGAGCTGAGCCCGGACAGCCTCCGCGGATACGAGCTGGCCGCGCACAGCCTCGGCCTCCTCGGCGAGGCGGCGGCCGTCTACGTGAGCTTCGCCCGAGGCGACGAGCTGTTGAGGCTGTGCATCAGCGACCACGATCCCGCCGCCGCCGGCGACCAGCCGGCCGCCTGGATACTCAGCCGGCGTTTCCTGGCCATCGTCAGGGACGAGCTTCCCCCGGGAGATCCCGCCCCCGAGCTGTTGACTCGCCGCCTGCTCGCCGTCTTCGATCGCTACGCGCCGCCCGGGGGGCTCCGGGTCGCCGGCGAGGAGGGCGTCGCCGTTTTCTGACACCATCGGCCCTGTGCTATGCTCCCCGCTTCAGGACGGGACGGCGCATTGATCACGGATTATCGCTGGGAGCGGTTGTACACGGGGCGCACGCACGTGGTCGACGTGGGCACGCCCTTCGCGAAAGGGCCTCAGGCGATCGCCAAGCGCCTGCGCCTCGACTACCCGGAGCGCCGCGACGTCGCCGCCCTCGTCAGGGAGTACGAGACCATCGCCGGCCTCGCCGGCAAGCCGGGGGTGGTTCGCGCCCTCGCGCTCGAACGCGACCGTGCCCTCCCCGTGCTCCTGCTGGAGCGGGCAGGGCCGTCGAGCCTGGCCGAGGTGCTCGAGCTCAGGCCCCTACCCCTCGATCGCGCGCTCGTCGTCGCCGAGCGGATCGCGGGCACCCTCGCCGAGGTCCACGGCGCCGGGCTCGTGCACCGCGATCTCAACCCCGCCAACGTGGTGCTCGACGGAGACAGCCCGGTCCTCATCGACTTCGGCCTCGCGACGACCACGAAGGCGGTCGAAGGGCAGCAGGGTCGGGGACGGCTCGTCGGCACCCCGGCCTACATCTGTCCCGAGCAGACCGGCCGCACCGGCCTCGCCACCGACCCGCGCAGCGACCTCTACGCCCTGGGAGCCACACTCTTCCACATGATCCACGGCGCACCTCCGTTCGGCGTCGGGACGCGCGGGGAGATGGTGCACGCGCACCTCGCGCGCCCGGTGCCACGCCTGGCCGGGGTGCCCTCCGAGGTAGCGGCTCTCGTCGCCCGCCTGCTCGAGAAGAGCCCCGCGGAGCGATACCAGAGCGCGCGCGGCGTGCAGCGGGACCTGCAGCAGCTGGTCGCGCGCCCGGGCGCGCCCATCGAGCTCGGCAGGAGCGACGTCGTGCGCGGGCTGCTGATCCCTCAACGCCTCCACGGCCGCGACCGGGAGGTCGGGAGGCTCGAGCGGCTCCTCGACGAGGTGCACGGGGCGCGCAAGCCGGCCCTGGCCGTCGTGGAGGGGTCCCCGGGAGTGGGGAAGACCGCGCTCACCGCGGCGCTCGGGCAAGCGGTCGCGCGGCGGCGTGGGTGCCTGCTGCGCGCCAGGTTCGACCTGGGCGAGAGGAACCTGCCCTTCGGAGGGTGGCGCAACCTGATAAGCGGCCTCGTCGAGGCGGCCGGCGACGACGAGGCGCTCAACGCGGTGCTGCGCGGCCCGGCGCTCGAAACGGTCGGCCCCGGCGCGGCGGCCCTCGTCGAGATCTTCCCGGTCCTGGGGCAGGTCTGGGAGGTCGGTACGCCTGCGCCGGCCTCGCCGCTGGACGCCGCCAACCGTCTTCACGCTGCCTTCGTCGCCTTGTGGCGTGCCGTCAGCGCGGGTGGGCGCGCTCTGGTCCTGGTCCTCGACGACCTCCAGTGGGCGGACGCGGGCTCGGTCGAGCTCCTGGAGACCCTCCTCGAGCACGCTGGAAACCGCCCCCTCTTGGTGACCGCCGCCGTCCGGCCGGAGGAGCTCTACTCACAGCACCCCTGGACGGCGGCGAGCGACCGTGTCGAGGCGGGCGACCTGCGCTGCGAGAGGGTCCGCCTGGCACCCCTGGACGCCGGCGCGACCCGCTCGCTGTGCGAAGAGATGCTGGGGACGGGAGGCCGCGTCGCCGACGATGTCGCGGCCGGGGTGGCGGCGGCGGGGCGCGGCATCCCTCTGGCCGTCGTGCGCGCCGTCCGGGCCCTCGAGGCCTCGGGCCGGCTTCGCCTGGCCGAAGGCGCGTGGCACCTGGAGGAGGCGCCGGAGGCCCAGGACGAAGGAAAGGTCGCCTCCGATTCCCCCGCCATCGAGCGCGCCCTGGCGGAGCTGCCTCTTGTCTCCCTCGAGGTGGTGGTCGACGCCGCCGTGCTGGGCGGGGAGATCGACCTGGGCGACCTGGCCGCTCTCAGAGGAGCGAGCCTGCTCGAGACGGTGAAGGTCCTTGGGCCGGCATGCGACGCCGGGGTCCTGCTTCCGAGTCGAGACGCCAACCGCATCCCGAGCGGCGCCCTGGCACGGGAGGAAGACCTGGAGGGCCTGGACGCGGCCTTCGCGTTCGCCCACGACTCGATCCACGCCGCGGCGCTGGCGCGCCTGGACGCCGCGACCCTGGCGCGGCGCCGACTCGACGCCGCCTGGAAGCTGCTCGAGGGTGCCGAGCCGCCGGTCTTCGACGTCGCCGAGCACCTGCTCCTGGGCAGAGATGCGCTCGCCGGCGCCGATCTGGAGCGCGCCGCCGCGCACTTGGAGCTGGCGGCCCGAGCCGCCCTGGTGAAGGCAGCCTCCTCGACCGCCCGTCGCTACGCCGAGGTGCTGGTCGCCTGGCGCCCGCAAGACCTGGAGGCCCACCTCCTCGCCGCGCGGGCCGCTGGTGCGAACGCGGACGTCGACGCCGCCGGAACCTTGTTGGAACGTGCCGGCGACCTGGCCGAGGGCCCCCTCGACCACGCGCGAGTGACAACGGAGTTGGTGGTCCAACGTACGGTGGCCGGCGACCTGGCGGGTGCGGTCACGGCGGGCCTCGAGGGGCTCGAGGCCATGGGCAGGCCCTTGAGCGCCGACGAGGAAGGCGTCGCGTCCGCCATGGGCCGCACAGCCGAGGTCGTCGCCGAGGTCGGTGTGGATGGGCTGGTCGACCTGCCGCCCATGGAAGACCCGGAGGCGAGGGCCGAGATGGGCCTGCTCGCCGCCATGGTGCCCTCGACCTTCTTCACCAACCAGCTGGCCTTCTCCACCGCCATCGCCCGCATGGTGGAGCGCACTCTCCGCCTCGGCGTCGGCGCGGGGAGCGGCTACCCCCTGACCTTCTACGGCTTCATGACCGTGGAAGGAGGTGATCACGACCGCGGTCGGGCTCTGGCGGAGGCGGGCCTCGAGCTAGCCCGGCGCCTCGGAGACCCGGCCTACCTGTGCCGGGTGATCTTTACCTTCGCGCACCACGTCAACCACTGGGGCGCTCCCCTTCGCCAGAACACGGAGCTCTTCGCCGAGGCGGCCCGCTGCGGGCTGGAGGCCGGAGACCACCAGTGGGCCGGCTACGCCATGGCGGCGGTGCCGATGAACCTGCTGCCCTGCTGTCGGGAGCTCGGAGAGCTCGTCGCCAGCGTCGAGGAGGCTCTGCCCTTCCTCCGGGAGACCGGCAACCAGCCCATGGTGGACCTGGTCATGGTCTACCTCGCGGCCGCGAGGCGGCTCTCGGGTGCCGGCGAGGAGGACCCGGGCGCACCCGATGGCAACCTGATGGTGAGCGCGGTCCACGACGCCGTGTTCGTGCAGGTCGCGTGGATGGAAGGGCGCATCGAGGAGGCGGCGGCCTTCGCGGACAGGGCCGAGCGGAACAAGATCTTCCTGCGCGGCTGCATGGTCGACGCCGAGCGCATCTTCTACACGGGCCTGGTGCGGGCCGAGCAGGATGACGGAGAGGCGCTCGACGAGTGCATCGAGGCCCTCGAGGCTCGCGCCCGTCACGCCCCCTACAACTTCGCCCACAAGGTCTTGATCCTGGAGGGAGCGCGCGCCCGCCTCCGCGGCGACGAGGACGCCGCGTGGCGGCGCCTCGACGACGCCGCCTCGCTCGCGCGGCAGCGAGACCTGCTCGCCGACGCCGCCGTCGCGAACGAGCTCGCCGGCCGCCTGCTCTGGGAGCTGGGCAGGCGCACGCCCGCCGAGGCATACCTCGAGACCTCGGTGCGGGCATGGGTCCTGTGGGGGGCGGTTGCGCGCGTCCGGCGGATGGCGGGCGATCTCCCGGGGCTCGAGCTGCAGGGCGGCGCCAAGAGCTCCCTGAGCTCGTCCGACGTCACGAGCACGCCCTCCTCCGGCCCGTCCACGCGGACCGGCAGCGGAGACGACCTCGATCTCGCCGCCGTGGAGGCGGCCACGGAGGCCATCGCCGGCGAGCTGGACATGGACCTCCTGCTCGGCCGCCTTCTCCGCTCAGTCGCCGAGCTGGCCGGTGCCACCAGGGTGGTGCTCGTGGCGGTGGACGAAGGAGCCCTCCGTTTGCCGGGCGGCGGCGGCGGAGGGAGCGACCTTCGCACGCTCGCATACATGGACCACGGCAGCGTGACCCGCGTGGACGCCCCCTTCGCGGGTGACGTGGCGCCGAGGGCCCTCGTGGACGAGGCCCTGCGTCGCGGCCGCCCGGTCTTAGTGGACGAGGTGTCTCGAGACCCCGACTACGCGGGGGACCCGTGGGTCGAGTCCAACAAGCCTCGGACCATGGCTTGCGTGCCGGCGGTCCACCAGCAGCGGGTGGCGGCGCTGCTCTACCTGCACAACGACATGCTCGCCAGCGCCTTCGCGCCTTCACGCGCCCGTCTGCTGAGCCTCATCGGCACCCAGGTGGCGACGGCCCTCGAGAACGCGCGCCTCTTCGAGGAGCTCCGCCGCGAGACCGAGGAGCGCCTCGAGCAGGAGCGGGCCATGCAGGCGACGCAGCGCATGGAGAGCCTCGGCCGCCTCGCCGCCGGCATCGCCCACGACTTCAACAACCTGCTCGCGGTGGTCATGGGCTGGGCCGACGCCCTCGGGCGAGACGCCGAGGAGGACAGCCGCGAGGGTCGGGCCCTGGACCAGATCACGCGGGCGGCGAGGCGCGGCGCCGATCTGAGCGGGCAGCTCCTCGCCTACGCTCGGACGGCCTCCTTCGAGCCTCGCGCCGTGGACGTGGGGGCGCTCACCACGGACCTCGCCCGCATGCTCGAGAGGGTGACCGGTGACGACGTCTCTCTCGAGCTGCGCGTGTCCGAGAGACCTCTCCACGTGCTCGTGGACCCCGGCCACTTCGAGCAGGTCCTGACCAACCTGGTCGTCAACGCCCGCGACGCCATGCCCGACGGCGGCACGATCGACATCACCGTGGAGGGCACGGAGGATCTCGCCGAGGCCGCGGCCTGCGTCCGGGTATCGGACGAGGGCATGGGCATCCCGCCCGCGGTGCTCGAGCGCATCTTCGAGCCCTTCTTCACCACGAAGGGCACCCACGGCACGGGGCTCGGTCTTGCCACCTGCAAGGGCATCATCGAGCAGAGCGGCGGAGAGCTGCGCGTCGAGAGCAGCCCGGGGCGCGGCGCCACCTTCGAGATCCTGCTGCCCCTGACGGCGCCCGGCGACACCGCCGAGGAGCGGGATGCCACCGCCGAGCCCGTCGCGGCCGGCAGGGCTCACGTGCTCGTCGTCGACGACAGCCCCGACGTGCGCGCCATGCTCGAGTACTGCATGGAGCTCATCGGCTACCAGACCACCTTCGCCGCCTCCCCGGAGGAGGCCCTCGAGATCCTCGACGGGGGCCTGCGTCCGGACGCCCTGCTGACCGACATGATGATGCCCGGCATGACCGGCCTCGAGCTTGCCCACGAAGCCCGCCGCCGCGGCGCCGTAGACCGCGCCCTCATCATCAGCGGCCTGCAGCCCGAGGTGCCCGACGAGGACGCGGGCTGGATCGACACGCTCCTCAAGCCCTTCACGGTGGACAGCCTGTCGGAGAGGTTGGCTGCGCTGCTGGCGGCGAACACGGAGTAGACACGTTCGGGAGGGAGGTCCCCGTGGTTGTTTCGACGCACACGAGCCGGCCGCCCGGCCCGGTCGGGTTCGTTGGGCTGCTCTCGCTCCTTTTCCTGCTCGCCTGCTCGGAGAGCAGCGAGAGCGGCGTTGGAGGGAGTGACGGCCATGGCACCGTCTCGGATCCGGGCACGGCCCCGACCACGGACCCGGCCACGGACCCGGGCACGGACCCGGAAGAGGCCGACGGCGGCTCCGCCGGGGCGTACTCCTCGGTCACTTCCCTCTTGGACTTCAAGAGCCTCGGCCCCGGAGGCGGCGGCGGCATCTACTCGGCCGTCTTCCACAACACGGATCCCGACGTGATCCTCGTGGGGCAAGACGTGGGCGGAGTCTACAAGAGCGCCGACGGGGGTGTGTCCTGGCGCCACGTGAACCAGGGCGGCATCTCACACCCGGCCCTCAACTTCTCGGCCTACGTCGCCCAAGGCCTGTTCGCCCACCCGACGCAAGATGAGGTCTTCTTTGCGGCGACCGGGCAAGCAGTTAGCTGTTAGAGGTTAGCCATTAGCCAACCCGACAGA
>CAZQPP010000101.1:0-18680 GCA_964594295.1 uncultured Myxococcales bacterium | reverse complement strand
CTACGGCGTCAGGATCCGGTTGGATTCCGCAATAGCCTGATTTCGCACGTGTTCTCGTAGCGACACCAGTCCTCACTGTATCGTCCTTCGCTCTCCGTTCTCCTCGTCGGAGTCCGTAGTGCCCCGATTTTGGGCACTTCGGCTAGCTGGATCTTGCTCGATGGGGTACAGTGATGACACTAACGCATGCCCCTTGCTACTCGTTGTATCAGGAGCCTGAATGCTGTCCAAAGAGACATCCGCGCGGGCGCTCCGCAGTCTCTTCGGGAAGTGCCCCGTGGCAGACCTGGATCTCCTCTTCGAGACGCTGGACACCCGATCGCGGATGAGCGTGTTTCGAAGACTCCGGGAGGTCGGCTACTTCTCCAGCTACTCGCACTCAGGGCGCTACTACACCCTGGCGTCCATCCCGGAGTTCGACGACCACGGCCTGTGGCGGTTCCAAAGTGCCGGCTTCTCACGGTTCGGCACGTTGAGGAGCACGATCGCCAACCGGGTGGAGGAGGCTGACGCGGGCTGCACTCACACGGAGTTGGAGGCCCTGCTCCAGATCCCGGTCTACAACACGCTGCTGAAGCTGGTGCGGGCGGGACAGGTGCGCCGCGAGGAGTTCGATCGCGCCTACCTCTACCTCAGCATCGAGCCGGCGCGTGGTGCTGAGCAGCTTGCCCTACGCCAACTACAGGCGGCGCAAGAGGCTCAGGTCCCGCCGCTGCCCGCCCGAGAGGCCGTGCTGCTGGTGCTCGTGGAAGCCCTGCACGCCAGCGAGGGGCTGGCACCGGCCTCTGTCGTCGCCCGGAGGATGGTGGCGCGCGGCGAGGGCGTGACCGCCGAGCAGGTGGCGCGCGTCTACGCCCACTTCGGGCTGGAGCCGGGAAAAAAAACGGCGCAGCCACCCTGAGCACCCTGCAGCAGCTTCGACTGCAAGCCGGGGATCTCGCCGAGCACTGTCAGCAGCAGGTTCACGGCGTCGCCGGGACCCTGGTGTTCGCCCGCGAGGAGCCAGGCTGTTGTCCGCGCTGCGATGGGCCGATGCGCGTGCAGAAGAGCGTCCCTCACAAGGGCAACTCGATCAGCCACGGCGCCTTCAACGTCCGCGAGACCGTGCACGTCTGCGCCGCGCGGTGCCGGCACCCGAGCGGAGCCCTGGTTACCCGTGGAGCACAGCAGCTCGGGCAGCTGCTCATCCCCAACAGGACCGTGAGCTACGACGTGATGGTCTTCGTCGGCATCCAGCGCTACCTGCACCACCGGCAGCGTGAAGAGATTCAGCTGCTGCTGCTGCAGGAGCACGGAATCGCGCTCTCTACGGGCACGGTCAGCGACCTCGTTCGCCTGTTCGGGGAGTACCTCGGGGCCTTGCACGAGGCCCGCGCCCCGCAGCTACGAGCCGCCATGCAGAGCGACGGAGGCTACCCGCTGCACATCGACGCCACCGGCGAGAATGGCCGCGGGACCTTGCTGATCGCCTACGCCGGCTGGCGCCGGTGGGTGCTCGGGGCGTGGAAGATCCCCACCGAGCGCGCGGACGCCATCCTGCCCCGGCTCCGAGAGGTCACTGGGCTCTTCGGCCCACCCCGCGCCGTCGTCCGCGATCTGGGGCGGGCTATGATCCCCGCCACCGCCGCGCTGGTCGCCGAGCTGGAGCAGCCCATCCCGATCCTGGCCTGCCACGCCCACTTCCTGGCCGACATCGGCAAGGACCTGTTGGAGCCTGCGCACGCCACGCTGCGCAAGCTCTTCCGCCGGCACAAGGTGCGGCCTGCGCTGCGCGGTCTCGCTCGCGAGATCGGCCGAAAGATCGGTGGGGCGATCACCGAGGTGCGCGAGGCCGTGCAGACGTGGCAGGCGCGAAAGGACGGCGGCCATGCCCTGCCCGAGGGGAACCAGCAGGGCCTCGGGGCGATCCGCTCGGTGGCCCAGTGGGTCCTCGACTACCCCGACGACTCCACAGGGGCGGACTTCCCATTCGACCGACCCTACCTCGATCTGCACGACCGCTGCATCCACGCTCGTCGGGCGGTCGATGCCTTCCTGCGCGACCCTCCCCGGGACAAGGAAGTCTACCGGACCCTGCAGCGCCTCGGTCGGATTCTGGACCCGGTGGCCGATGAGGCGCCCTTCATCCAGGCAGCCAGGACGCTGCGGAGGCGCGCCGAGCTGTTCGACGAGCTGCGCGCGGCGCTCCGCCTCCATCCCAGGGACGGCGCTGGACAGCAGCAGGAAGCGGATGGCTCCCGCCGCGAATTGCAAGACATCCAGGCCGCCACAGAGAGGCTCACCCTCTCGCTCCACCAGCGGCGCCCGCGGCGCGGTCCTGCGCAGGACACCCGGCAGGCCATCGACGAGATCCTGGCGCACCTCGACCGCTACGGCGACTCGCTGTGGGGCCACGCCATCGAGCTTCCCGCCGAGGTCGGCGGCGGTGTCCGACTCGTCGAGCGGACCAACAACACGCTGGAGGGCTTCAACCGCACCATGAAGAAGGGGGAGCGTCGGCGCAGTGGGCGCAAGACCCTGACCGACGACTTCGAGCACCTTGCCGCGGAGGCCGCGATCGTCCCCAACCTGCGCTGCGGAGACTACGTCGAGATCGTGTGCCGCTCGCTGGAGCGGCTCCCCAGCGCGTTTGCAGCCATCGACGAGGAGAAGCGGCGCAACCTCCAAGCGGCTGATCCGTTGGCTGAGGCGGACTCACGCCCTCACCAGCCGCGGATCGCCAGCGCCTCGATGCCCAGAGCAGACCGCAAGATCGTTCGCTCCGAAGCCATGGCCAATTGCATCATGGCTGCGGCGCGGAGCCGGGCCCCGAGGATCAGCACCAGCCGGACGCGGGTCTGAGCCGCGATACAATCGGGACATCCAACCGGATCCTGACGCGGTAGTATAATCGCGACATGCCCGGCTCCCGAGACACCGAGGATCTCCCCGGAATCTCGACCGAGACCTCCGAGGTTCCGGAGCTGTGGGAGCGACTGCGCCAGGCCCCGGTCCCCGCTCTCACCATCAGCTACCACCCGAACCTCGAGCGCGTCGGTGAGCGTGCCTTCCTGGCGACGCCGGCGAGCGGGCGCAGCACGACGCTCTCCCGACTCGAGCCGCGCTTCGCCCAGCCGGCGCAGCTGCCCGTGCGCGCGCTCGCCGATGTGCACGTCAGCCGGAAGCCGGTGGAGCTGACCGTCCTCGAAGACGGCAGCGTGGAGATCCGGAGAGAAGGCGAGCGTCCAGACCTCCTCGTGGACGGCGTGCCTGTCGACGCTAGCCTCGTCGTGCCCTCCCAACGCCTCGAGCAGGGAGCAGTGCTCCTGTACTGCAGGCGGGTAGTCTTGCTTCTCCACCTGGCGGATCGGGCCCCCTCGCACCACCTCCACGGCCTGGTGGGGCACAGCCCGGGCCTGGCGCGCGTACGTACGGAGGTCGACCGGGTAGCCGACCAGGACCTGCCCGTGCTCCTCCGCGGAGAGAGCGGCACCGGCAAGGAGCTGGTAGCTCGCGCGATCCACGCGGCGAGCAACCGTTCGCAGGGTCCTTTCGTCGCCGTGAACATGGCTACCGTTCTGCCGCACATGGCTGCCTCACAGCTCTTCGGACACACTCGCGGAGCCTTCACCGGCGCGGATCGTGCGCGCCTCGGGAGCTTCGCGGAGGCAGACGGCGGCACCCTCTTCCTCGACGAGGTCGGCGACACCCCCGCCGAGGTACAGGCCATGCTCCTGCGGGTGCTGGAGACAGCGGAGATCACGCCCCTCGGAGGTGACCGCGCGCGCAAGGTAGACGTCCGTGTGCTCGCCGCCACCGACGCGGAGCTCGACGCCCTCGCCGAGCAGGGGGAGTTCCGCACACAGCTCCTTCACCGCCTCTGCGGCTACGAGATCCTGCTGCCGAGCCTGCGGGACAGGCGGGAGGACATCGGCCGACTGTTCGTCGGCTTCCTCCTCGCCGAGGCGGAGCGCACGGGAGACCTCGAGCGAGTGCTGGGCGAAGACGAGCTTGCCCGCCCCTGGCTCCCGCCCGCGGTGACCGCGCGGCTCCTCGCCAGCGATTGGCCCGGCAACGTGCGGCAGCTCAAGAACGTCGCACGCCAGATCGCCGTCGCCAGCCGGGGTCATGACCACGCCGTCATCGGGCCCGCCGTGGAGCGCCTGCTGACACAGGCGCAGCCCCTCTGCGAAGCAGCCGAAGCCGCGAGAGAGAGGCCCCCGGAGCCGACGCCTGCCGGCGTCAGGAGCCTCGCCGACATCAGCGAGGATGAGCTCCTCGAGGCGCTGCGAGCGAGCGACTGGCAGCCGACCCACGCCGCGGAGCGCCTCGGCGTCTCGAGGATGTCGGTCTACAAGCTCATCAAGCGGAGCTCGCGCGTCCGCAGCCCCCGCGAGCTGAGCGCGGACACCATCACCAAGGCGCTGGAGGCGAACAAAGGTGACGTGGCTCGAGCCGCCCGCTCCCTGGAGATCTCGGCGCGCGGCCTCAAGCTGAGGATGCACGATCTCGGTTTCCCCTGAGAATCCTGCCTGCTCCCCGAGCCTCCCCGGCCGCGCGCGTGTGTTATGAGGTCCCGAGCATGAGCTCGTCGAGCGCCAAGAGGCTCTGTCCGCTGTGCGGCGAACGCATGGATGGGCGTATCTGCCCGTCGGACCGTGTCCCGACCGTGCTGGCCGAGCCCTACGGAGCCGAGGGAGACGATCCGATCGTCGGCCGGGTGCTGTCGGAGAGCTACCTGGTCGAGCACCTCCTCGGCGAGGGTGGCTTCGGGAGGGTGTACGAGGCCACGCAGCTCACCATGGACCGGAGAGTGGCGCTGAAGACGCTGCGTCCCACGCTGGTAGCCGACCGCAATCAGCTCGCGCGCTTCTACCGTGAGGCCAAGGCCGTCAGCCGCCTGACCAGCCCCCACGTCGTGCGCGTGTACGACTTCGGCATGGACGACGACACGGGTTGCCCCTTCCTGGCCATGGAGCTGCTTCGGGGGCGGCCCCTGGGTCGCGTCCTGGCGGAGGAGGCTCCTCTGGATCCCCTCCGTCTGGCTCGCATCGCCGAGCACGTGGCTCTCGCCCTGAGCGAGGCCGAGCACCTCGGCATCGTGCACCGCGATCTCAAGCCCGACAACATCTTCGTGCTCGACACTCACGCGGGAGGCGAGTTCACGAAGGTCGTCGACTTCGGCATCGCCAAGATGATCGAGAGCGAGCAGCACGGCGAGTCGAAGCTCACCGCCACGGGGGTCGCCATCGGGACTCCACCGTACATGGCTCCCGAGCAGATCCTCGGCATCGAGGTAGACGGGCGCGCGGACCTGTATGCCCTCGGCTGCATCCTGCACGAGGCGCTCATGGGACAGCCGCCATTCGTCGGCGACAGAGCGTCCATCGTGACCGGCCACCTCGACTCGCCCGCGCCGCAGCTTCCGCAGTTCCTGCCGACGGGAGTCGCCATCCCGGAGGCCCTCCGTGTGCTCCACGACGCAATGCTCGCCAAGGAGGTCGACGCCCGACCGGCGAGCGCAGCGGCGGCCTCACGGATACTCTCGGCCGTGGAGCGCGGGGAGGCGGTAGATGCGGTGGCGGTGCTGGAGGAGGCGCGCACAGCCCAGGGAACAGATCCGGCCTCGGCAGGCCCTACCAGACCGGTGGTGGCGCCCAAGCGCAGCGTCGATCAAGTCCTCGCCCACTCTCCGACACAGCCCCGCGAGGGCTCTTCGCCGAACGCGACCCCCGAGGACACGACCTTCGCGAGCTCCCCCGACGACCGGAGCCCCACCGACCTGGAGCCGGTCTCGGAAGCTGGGCGCCCCTCGACGAGGCCGCGGGCGCTGGTCGCCGGCCTGGTCTTGCTGGTGGCGTTGGTGGCAGGTTTTGGAGCGTGGCTCTCGTCAACCTCCAACGACTCCACCTCGGGCCCCCGGGAGACTCGACGTCGTGCCACGACCGGCGCGCGACCAGCGGGGGCATCCGAGACAAGCCCGGAGAACGCGGCGGTGACCGCTCCGGCACCCGCAAAGAGCAATGATGCCGGGGCACGGCGAGCACCCGGCCGGCGGGTGGATGCCAGGGCGGCCCTCAGCGCATCCGGAGCGGCCGCGCCGTCGGAGGAGCCAACCACCGATTCCGGAGTGACGAGCGCGGCCCGAGAGGCCGCCGATCAAGGCGCAAGCGGCGACGAGAGAGACAAGAGCGTAGCTGACACCGCTCCGCCTACGGCGCAGCCGCCCGCGAAGGCAAAGCCCCGACCTCGCCGCCATTCACTGGTTTCGGTGGCCACCAGCACGCGGCCGGCCGGCGCGGCGGTCCACATGGGCACGCGTCTCGTGTGCAAAAGCACGCCCTGTACATTCGACCTGCGGACCTCGAAACGGAGGATCTCGCTCCGCTTCTCGCTGCGCGGCTACGACGCGAGGACGAAGGCCTTCAGCGTCTCGCCAGGGCCGAACGAGCTCGGCACGGTCCGCCTTGTGGCCAGCCCGGTGCCGTAGGACAATAGCGCCCGTCCTGCTCCCTTGACTGCTCTCGGGCCGCCGACTTCATGCCCATCGCCCGCTCCCGCAGCCCGCTCGCCCTGACCGTGATGCTGGCCGTGGCATTCGGCGCTGAGCCGTGCCAGGTTTCGGCGCAGCCTGGCACGGAAGCTGCGTTAGTCCGTGCCGTGCGCCCCATTCCCGACATACCGCCGACCGATGGCGAGGCAGGCTCCGAGGCCCGCGCCGCCCTCGACCACGGCCGCAGGCTCTTCTCGGAGGACCGCGCCGCGGAGGCCCTCGTCCACATCAAGCGTGCTGTCGACCTTCACCCGAGCCCGGCGTGGCTCCGATACCGGGCACAGGTCCTCGCCGAGACCGGCGAGCATTGCGAGGCCTTCGACGACCTCCTCCTCGCCCACGACCTGAGCCCCCAAGGCGCCGAGCGTGAGCGCATCATGGGGCTGTTGGCCGAGGAGTCTGCTCTGTGTGCTCCCGGCATGGGCTGGGCGATCGTGCGCATTCGACCCGAGAAGAGAGCCGGCGGCACACGCATCGAGGTCTCGGGGACGACCGTCCCTGCGGGTCGCGCCATAGGATTGCGGGCCGGAACGCACCAGGCAGTCGCTGCTTGCGCCGGCACCGGTGAGCACAGGGTGAGCGTCGAGGTGGAGCTCGGCCGCGGTGAGACGCATTGGATCACCCTGCCCGAGCCCGTCGCCGCCCCCGCCCCGGTGGAGACGGAACAGCCGGCCCTGCCCGAGCTTGCCGGAGAAGCGCCCTCGGGAGACCGGGACACGCCCGTCGAGGGATCTGGCGGTGAGGCGCCGGAGGTTGAGCACGAAGCCCTCATCCCGGCGCCGGTCGCCACCGAGAGCGACCGGACGATCGGCACGGTCCTGCTGGTAGGCGGAGCGGTGCTCTGCGCCGCGGGCACCTGGAGCTACGTTGACTTCCTCTCCCGGCGCAGCGACCTCGATGACCTGAGAGGCGACTACACGCGGGGCGACGATTACCTCTCCGACTACGAGTCTGCCCGTGATGCAGCGGTCCTGCGGAGGGATCTCGGCATCGGCCTCTGGACCGGCTCGGCGGCCATCATGAGCTTCGGCGCCGTGCTGTTGCTCATGGGCCCCGATGAGGCCTCGGAGCCGACCTCCTTCGGGGTGCTCCCGGTGCTCCGGCCCGGCTTCACCGGCCTCGAGCTTCGCGGGGCGCTGCGATGAGCCGTCTAGGGCATCGTGCTTTTTGCTCGAACACCGCCTGGCCGATCCTCTTCGCCCTGAGCTGCCTGGGTTGCCTTGGCGTGGACGGGCCGAGCGCGGACGTGGCCTACCTCGCGGTGATCTACGAGGAGCATGGCACCCTCGAC
Source organism: uncultured Myxococcales bacterium (assembly GCA_964594295.1). Taxonomy (GTDB): domain Bacteria; phylum Myxococcota_A; class UBA9042; order UBA3505; family UBA3505; genus CAZQPP01. Next base: position 10,857 of record CAZQPP010000101.1, on the reverse strand, counting down.
GTGCACCAAAGCTGCGGCAATGGGCTCTGCGTGGGCTCCGAGACTCCGTGGGGCTGTCCCGAGGACTGTGGCATCGAGGGCTTCGTGCTGTTGCCACCGGGAGAGCTGATGATGGGCGCGCCCGACGACGAGCCCGGGCGCGCGCCCGTCGCGGAGGGGCCGGTGGGCGCCGTGCGGATCTCTCGCGCGTTCTGGTTGAAGGAGACGGAGGTGACGCAGCAGGAGTGGCAGGAGGTGATGGAGGGCGCGCCCTCACACTTCTCTCATTGCGGCTCCGACTGCCCGGTGGAGCAGGTGAGCTGGTGGGACGCGGTGGCGTTCTGCAACGAGCTGTCGAGGCGCGAGGGGCTCGAGCCGTGCTACGAGCTGACCGGCTGCGATGGGGATCCGAGTGGAGGTTGCGCCGAGGGGGAGGAGTCGTGCACCGGCGACTATGAGTGCGCTTCGGTCGCCCTGACGCGAGCGGGGTGCCTGGGCTATCGGCTGCCGACCGAGGCGGAGTGGGAGTATGCCGCTCGAGCAGGCACGACAACGGCCCTCTCCAACGGCCCGATCACGCAAACGGAGCGAAGCCCGCTTGACGAGAACCTCGCCGCCATAGGGTGGTACGGCGGCAACAGCACGGCGAGCTACGACGGCGCCGAGGCCTGCGACGGCTGGTTCGACGGCGCCGCCACGTGCGGTCCCCAGCCCGTGGGAGGGAAGCTGGCCAACGCCTGGGGTTTGCTCGACATGGCGGGCAACGTCTGGGAGTGGATTTGGGATTGGTACTACATAGGGTGGTACGCCAGCCGCCCCGATCCGGCCGTCGACCCCACCGGCCCGGTTGCGGGGGCCAGCCGCTGCTTCCGGGGTGGAGCCTGGGACAGCGAGGCCAAGCACTGCCGCTCGGCCGGCCGGGGCTTCGACGTCTACCCCACCTCCCGCCGATGGCATCAGGGCTTCCGGCCGGCTCGAACCTCTCGGGCGACCATCGAATGCACCGCGGAGATCGGCTGTGACGACGGCCCGCCCTGCACGACGAGTCGCTGCGACGATGACTGGACCTGCCTCCATGAGCCGGCCGCGGACGGGGCGATCTGCGATGCCGGGAAGGGCATCGGCAGCGGCGTCTGCACCTCGGGGGAGTGCGTGCCCGACGAGGAGCGGCCCGAGGCGCCCGAGCTCTCGACGACCGATCCGAGGTCGCCGTCCCTGAGCACGACGCCCAGGGTGAAGGGCACGGCTGAGCCACGGGCGTCAGTGTCGATCTTCACGTCGGCGGACTGCACGGGCGAAGCCCTTGGTACGGGGACCGCGGATGCCACGGCGGGCGACTTCTCCGTCCAGATCACGGTGGCCCCGGGCAGCACGAACACGCTCCACGCGACGGCGACCGATCTCGCAGGCAACGTCTCCATGTGCTCCAAAGGGCTCGTCTACGAGCACGGCACCTGCGGGAACGGCACCTGCGAGGGAGACGAAGCGGAAGACAGGAAGAGCTGTCCTCAGGATTGCGGTCCAGCCGGCTTTGTCTTCATACCTCCGGGCGAGCTCTTGATGGGCTCCCCGGAAGACGATGCCATGCACAGGCCGGACGAGGGCCCGCAGAGGAGGGTCAAGATCACGCGGCCCTTCTGGATCAAGGCCACCGAGGTGACTCAGGCAGACTGGCAGGCCGTGATGGGCACCAACCCCGCCTTCTACCAGTCGTGCGGGAGCAGCTGCCCCGTGGAGCGCGTGAGCTGGAACGACGCCGTGGCCTACTGCAACGCCCTCTCGCAGAAGGAAGGGCTCACCGGGTGCTACGAGCTCACCGACTGTGCGGGGACACCGGGTGGAGGCTGCGCGAGCGAGGAAGGGGCATGCGAAGGAGACTACGCGTGCGAGGAGGTGACGTTCGCCGGCCCGGCGTGCGAAGGCTATCGGCTGCCGACCGAGGCCGAGTGGGAGTATGCGGCACGAGCCGGCACCACGACCCACGTGCACAGCGGCCACCTGGCCTCGCTGGACTGCACCCAGCCTCCCAACCTCGTCGCCACCGCGTGGTACTGCGGCAACGCCATGTCCACCACACACCCCGGCGGCGAGAAGGACCCCAACCCCTGGGGCCTGCTCGACACCTCCGGGAACGTCTGGGAGTGGGTCTGGGACCGACACGCGGACGGTTACTACGCCGGCCGACCCGACCCCGACGAAGACCCCCTCGGGCCCGACACGGGCTACCGCAGAGTGGAGCGCGGCGGTGCATGGAACAGCTGGGCGCAGAGCTGCCGCTCGGCCATGCGCGGCAAGCTCAGCACCACGTACAGGAGGTTCTTCAGCGGTCTGCGAACGGTCCGCACAGTTCCTCCCTGATCCGGGCCGGGCTCTGTCGGCTGCACGTCTTCGGGGCCGAGCAGGACTGATCCCGCCGCGGGAGCCGTGCGGGCATTTCGCCACGGAGGGGCCCTGTTGCTACTCTCTCGGGAGTCGCTTCCCCCAGACGAGGAGTTGGTCGATGAAGCTACGTGCGTGGGAGCTCTGTGTGGCTTGTCTGGTGCTGACGTGGAGCATCGCGGGGTGCTCCAGCGACGGTGCGGCGACTGCTTCCGACCCTGGTCCTCAGATCGCCGACACCGGCTCTACCGAGGGCGGCGGCGTGACGAGAGAAGAGGTCGATGGCTCGGCGGACGACGGAAGCGAAAGCCCCTCAGACCCGGGGAGCACGGAGCCTACGGACACCACCGACACCGGCGAGGAGGGATGCACGAGCGAGGACTCACCGCCGGCCTGCTGGAGCTGCGCCGAGGGCGCGAACGCCGAGGCCGGAAAGGCCGAGTGCAAGGACGGGCAGTGGCTGTGCGCCGGCGAGGCCAGCCTCGAGAAGCCGTGCGACGAGGAGGGCAACTGCCCGGCCTCCTGCCTCTGTGGCAACGGCGTGTGCGAAGCGGACCAGGGAGAGAACGTCGAGAGCTGCTTCGAGGACTGCTCCTGCGGGGATCACTTCTGCGACACCGCCCGCGGGGAGGACTTCGAGACCTGCCCCGTGGACTGTTCCGTCTGCGGCGACGGCGTATGCGAGGCCGGCGAGAACGTGGCGAGCTGCCACGAGGATTGCACCTGCGGGGACGGCACCTGTGATCCCGCCCGGGGCGAGGACAAGGAAACCTGTCCGCAAGACTGCCGTTGTGGCAACGGCGTCTGCGACCGGCAGGATCCCTACGAGGAGGACGCCGACAGCTGCCCCGAGGACTGCCCCAAGTGCGGCAACGGCGTCTGTGAGGTCGAGAAGCTCGAGAGCCACGCCGAGTGCCCCGAGGACTGCCCGTGGTGCGGCGACAACAAGTGCGAGACTGCGAAGGGCGAGTCCACCGACAGCTGCGGTGCAGACTGCGCGTTCTGCGGCGACGGGGAGTGCGAATTCGGAAAGGAGCTCGAGGAGGACAAGCCGGAGAGCAACACCAGCTGCGAGGAGGACTGCGTCTGCAACTTCAACGACGAGTGCCAGTTGGACATCGGCGAGGGGCGCGGTTGGTGCGCCGACTGCTCCGTCTGCGACGACAACGGCGTATGCGATACACAAGTCGGCGAGACCGCCACGAACTGCCCCGGAGACTGCCCCTGCGGTGACGGTGCGTGCGACCCGATGAGAGGCGAGAGCTGCGACACCTGCCCCGAGGACTGCGCCGTCTGCGGCGACTGCGTGTGCAGCTGCAGCGAAGACGTGGAGAGCTGCCCCAAGGACTGCGACTGGGCCTGCGGCGACCTCAAGATCCAGCCCTGCGACGGCATACTGACCTCCAAGTGGATCAGCACCGACGGCGCTGAAGGGCAGGACTGCCGCATCGACATCTGCTCCTGTCCTGGCGGCATCGGCGCGGGCTGCGGTGACGGTTGCTGCATGGGCTTCCTCTGCGGCGAGGACCCGACGTCCTGCCCCACGGACTGCTCACACCCGTGCGGCAACGCTGTCTGCGAGGCCGGCGAGACACCCGAGAGCTGCTCCCAGGACTGCAAGCAGGACGCCTGCGGGGACGGGAAATGCGGCCAGACCGAGAGCCTCGACAGCTGCCCGACAGACTGCACGTCGATCTGCGGCAACTGCGTCTGCGAGCCCGACGAAAGCCTCACCGAGTGTCCTCTCGACTGCGCCGTCTGTGGAGACAGCTACTGCGGGTGCAGCGAGGCCTACGGGAGCTGCCCCTTCGACTGCGGCATCTGCGGAGACGGGGTGTGCGCCTTCATCACGGAGCGCACGCCGACGGACAGAGGCCCCTGGGTCACCGAGCGCACCCCCGAGGACGAGACCAACTGCCCACAGGACTGCACACAATGAGCACGGACTGCGTCGCCCCGAAGAGGGGGCTCGTCCGATGAAGACGTTCCAAGCAGGGCTGTGCGCAGCATTGCTGGTTCTGTTGGCCCTCGGGGGCTGCTCCAGCGACCCGGCACCCGCGGACGCCGAGGCATCGGCGACCGCAGACGGGCAGACCGGGCCGACCCTGGACGGAGGAGGCACCTCGCAGCCGGATGGCGACACCTCTGCCCCCACCCAGGGCGACACCCCGGAGGAGGAGGACGCCAAGACGCCGGCAAATACCGACGACGGAGGCCCAACCGGGCCCGCCTACTCGGTGGAGATAGAGATCATCGAGCCAGTCGCGGGCAGCATGATCACCGAGCCCACCGAGGTGAGCTTCGAGGTAACCGGGGACGTCGACAAGCTCATCGCCAGCGAGCTCTACGCGGACGGCTTCCGCGTCGCCACGGGGGAGGCGGAGGCACGCCGGTTAGCCCTCGACCCCGCCCAGCTGGAGGACGGCTCCCACCTTCTCCTCGTGGCGGCCATCGTCCTCGATGCCGAGAGCGCGCGCGACGAGGTGCAGGTCTTCACCGACGCCTGGCCGCCGACCTTGGAGATCCTGGAGCCCTGGCAAAACACCCCGGTGACCGACTCGGTCCACGTGAAGCTCAAGGTGTCAGACCCGGGCGGCGTCCGCGAGGTGAAGCTCGAGATCGAGGATCTGGGCATCTCGGAGACGCTCTACGACCCACCGTGGCAGCTCACCCTCAGGTGGGACCACTTCCTGCGAGTGCATCGGGAGCTGCTGGTGACGGCGACGGACACGTACGGGCACTCGACAACGCGCACCATCATCCTGTCACCCGACGAAGCGGCGAGCCGCGTGGAGATCGTCGAGCCGGCAGACGGCGCGACGCTGAGCTCCGCCTCCTTCACGGTCGCCGTGGCCCTGAATCCCAGCCTCCTCCCCGAGGAGGAGCGTGAGCTGGTGCTCCTCGTCGACGGCGTCGCCTCACCGCCCGTGGGCGGGCCGTGGACCAGCGGCGATCGTTACAGGGCGGTCATCACCACCCCGCCCGACGCGCTCCCGCACAAGCTCCGGGCGGACCTGGTCGGGCCCTCCGGCACGATCGCCTCGCACGAGATAGGCTTCCAGGCGGACCAGGGAACGCGCGTCGAGGTGCAGCGTTGCCTGGACGGGGTGCGCTGCTACACGCTCGAGCCCGGAGCCGCCGTCGAAGGTGGCGTCGAGCTGGTGTTCCACGCGGAGGTGACGAGCCATGGCGTGAGCTACCCGTGGATCGGCTCGGAATCCGTCAGCGTCGACGGGGAGGAGGTCGGCAAGCTCAACCTGGGTGAATTTGCCTACCTGTGGGAGACGGAGGACCTCGAGACCGGCTCGCACCGCCTCGGGCTGACCCTGAGACGCGAGCAGTACGAGGTGCCCTGGCACATCGATCTCGAGGTGGGCACCTGCACCGCGGACAGCTGCGCCGCCTGCTGCGAAGGGAGCTGCGGCGACGGCGTCTGCGACCCACACCGCAACGAGACGCCCTCTCGCTGCTCCGCCGACTGCCCCTGCGGCGACGGCACCTGCGCGCCCGGGACCGAGACCCCGGCTACCTGCCACGAGGACTGCGGAGTCGGAAGCTGCGGGGACGGCCACTGCGTGCCCTTCGCGGGCGAGAACGACCCGGACGCGGCGACCTTCTGCCTCGCCGACTGCCCGCCGGTGTGCGGCGACGGCTTCTGCTACGCGGCACAGGGTGAGACGGACCCCGACAGCGCCGCCTTCTGCAAGGAGGACTGCTGCGAGCACTTCTGCGGCGACTGCGAGTGCGAGATCTCCGTCTGCGAGGAGACAGCCGAGAGCTGCCCGCAGGACTGTGACTGGACCTGCGGAGACCTCGTGCCCCAGAGCTGCGACCTGGTCATGAGCGAGCGCTGGGTGGCCTCGGAGGGCAGCGAGGGCATGGACTGCCGCATAGATCTCTGCACCTGCCCCTTGGGCGGCGCGGGCTGCGGAGACGGCTGCTGCCGCGGCTACATCTGCGGCGAGGACCCGGAGAGCTGTCCCGAGGACTGCCACCCGCCGTGCGGGAACGGCGTCTGCGAGCACGGCGAGACGCCGGCGGGCTGCGCCGACGACTGCAAGACCTTCTCCTGCGGAAACCACAACTGCGACTGGCCCCACGAGAACGAGAGGTCCTGCCCGGAGGACTGCGCCCGGCCGCTCTCCTGCGGCGACTGCCGCTGCTCGGCCGAGCTCGGCGAGAGCTTCTCGACCTGCCCGCTCGACTGCGGGTTCTGCGGAGACGAGGTCTGCGCGCCCTGCTCCGGAGAGAACCGCGGGAGCTGCCCCGAGGACTGCCGGTGTGGGGACGGCGCCTGCGACCACGAGGAGCGCGCTGGAGGCGACAACGCCTGCCGTGAGGACTGTCACTGCGGCGACGGCGCCTGCGAAGCGGCCGACGGTGAGGATCCGACCACGTGCGCCCGGGACTGCGGCTGCGGGGACGGCACCTGCGACGCCGCCCTCGGGGAGACACCCCATACCTGCGCCGTCGACTGCCCGTGCGGCGACGGCGTGTGCTCGGATGCGATCGGCGAGGGCCCCTCTACCTGCCCGGAGGACTGCCACTGCGGAGACGGGACCTGCGCCCCTCTCGAAGGAGAGAACACGCTCACCTGCCTCGCGGACTGCCACTGCGGAGACGGAGAGTGCTCCGCCGGGCGCGGGGAGGACGCCGCGACCTGCCCGAGAGACTGCCTCTGCGGCGACGGCATCTGTGAGCCGGACAAGGGAGAGAGCGCCGCCCTCTGCCCGGATGAGTGCCTCTGCGGCAACGGCATCTGCAACAAGGACGCCGGCGAGACCGCGACGAGCTGCCCGGGAGACTGCCGCTGCGGCGACTTCTGGTGCGAGTCGCCGGTCGAGGACGCCACCTCCTGCCCGGAGGACTGCTGCCGCTGCGGGAACTGCTCCTGCGAGAGCGCCTGCGGCGAAGACGAGTCCTCGTGCCCGACGGACTGTGCCTACGCGTGCGGCGACTTCGAGAGCGCCGACTGCGAGCACCTCCTGAGCACGCTCTTCGTGCTCGGCCACCCCGCGGGCAAGGACTGCCGCATGGACGTCTGCCAGTGCCGAGCCAAGGACGGCGCGGTCATCGGCTCGGGCTGCGGCGACGGCTGCTGCATGGGCTTCCCATGCGGCGAGGACCCCGTGACCTGCCCCGAGGACTGCCGCGCGCCCTGCGGTGACGAGGTCTGCGATCCCTCCGAGAGCGTGTCGACCTGCCCCGGAGACTGCCGCGACGCGGCCGTCTGCGGCAACGGCACCTGCGACCGCCCGGACGAGAGCCCCTGGACCTGCATGGCCGACTGCCGCGGCAGCTGCGGCAACTGCGTCTGCGAGCCCGACGAGGGCTTCGGCCGATGCCCGGTAGACTGCGGCACCTGCGGCGACGGCGTGTGCAGCCCCTGCCTCGGCGAGCGTGAGGCCTCCTGCGAGGTGGACTGCAAGGACTAGTCTTTGATCTAGCTGTTAGCTGTTAGCGGTTAGCCAGAAACCCTGCGCACTTGCGGCTGCGTCTCCGCTCACGCCTTCGCGTTTCAGGCGAAGTGCCCACTTCGCCGAAGCAACGGGAATGCCTGAGCTAATGGCTAACGGCTAATGGCTAATCGCTTGTTTTGGGACTAGTTGGGCCGCCTTCGGCCCACGTCACTGGCAGGTCACGCCTGACTTGAAGTCCACCGTGCGCTGCAGGATCGCCGACAGCACGTCGCGCGCCTGCACGTCGGCGGCGAAGTGCAGGCCCCCGCCGTGGGCGGCGATGATCTCGCTCTGGGAGGTCAGGTCCGAGATGTTGATGACGTGGGTGCTCACCTCGATGGGCTGTCCGTCGGGAGACTCGAGGCGGTTGGAGCCCGAGGGGCCGCTATCGTCGACGCGAGGGTCGGCGCGCAGGCAGTCGGCGCCGCTGGCGCACTTGGCGCTCAAGCGGCGGTAGCAGGCGGAGCCGTCGTCGGCGCATCTGCCGCGCTCGTCGAACCACTCGAAGCCGGGGTAGCGGCACGTGCCGTCGACGCAGAAGGCGTCTCCCTCCCAGTTGGAGTCGCGCTCGCAGGGCCCGCCGGCGGACGGGGCCCGATAGCACACGCCTTCTTCGCAGGCCGCGCCGCCGAGGCAGTCCTCCTCGCCGGAGCAGCCGAGGCCGAACTTCAAGCGCCGGGCGGCGAGGTGTCACCGGCGTCGCGTGCGCCCCCGCGGTCCTCCACCGCCTGGGTGATCGGGCTGTCCTGGTCCGCGCAGCCGCCGCAGGACAACGACATCGCGACGAGGAGGGGCAACAAACGCCGGCCCATGATGCCTCCGCGCCTGGTCGGGCGGCGAAGTTAGCCCTCCTGCGGCCCGGTGTCGATTGCGGCGCCTGCGGCCACCGCGTATGGGTTGCCTCGCTGGATGACCACAAGACGCACGAGGTGGACCGTGGGAACCGAAACCTCAACTCCTCAAGCCCTGCGCGCAGCCCTCCTTGCCGCTTGCGCCCTGGCTCTCCTGCTCTCACCAGGGTGCGGCGCGACGACCACCGACCTGGTCCGCGGCCTCGACAAGACCGGCAAACGCGTCCCTCTCTCGGCCGACGAGGCGGCGCTGCTCACCGCGCTCTTCGGCTCCACCCTCGACATCTCCAAGGTGAAGCTCGTCTACGGCTCACCCGTGGCGACAGGGGCCCCCAAGACCCTCGAGAACACTATCCACTTCGACCCCAAGCACGACATCAGAGACCCGGTCTACCGCCGCTCAGCGCGCCACCTGATGCTCCTCGCCCACGAGATGACCCACGTGTGGCAGTTCCAGAACAAGGGGCTCGGCTACGTGCCCGACTCGCTCTTCAACCAGGCCGTAGGGGCGGTGGTGCACAACGACCGCAACGAGGCCTACGCCTACGACATGGAGCCGGAGAAGAAGCTCACGAGCTACAACTCCGAGCAGCAGGCTCAGCTCATCGAGGGCTACGTCGGCCTCGTGGGCTTCGGCGTCGCGCCCCCGCGCTGCAACAACTTCGAAGCCATGGGTCCCATAGCCTTCGCGAAGGGGGCCGAGACCATGCTGAAGCGGGACATCAACCCGGACTTCAAGAGCCTTGACCGGGAGATCTTCAAGCGCATCACCCGCCCGGAATGAAGCAGCCGGGCCGGGGGTAGGAGGTCCTGATGTCTTCGTCGCCCGGGGAGACCACGACATGAGGACCCGCGTCCTGGAGCACCTCGCGGCCCTGGTGGGTGCGGACACAACCGGCGGCTCTACCGCCGAGAGGGAGGACCCTCCGGCCGTGCTTCGCGCAGACAACGCGGCCCTCGTCTACGCCGCGCAGACACTAGAAGGCTGCGGCTTCGCAACGGAGACAACTGACCTCGGCGGAGGCCGCGTCTACCTCGTCGCGCGCCGAGGCGCCCCGCGGCTGCTGATGAGCTGCCACCTCGACACGGTGCCGGCCGATCCCGGCTGGACCCGCGATCCTTTCGCGCTCTCGGTGGAGGGCGAACGGGCCTACGGGCTCGGCAGCTGCGACATCAAGGGAGGCGCCGCCGCCATGCTGGCCGCGGCGGAGTCCACCCCGGGGGAGGTCGCCTTCATCTTCAACACCGACGAAGAGGGCGGGCACGGTATCTGCGTGGGGCACTTCCTCGAGCACGCCACGCTGGAGACGGAGGTCGTCGTGGTCGCGGAGCCCACGGGCATGCGTGCCCTGACCCGGCACCGTGGCTTCGCCTCGTGCACCATCACCTTCAAGGGCGAGGCCGCCCACACCTCGTGCGCGGGGGTCGCCGAGCGCAGCGCCGCCCACGCCGCCATCGCCTGGGGCCGGGCAGCCCTGGAGCTGACGCGCCCCGGCGGCATCCTCGAGCACGCCCGCTTCAACATCGGCGTTATCGAGGGCGGCTCGGTCTGGAACGTCACCGCCTCGCGCGTGCTCGTCAGCTACGGGTTCCGGCCGCGGCCGGGAGACGACGTCGCGGCCACGGACAGGGCCCTGTGGGGCTGCCTGCCACACGGGGCGGAGGTGGAGTGGGGCCAGATCAAGCAGGGCCCCGCCCTGCCGTCGGTCGCTGGGACGCCGCCGATCGAGCCCTACCTGCGGCACTGGGGAGTGGGGCGGGGCCCGGACGCGGACTACTGGACGGAGGCCGCCGCCTTCGGGGCCGCCGGTCTCCCCGCCTTCGTGCTCGGCCCCGGAGACATCGCCCAGGCGCACCAGGCCGACGAGTTCGTGGAGCTCTCGCAGCTCGACGCCGCCGCCGCCGCCTACTCGACCATCATCGCCGCCGGCCTGCCGAGGGGCGCACATGCTCCGTGACATCGTCTGCAACCTGCTCTTGAACCTCGGCGGGCGGAAGGAGGTCGAGCGCTACCTCGCCGAGTACGACAAGGGCCGCGGCTGCACCGTCGTCAAGGTGGGTGGAGGTCTCGTGCGCGACGACCAGGGCGAGCTGTCGTCGGCCCTCGCCCTGCTGCACCACGTGGGCATGCGACCGGTCGTGGTGCACGGCGCGGGCATGGCCCGTTGGCTGTCACTGCGCCTGGCCGA
>CAZQPP010000100.1:0-18692 GCA_964594295.1 uncultured Myxococcales bacterium | reverse complement strand
GCGCTCGGGGACATGCCGGGGAAGCAGGGGCCGCAGGACTGGAAGGGCGGCTCCCCCGTGCAGCCCCGGTTGCGGCTGTGGCAGGCGAGGTCCTCGCAGGTCTGGGGTGGGATGCACTCGCCCTCGTTCCTCTCGAAGAAGCCCTCGAGGCAGGCGCCGCAGCGGGCCGGCTCGGTCTCGGTCGCCTCCGTGCACTCCTTGTGCTCGGCCTCGCACAGCTCGAAGATGCTCCCCGGGCTGTCCGGCACGCAGTGCGCGGGAGGCTCCACGCAGTCTTCGCCTTTTACGAGGTAGCCCTCGAGGCAGGCGCCGCAGCCCGCGCCTTCTGCGTCTTCGATGCAGGCACGGTTCTGTGCCAGGCAGTCCAGCAGGATGCTCCCGGGCTGGGCCTCCTCGCAGTTGGCGGGCGGCGGCTCCTCCTTGCACGCGAGTGAGCCCTCGACCCAGACCCACCCGGGCTCGCAGGACGTGAGGCAGACGGCGTCGGCCCCCGCCTCCTCGCCGCACTCCTGGTGGAGCCCGCAGGTCACCTGCTCGCAGGTCTTCGCCTCCCGGCAGGTCTCGTCCTCCTCGTCACACACGAGGTCGCCGGCGCACTCTCCGTCCTCGCAGGGGCAGCCCTCGACGTCGTTGGAGCAGGCGTGGCAGAGCTTGTCCTCGCCGCAGTAGAGCGGCACCACGCAGCCGCGCGCGCCCTCCTCGCAGGGGCAGCCCTCCTCGCCAGCGGGGCAGGGTGGCACGAGGCACACCTCCTGCTGGCACTCGAGGCCCTCGTTGCAGGCGCCCCCGGCGTCGCAGGCGCAGCCTTCGCTGCCCTCGGGGCAGGGCTCGCAGAGGTCACCTCCCCCACACTTGAGGCCGGCGTCGCAGGTGCCGTTGTTGAAGCACCTGCAGCCCTCGTCGCCGCGCTCGCAGTCGGTGCAGGTGCCGTTCACGCACTCACCCTCTGCGCACTCACCGCCCTCGGGGCAGGGGCAGCCGATTGGCTCGCTCGCGCACACGTCGGTAGCGCCCGGGTCGGTCACGCCCGGGTCCGTCCTGCCCGCGTCCTGCCCGCCGGGATCCACGAGCCCCGGGTCCACCCCTTCCGGCTCGGTCGTCTGATCGTCGTCTCCGGGCCCGCAGCCGGCCGCACAGAGCAGCGCTCCGAGTAGGAAGGCCCATACACCTTTGCTCATGACGCCCTCCTCTCCCTCAGTAATCCGTGAAGTCGGTGTAATAGATGTAGAGCCGGATGTCAGTCAGGGACTGGAGGTCCAAGTCCTGGTTCACGTGCTCGTCGCGCTGGTTGACGATGAGCTCCCAGGCGGTCACCACGTAGGGCCGGTCCCTGAGCTGGTTGTTCCTGTAGACCTCGGGCACGAAGAGCCGGTTGCCGTTGAAGAAGGGGTTGATCACGGCGAGGCGCTCGGGGAAGCGGTAGTAGATCTTCTCGCCGGTCAGGCTGTGCACCACGCTCGTGCCTCCCTGGCGCACGTAGACCCGGCCGAGGGTGTCCCCCACGCTGGAGCCGATCATCTCGGCCTCCATGTACTTGATCTTGTGGATGCGGGTCACCGGCGAGAGCTCCTCCAGCGTCGTGCTGAAGGGGATCGAGAGGTATCCGTTCTCGTCCAAGAGGGCGGGGTTCCTCAGGCGCTCGCGCATCATGTCGATGCGGGCGGCCTGTGAGATCGCGGCGCCGTCCTCGTCGAGGCGCGGGATCCTCATGATGTCGTCTCTCAAGGAGATGATGGCGAGACGCTGCGCGGGCACGCCGTACTGCTCCTCGAAGGCGTAGTAGGACTCCTCGAGGTCCACGAGGTAGTTCTCGAGGTTGTAGTCGCCGTACTGCACCGAGCGGATCAGGAAGAGCTTCTCGAGCTCGGCGTAGCTCTGGCCCGTGTAGTACTCGAAGAGCCTCGTGGCCTTGTAGACGACCTGGAGGGCCTCCTTGAAGGCGATGTCGGCGTTGATGATGGTGTCGTCCCGGTAGATACGCACGTTCGGGTCGTTGCGGGCGGCCTGCACGTTGATCGCGAGCTGCTCGGCCTCGGCCTGCTGGTCCTCCAAGCGCTTGGCCGTGTTGACCTGCTCCTGGATGCTCCCCATGGCGATGCGCACGGCGTACTGGGACTTCAAGGCGTGGAGCTGCTGGGTCTTGAGCTGGAGCAGGAGGCTCGCCGTCCGGGCGTTGGAGTCGATGAGCGCCGCGTCGCACTGCTTCTTCGTCTGCCACTTGGCTGTCTCGAGGTTGGTCTCCTCGATCTCGTGCTCCATGGCCGCGATCCCGCCCTCGAGGCCGAGGGCGACGATGTTCATGGGGATGACCGCGCCGAGGTAGGCTCCCATGGAGATGGCCGCCGTCGGGCAGTCCGTGAAGGGACCCACCGTGCACTTCTGGAGGAAGGCCAGCGTGCCGAGCACGCCCGCCGTGCGGTCGAGCCCGCTGATGACGGTCCGGGCGGCGGCGATGCCGTCCTTGAGCTTCAGGTTCTTGTCGCCCTTCTTGTAGACGTACTCGGCGATCTCGTCGGTGAGCTCGCACTGGGCCTTCACCCGCGACTCCTCGATGGCGATCTCCGAGAGCACGTTCTCCATCTGCTGGCGGATCTCCTTGAGCTCGAGCGCCGTCTGCTCGAAGCGCCCCACGGCCTCGAAGATCCTGCCGTCCCCCATCAGGCCGCAGGGGTCCTGGAAGGTGCGGGCCTTCTGGTTCATCGCCGCGTAGCGCGAGATGGCGGGGTACACCTTGCCGTCGTCTCCCTCCATGGTGCCGCAGATGGCGGCGAGCTGGTTCTCGTAGTTGTTGCGGAGCTGGACGAGCTCGGATTGGAACTGGGCCGCCTCGGTCTCGAAGGCGCGATCCCTCGCGATGGCCTGGTCCTCCCGGTGCTTGGCCGTGTTCACGCGCGTCCAGGCCCTCTGCATCAAGACCTCGAAGGCGTTCTGCTCGAGGCCGCCGAAGGTCACGAGGAAGGGCACGTGGTCCGGGGGCAGGCCGAAGTAGCTCACCTGGTCGGTGATCGAGGCGTAGGTGTTCCGCATGTCGAGCAGGGCCATGCGGTAGCGGCGCTGGCCCTGCTCCAGGACCTGCCAGACCTGGGCGCGGTCCTGGGCCCGCAGCTCGTCGACGATGCGGTCCATGAGCTGGGCGAGCAGGATCCCCTCGAGGTAGGTGGCCGTATACGCCCTCTCGATCACCGAGCGGGCCAGATCCGGGCGGTTCAGGTTCTGGTAGCGCTTGGCTATCTCGCTCGAGGCCCGGGACTTCTGGGTGGAGGCTCGGATCAGCCTGTCGAAGTACCAGACCGTGGTCTCCTGGGTGACGAAGTTGCGTGGGTTGAGCCCGTAGTTGAGCGCCTTCCAGATGCGCGGGCTCATCGTGTAGAAGCGATCCAGGGCCTCCTGGTAGTACTGGGCGGCGCGGTAGAGCAGGTACATCTCGTAGCCGGCGCCGCCCGAGAGGTCGATGCCCCCGGGCTCGAAGAGCGAGCCCTGGAAGGAGACCGCGTTGGAGCCGGCGAGGTCGAAGCGGGCGGCGAAGGCCTTGGCGTAGGAGTCGTCGCCGGTCATGACGAGGAGCTCGGAGTAGAGCCTCTCGAAGCCGTCGTGGGGAACCAGGGAGATCTGCCCCGGGTGGCAGGCCTCGACGTAGGAGAAGCTCGTGCAGAGGTAGTCGTCGAGCTCCTTGCGGGCGTCCACGTTGGGGAGCGAGTTGGGCTCGACCGCGTCGTAGTGGTGGTCCCAGACGTACAGGAGGCAGTCGACGCGCTCCCTGGACGCCTCGATGGCGTCGGGGTCGTAGCAGTAGGGGATCTGGTCCGAGTCGGGCTGGCACACGGCGGGTGCGAAGCCGATGCCCTTGCCGCTGCGGCTCCTGAACTTGGTCTTGTAGCGGAAGGCCTTGTCGATCTCGGCGTAGAGCGGCGGGAAGACGGCCTTCTCCTCGGTGGCCGCGTAGAAGATCTTGCCCTTGCGGAGGTCGTAGCGGTGCTCGTCGCAGAACACCCTCTTCTCTCCGTCTTCTCCCGGCTTGCAGCGCCAGACGGGGTTGTCCTGGACCAGCGGTCCGCTTCCCTTGCGCCACTTGTTGAGGGTCTTCTTGCAGGTGCCGTTCTTCTGGCAGGGGAGGTTCGCGATGTCGTTCTGGGTGGTCGAGGACTCGACGCTGAAGAACTCGACCCTTGAGCCGGCGGGGCAGGGCACGCGGTCCTCGCTGTCGGCGTAGGTGCGCAGCGGGCAGTCGCTGTAGTCGGTGCCGAGGGGGCATATCGAGGTGTCCGCCCCGGGGCCGCCGTCGTCGCAGTAGCCGTTGTCGTCGTAGAAGTTGTCGTCCTCGTCGCCGAAGCCGCAGGTGTCGTCCTGCTCCCAGGCCAGGGCCCGCTCGGGCTCGCTCCGGGCGTGCTGGCCGCCGTCGAAGAGGCCGGTGTCCTCGCAGAGGTAGTGGACGGCCTCGTCGCCGCCGGGTGCGATGACCTTGGGCTCGGTGTCCTCGGGCACCCGGCCCTCGATGAGCCCGATGACCAGCTGGGCGGCGTTCTCGTCGGTGACCTGGGTGTTGCCCCAGCCCAGCACCTCCTGGACCAGGTCGGGCGAGCACTCGGCGTCGAGGACGCCCTCCGGCTCGGGGCGCGCGTCTACGGTCGAGCTCCCGTCGAAGGCGTCGGGCACCCCGTCTCCGTCCCCGTCGTCGAGCTCGAGGTCGGCCGGCTCGCGCCGCAGCAGGATGTAGCCGTAGGCCTTGAAGGGCTGGGGGTCGTCGGGGAGGAAGGACTCGTAGGACTCCCTGAAGAGCACGAAGAGGTCGCGCTGGTTGACGAGGGCGCCGTCGATGAGCTCGAAGTGGCGGCGCCGCGCGCGCCCGTCGGGCACGGGGTTGCCGGGGGCGAGGCTGATGTTGCGCTTGGCTACCTTGTCCGGCGCCGGCTCCTCGACCCCGTCGCCCCACGGCAGCCGGGAGTCGCGGCACTCGTAGCGGTAGCGCAGCCCCGAGGTGGGGTCGACCTCGGTGGCCCTCAGGAAGCCCTCGAGGAGCCACGGGATCTGGATCAGCTCGTAGCCCGCTCCGGGGCGCTCCTCGCAGCTCATGTCGCTCGAGTCGGTGGTGTAGCGCCCTCCGAGGAGGATCTCCGACTCCAAGGACTCCACGAAGACCAGGCAGATGCCCGCCGGGGTCTCCACCTGGCAGGTGGCGGGGTCGGCGCCGAGCTCGAGGGCGACCGACGGCATGCCCGGGTACTGGAGGGCGTAGCCGGTGTCGATGAGCCCCTCCATGCGTCCGGGCGTAGACTCCGGATCGGGCAGGCGCAGGTTCATGGCGAAGGGGAGCTCGGCCTCACCGGTCGGGACGGGGCGCGAGATGACGTCCGAGGTGAAGGTCTGCAGTCCCAGGATGTTGCTGTCGTAGGGGTAGCAGGCGCCTCCTTCGACCGGGCAGTCCGCCATGACGCTCGCCCAGCGCCAGGACTCGGTCTCGGTGGACTTGAGCACGGCCAGGAACTCGTCCCAGCTCAGGTTGCCCGTGCGGAAGGCGCCCCAGCGCTGCACGAGGGCGTTCCCCACGTTCGCCAGCAGGGAGGGGGTTGCCTTGGTCTCCTGCGTGGCGGCCCAGTCCGCGAGGCCCTCGTCGCCGAAGTTGGCGAAGTAGTGGATCGTGCCCGTCCAGCGCCCCTCGGGTCTCTCTATGTAGTCCATGAGCAGGGGCTGGACGCCGAGCTCGGGGTGGATGACCTCCAGGGTGCCCTCCCAGCGTGGAACGGCGGCCCCACCGGCCGAGGCGACGGTCACCAGGCCGGAGCCCCCGTCTCCCGGCACGACCACCTCGATCTTCTGCACCTTCTGGCTCGCGCTCCCGTCGCCGAGCTCCAGCCAGTACAGCGGGCAGTCCCTGGCGGGATCGCAGTCCTTGCCGTCGTCGTGGGGGTCGTCCTCCCGATCCACCTCGCCCGGGCTGAGGTAGCGGGAGTGGCCTCGCTTGTGGACGGTGAACTTCTTCGCTCCGGGCGAGTGGTTCGTGATGGTGAAGCTCTCCGAGGTCTTGACGTTGGAGAGCGCGACGCGCCCGCGCGAGAGCTCGAAGGTGCCGCTCACCTTCGTCTGCTCGTCCCCGGAGGGGGCCTTGACGGGGAGGCAGGTGCCGAAGACCCCGTCCTTGGAGATGCAGGCATAGCCTGACGGGCAGCCGCTCTCGTCGGCGTCGAGCTCGCAGGTCTCGCGGCAGACGTGCAGGTGGCAGATGCGCTCTCCCGTGCAGTCGGCGTCCGTGTCGCAGTTGGAGTAGCAGCGGCGCTGGATGCAGGTCTGGAAGACCGGGCAGTCCACGTCTTTGGCGCAGCCCTCGGGATCCACCCCTTCCGGGGTGCACGAGCCGTCGTTGCAGACGAGATCCCCGACGCAGCCGTCGATGAGCCTGTCCGCCCCGCAGGTGACGAAGCTCCCGTCCTCCTTGACGAGGTCGTTCTGGCAGGGCGTGTAGCAGGGCCTCTCGGCCGGTGGCCGCGGGACCGTGTCCTCGTCCACGCAGATCTCGTTGTGGCAGGCGAGCCCGGGATAGCAACCGCCGTCGGGCTTGCAGGTGCAGCCGGGGCTCCCCGCGGTAGTGTCCCCGGACGTGGTGTAGCAGCAAAAGGACGAAAGCCACTGCGTGGTCCAAACTGGTGGCTACCACCACCTCCAACTTGGAGACCCACGCAATGGCCGAAACAAGTCTGCGTCATATCGAGGCGCTCGTGAAGGAGATTCTGGAAGGCAAGGACCTTGGCGACCTGCTTCGTCATGCCTTGGAGGCTGCCCTGAGGGCCATAATGGAGGCCGAGGTCACCGACCTCGCCGGCGCCGGCTACGGGGAGCACAGCCTCGAGCGGAAGGCGCAGCGCAACGGCTACCGCTCAAGACGCTTCGACACGCCCCTGGGTTCGATGGAGTTGGAGGTGCCCAAGCTCCGGAAGGGCAGCTACCTACCGTCCTTCCTCAGCGCCAGGCAGCGCTCTGACGATGCCCTGCGGCTCGCGCTGGTCGAGTGCTACCGGCAGGGGGTCTCCACGCGGCGGGCGGAAGCTGTGGCCAAGGCCCTCGGGATCGAGAGCCTGTCGAAGAGCGCGGTCAGCCGCATGCTCGAGGCACTCGACCCGCTTGTGAAGGAGTTCAGAAGCAGGGCGTTGCCTCGCTGCCCCTATGTCATCGTAGACGCCCGGTACGAGAACGTGCGTGAGGACCACGCCGTGCGGAAGGTGG
This sequence comes from uncultured Myxococcales bacterium, assembly GCA_964594295.1. GTDB lineage: Bacteria > Myxococcota_A > UBA9042 > UBA3505 > UBA3505 > CAZQPP01. Next base: position 11,477 of record CAZQPP010000100.1, on the reverse strand, counting down.
CCGTTCTGGTCGCCATCGGCGTCCGAGAGGATGGTGGCCGTGAGGTGCTGGGCTTCGATGTAGCCCGTGTCGAGAATGAAGCCTTCTGGACAGACTTCCTACAGGACCTGAAGCGGCGCGGCCTTGACGGAGTCCGTCTGGTCATCAGCGACGCCCATGAAGGTCTGCGTCGTGCCATCGAGCGCACTTTCCCGGAGGCTCTATGGCAACGATGCAAGGTGCACTTCCTGCGCAACCTGGGCAGTCGCATCCCTCGGAAGCGCAGACCTGCCCTGCTATCGCTGGCCAAGACCATCTTCGAGCAAGACTCCTTTGAGGACGCGGTCGAGCACCGGCGTCGGGTGGTCAACATCTTCCACGAGGCTGGCCAGGTCGAAGCAGCGGAGTTCCTCGAGAAGACCGACGAGGTCCTCACCTACATGCACTTTCCAGAGGCGCACAGGCCGAAGCTGTACTCGACGAACATGGTGGAGCGCATCAATCGGGAGCTGAAACGGCGCACCCGGTTGGTCTCCATCTTCCCGAATCGACAGTCCCTTATCCGGCTCGTAGGAGCATTGCTTTTGGAGGAACATGAAGAGTGGATCGTGGCGCGCCGCTACATCAGCGAGCGTTCTATGAGGGAGCTACGAAGTCTCGGCGAAGAGTTGGACGAGCTCGTGCCTGGTGCCGGGCGCCTGCTCCAAGCGGAGGCTGCGTAGATGACGACAACAACGATCACGCGGTGGCTCGCGTCGAGTTACACCACTGGACGGGACACAACTCTCCCCGCCGAGCAGGGCACGCAGACGCCCGACTGGCAGCGGCCGCCGCTGCGGCAGGTCTCGTCCGAGAAGCAGGGTCCGCCGGGCCAGCCCGTGCCGTCCACGCAGATCTCGCCGTCGCGGCACATGAGCCCGGGCGCGCAGCTCCCCCCGGCGCAGGGGCAGTTGAGCTGCCCCGCCGGGCACTCCTCTTTCATGCAGAAGCCCTCCCTGCAGACCTCGCCCTCCTCGAGGCAGGTGGAGCCCTCCTTGCACGGGCAGCCGGTCTGCCCCGGCGGGCAGGACTCGGCGACGCACACGCCGTCTTCGCAGGCGAGGGCCTCACCGAGGGAGCTCAACCCGCACTCGCCGTCAGCGGTGCACGGGCACCCTTCGTCGCCGGCCGGGCAGTCGGGGATCGCGACGCAGCCGCCGTTCCTGCACTCGAGGCCCTCGTCGCAGCTGTCGCCGGCGCGGCAACGGCAGCCCTCGCTGCCTGCGGCGCAGCCCGGGTCGACCGCCGCGCCTTCGCCGGGGTCGCCGGCCCCGCCTTCGCCGGGGTCTCCCGCGGCGACGCCCGACGAGTCGGTGGAGGTGACGTCCGCGCCGGAGGTGTCGCTCTCCGCCGGCTCGCCGTCTCCGTCACCGCCTCCGCCGCAGGCGCAGAGGAAGGTTACGAGGAGCGCCGTCATGACGCGCCGGGCGTGCTCGTTTTGGTTGCCCTTCATGGAGATCTCCTCGAGTGGAGTCTTTCGGCCCTGCTTCAGTTCGCCATCCTGGCGCAGACGGCGAAGGATGCGTTCGGGGTCTTTCCGCCGCCGTCCCACTTACAGAATACGTGCCAGCGGTTGTCGCCCTCGTGGGGGTAGCTCTCGTGCAGGTAGGCGTTGTCGCCGCAGTCCCCGCCGCCGCCGATCACCTTGGTGCCGCTCGGGCACGTGCAGGAGCCGGTGTTGCTGCACCTCTTGATGTCCAGGCCCACCAAGAGGTTCCCGCTGACCGTGAGGTCCCCCTTTACGTGTGCTCCGTTCTGCGTGTTGCAGTTGAGGCAGAGCTTCTCGGTGGAGTCGAGCTCGTTGCCGTCCATGCGCATGATCTGGTCACCGCTCTTCACCGTCAGGGCAGCCTTGCCCGACGTGGCCTCCGCTCCCGTGATCTGCACGTCCTTCAGGTAGCTCTTGCCACCCACGTAGACGGTGCCGTTGACGTGCAGGCTCGCCCTGGTCGTGATTGGGCCGTCCGCCGTGATCTCGTCTCCGACGTCGAGATCCCCGGCCACCTTGAAGTTGGTGGCGGCGGTGGTCCACAGCGCGAAGGGCAGGGGCAGGAATCGCTGGCGGTTCGAGAGCTGCACGAGGGTGTCCCCGTCGAGCTTCACCGAGATGTCGAGGTACAGGTCCTTGCCGGCCTTCAGGACCTCCGCGAGCTGGTCCGCGCTCTGGGAGGAGGAGGAGCCGAGCAGCGCCTGGAAGCGCCCGGAGAGCACCTGCACCTGCAGGGTCTCCTCCCAGAGCTTCGACGCGCCGCCTCCCGCCCCGTCGTAGAGCCGGAACACAAGGTCGGTGGCGCCGTGCACGGCCTTGCCGTCTTGCTCGAGGGTTCCCTGGTAGGGGATGAGCTTCGCCACCGCGCCGCCGCCCGAGTCCGCCACGGCGGCGCCGCCGAGGACCAAGGCCAGGGCCGAGAGGGTCCCCGCCATGGCCGTCAGGAAGGTTTTCGCACGGTCCTTCATAGGCACTTCCTCCGTCAGCCTCGACGGGCCTTCTCGCGATCCGACACCGGCGCTGGGCCTATGCATACCGCTAAGCGCGCCGGGGCGCATCCCGGAAAACCCAGATTCCGGGTCGGAGAGCGACTAGTACCCGGCGCGACGGCAAGCTACTATGCTCGTCGCTCGCGGGGCCGCCGGCTCGGCACCCGCGTGGAATCGCCGTCCGGGAGGACCAGATGCCGTTCAGATCTGTGTGTCGTGGGCTCCTCGTTCTCAGCCTCGCCGCCTTCGCGCCGGCGCTGTCGTCGTGCTCGGCCTCGTCGGAGTGCGAGCAGTGTCAGAGCACCGAGTGCGAGACGGACCTGACGCCTCCGCCGAACACCCTCGACGTGGGCGAGATCCCGACGAACGCCCCCGACGGTCTCGGCGAGGGCCGCTGCGAGGAGGACGAGGACTGCGACGACGGCACCGACTGCACGGTGGACACCTGCAGCGACGACGGGCGCTGTCTCTACGAGCCGAGGGACTGCACCGCCCCGAGCGTCGACGCCATCGAGGTGCCCTGCGAGGACCCGGGCGGCGGCACCTACATGTGCCTGACCAACCAGCAGGCCGGCCCCTACCTCTTCAGGGTGCAGGCCAGCGACGACGTGGGGGTGGCCGGCGTGAGGGTCACCGTCGAGGACGCACACAACCAGTCGGTGCCGCCCATCGTGGAAGACGAGGCGATGACCCTCCTCGAAGGCGAGGAGGCGTGGTGGACATACTCCTTCACGGCCGCCGAGGGGCCGATGAAGGGCTACTGGAGGATCGTCGTGGTCGCCTACGACGGCGAAGGCAACGAGACCGAGGCGGACAAGATGATGCGGGTGCGCGACCCCGAGCCGCCCGTGATCGAGAAGCTCTCGTACCCCTGCGACCTCGGCGAGCCCCTCGGGCGCTGCCTCTCCAACCAGCAGAAGGGCCCCTACGAGGTCGACGTCTACATAGCCGAGAACGTCGGCCTCTCGTCGGTCACGATCTCGATGTGCGCCACGCCGCACGGCGGCGAGCCGATCTGCGTGGACAAGGTCGACATGACGCCCGACCCGGCAGACGAGAGCCACTACTCCTACCTCTTCGAGGCGGCGCAGGGGCCCTCCAGGGAGGAGTACGAGCTGACGGTCCACGTGGTGGACTGGGAGGGTTGGTACGCCAGCGCGGACGGGGAGTTCCGCGTGCAGGACGACGTGCCTCCGGAGGTCTTGGAGGTCCGTGACTGCGCCAGCGAGACCGGCGCCTGCGAGGACCAGAGCGGCCGCTTCGACGTGGAGGCTCGCGTCAAGGACGACATGGGCCTGTGGTACGCCTACATCTACTGGCAGGACGAGCTCGGGGGCTGGAGCGGGCCGACGCAGATGGAGCGCCTCGAGAGCACCACCTACGGGCTCGCCGGCGAGGAGGTGCTGCTCGGATACGAGATCGTCTGGCCCGGCTTCGAGGGCGGGCCGGCCGAGCTGTGCTACCGCCTCGCCCTCGGCGACAACGCCGCTCCTTTCAACACGAGGGCATACCCGGAGGACGCGGAGCACCGCTGCTTCACCGTCCTCGACCGCGTGCCTCCCGTCATCACGGACGTCGTGGAGCACCCCGGCACCGGGGATCTCTTCGGGCCCTACGTCGTGCCCGCGAAGATCACCGACAACCACGAGCTCGAGGGGGCCACGCTCTACTACCGCCTCGCGGGCGCGGAGGCGTGGAGCGAAGCGGCCATGGGTGACAGGGGAGAGGACCTCTACGCCGGCGCGATCCCGGGTCACCCCCTCGGCACAGCGGAGAGCCCGCGGCTGGTCGAGTACTACCTCCTCGCCGAGGACAGCGCGGGCAACCAGGCCGTCTACCCGGGCGGCACCCCCGAGGCCCCGGAGACGCTCTCCATCGAGCTGATCGATCGGGACGCCCCCAAGCTCGACCTCAGCATCCCCGAGCGCACCTTCGCGTGGGGCCCCTTCCCGGTGGTCCTCACGGTTACCGACGACGGAGCCGTGAAGGCGGCCGACCTCTACGTGCAGTACGAGCCCGAGGGCGACTGGCTCTCCGCCCCGATGATGAGGCGGGCCGACGGCACCTACATGGGCGTGCTCCAGCACGTCGGGTCGGACAACTCGGTGCGATACTACGTCGAGGTGAGCGACTGGGGCGGCCACACCGCGAGCGCGGGCACCCGGGCCGAGCCCCTGGTCCACTCGGGCCTCACCGACCTGCCCAACTTCGACGAGATAAGCCCCAACGCCGACGGGGTGCGCGTCGGCGGAGGCTGCAAGCAGCGCGAGGCCGAGGCGGGCCGGCAGGTGGCCACGATCCCCGAGCCAGACGACACCTTCACCTTGTATGTCCGCGGCCCCGAGACCAACTGCCCCGGATACCCGAGCGAGGGCATCGACGTGCTCGCCCAGATGCTCCCCACCGGGCGGACCGACCCCTACAAGATGGACGGCTACGGCATAGAGATGCTCTACCCGGCCAAGCTCGAGCTGACCGTCCGTGCCGTGGGCAAGGGCATCGGCGGCACGCCGGCCCCGGTCGTCGAGCAGGGCCACGTCTTCGACCTGAGCTACTACCCCTGCGAGGTGGAGAGCCCCGACGAGGACAACCCGCCCTGCGCCGGCCCGGTGGAGAAGTCCACGAGCGCGCTGAGCTACGACTACGACGGCTCGGCGCTGACCTACACCCTCGAGACCAACTTCCACGCGGCCCCGAAGGACATCGAGCAGTACGTCGCCCTGCTGGCCGGCCGCTCCGAGTTCCGAAGGCAGGTCCCCATCACGATGGCCGTGCGCGACGTGCGTGTGCTCTACCCGAGCAACTTCCACGACATCGAGGTCTTCGTCACGATGAAGGCCCGCTACAAGCGCTACGCCGTCAACTACGGCCACCTCCTCCAATTCGACACGGATTTCAACGCGGTGATGGCCGGCGCCATGGCCGTCGGGAAGATCAAGAAGCTGTTCAAGGAGCCGGGCCTCTTCAACAACCCGCTGTCGAGCGCGACGGGGCTGGCCACCATGGCCCTCAACGTGGCCTACCTCGCCACCCCGCGTTGGAACATGGTCGAGCCCGACCACGTGGTCTCCCGCACCGCGCGGTTCACGATCCGGCAGATCGGGCTCATGAGCTCGGGCGGCCACGCCTGCAGCTGGGCCTACGGGCGTGGCAGCGGCGCCGAATTCAACCACGTCGTCGAGAGCACCGTCGAGCTGCGCCCCGAGACCGAGGCTGGCTTTGGCACGGGCGTCGTGAGCGACATCGAGCTCGGCCAGCTCTCCAAGCAGGTGCTCGACGACACCGACTACCTCGTCCTGCTGATGGACGCCAAGGTCTTCACCGTCGGCACCTCCAACAACGGCAGGATCCAGCTCGACATCCTGGGCAGGCCCCACGAGATCTACGTCCCGCCCTCGGATCCCTTCGCCGCCCGGCTCGAGGGCAACTGGCTCAAGTCCTTCCCGGTCATCGCCATGTTCCCCTTCTCCTACGCGAGGAAGTACCTGGAGGATGACGGCGCCGGGAGCTACCGCCTCGGAGGCGTCAGGGTCCTGCGCAACGACGTCGCGGCCGTCCTGAGCGCGAAGACCCAGCTCATCGGGCTCAAGGGCTTCCGCGGAGACTCCGGCGCCCTGACCGAGGATGTCTTCGCCCTGCCGAGCTTCGCCCTCGACGTCGACACCTACACCCCCGGCGACTGCACGAGCGACGAAGACCTCGTGCGCCCGAGCGTGACCCTCGCCGCGTCCGCAAACGGCAGCACGAGCGAGGTCCCCGCCAACGCCCCGGTGATCGTCGACTTCTCCGAGGCGATGAGCCCGGACGCCACCCTGCACGCGACGGTCCTGTGCGACATGGACGAGGTGGCCTCAGACGATGACGCGACAAGGGCCGGCGCCTGCCCGCGGCTGTCCCCGCAGTGGGAGGGCGACGACACCCTGATCGTCGGGCGCGCCGACGGCGAGGAGTGGGCGGTCGGCCACGAGCTCGTCTTGTTCGTGGACGCTTCCGCCGAGGACCTCGGCGGCAACCCCCTCGTGGGCAACGTGTTCAGCCAGCGCTTCGAGGTGATCGCGGCCGTCGAGCCCGCCGAGCTCGGCTCCCTGTCTCCCCAGGAGGGTGGCACGCTCCCCGCGGGGCAGCCTGCGGATGCGGCGATCCGCCTCCTGTGGTCCACCCCCATGATCAAGGCCACCGTAGAGTCGCAGCTCAGCGTCGAGGTCCCCGCGGGCGCGGCCTACGAGCTCGCCTGGCCCTCCGACGAGCAGCTCGACGTGACGCTCCTCACCCCGCTGGCCGAAGGCGACAGGGTCCGCGTCGTGCTCCTGCCGGGGGCCCGCGGCCAGAACGGCTCCATCAGCCGGGACGGGCTCGAACGCAGCTACGAGGCCGTCGCCACCATGGGCCGGCTCTACGAGCACCCGGACTACGACGGCCGCTTCGTGACCGTGAGCGACGACGTCATCGACCTCGACGAGCTCGACTTCGACGACGCCGTCTCCTCCTTCACCTTCTTCGGCGAGGTCGACCCGACAGACCTGAACAAGACCGTGCTCCTCTGGCAGCACGACTGCGCCCCCGATCAGAGCTGCTACGAGCTCAACGGAGGCGACGCGGGCCGCATCAAGCTGCGAATCCCCCTCGACGTGGCCTGGATCGAGGAGCAGTACCCCGGCTGGGACGACCGCGTCTCGGCCCTGACCTTCGGCTGGGGCCACTGCGGCGACGCCACCTGCCAGGGCGGTGAGGACTGCGAGAGCTGCGAGGCGGACTGCGGCGCCTGCCCCTTCTGCGGGGACGAGCACTGCAACGGTGACGAGACCTGCGAGACCTGCGGCAGCGACTGCGGCCCCTGCCCGGTCTGCGGCGACGGACAGTGCACCGGCGACGAGAGCAGCTTCACCTGCGCCGAGGACTGCTACTGCGGCAACGGCACCTGCGAGTGGCAGACCGAGCGCGCCTGCAACTGCGCCGCCGACTGCGGCCCCCGCTGCGGCGACGGCTGCTGCTCCCAGGGAGAGTCCGCCTGCGGCTGCCCCTCGGACTGCTACCCGGTCTGCGGCGACGGCTGCTGCACCGGAGGGGAGGCCGGCTACTGTTGCGCCGACTGCCCGTGGGGCTCGCGCTGCAGGTGAGGGCCATTGGGGCTGGGCGTTCTCCGCGCCTCTGCGCCTCTGCGCGAGGCCTTCCCCGTCGAGCTACGTGAGCTGACAGTGAATCCGAGCCGGCCGTTGGTGTTGACCTGGACCGCCTCGACGAAGTAGCTCGTGGCCTCTGGAGGTGTGCACACATGAAAGCTGTCTGTCTCACGACCTCGGTGGTCATCTGCCTTCTCGCCCTTGGCGCGCCGGACGCCGCGGCCAACGACGGCCGCGACCGCTACCAGGTCGGCTACCCGAACCTCTTCGTGCACCTGCAGGGCCCGGTCGGGCCGAAGGCCGGCTTCCGCACCCTGGCCAAAGACATGCCGGGCGGGGCGGACGGCGACCCGGCATATCGCTGGGCCCAGAGCCACGCGCTCGCGGTGGTCGAGGTGGCAGCCTTTCGCACGGCCGATGCGCTCGGGCCCGGTCCCTACGACATGGCGGTCTTCGACATGAGCTCGGAGAACGGGGACACGCCCGTGGGTTTCGGGGAGGCCGGAGGTGAGGAGCTCCCCGCCCAGCCGCGAGGGCGCCACCCCGGCGGCTCTCACGACGGGGGCGTCAACATCGACGTCGGCTACTACCTCACCGACCTGACCGGCAAGGTCGAGAGCCCGGACTTCGCGGCCTGCACCGAGCACTACCGGGAGCCCGTGAAGGCAGGCGGGGCGCCAGAGGACGCGAACATGTGCCTCGGACCCGCGGATCGGCTCGACGTCGACCGGCAGGCCTTCTTCTTCTTGCAGCTCATTGAGCTTCACCGCGGGCACTTCCGTGGGCGTCTGCTCGACGAGGTCGGCGTCGACCACGCGGTCTTCGCCGCGGTCGCGGCCCGGCTGAAGCAGTGGGCGAAAGAAGGCAAGCACGGGGCGACCGCGGACGCCCTGGCCGAGCTCGAGGCGGTCTGCACCTCCGATCGCTGGGGCGGGTGGCAGCGCTTCCACCACCACCACGCCCACGTGCGCCTGCAGCCCATGAGCTCGACCGGGGAGCTGCGCCACCAGGTCCTCGGCATCGAGCGCATGGCCAGGGCCAACCGGGCCACGCTCGCCGGCCAGGCCGCGCCCGATGCCGTGGCGGTCCTCGACGCGCGCCTGCTCTCCTATCGCATGAAGAGGGCGGTGGAGGTGCGCGTGCCTATCGTGCCCGGGCGCTCGGGCAAGGTGACCCGGGTGCGCTATCGCTTCGACGGCGGGAAGTGGCAGCCGCCCGACGACGGGGCTGACGAGGACTTCCGCTACGTCTTAGACCTGCCCGCGGGCGTCGCCCCCGGCGGGACGAAGGCCATCGTGGAGGCCGAGGTGAGGATCGGCTCCGCCGAGCCGGCCGTCTTGAAGGCCGAGGTGCCTCTCCCGGCGCAGGACCCGCGGCTCTTCGTGCGCCACGACCCGGGGCAGATCACCGGGACGGCCACGGTGAAGAGGAAGAAGCTCACGCTCAAGCTCGAGTACCCGCCCGTGCTGCAGCACCTCCTGACCGGCGTGCGCTACAACCTCTATCCCAAGGACGGCAGCGGGCCCGAGGTGTACGTGGTCGAGGCCGGCTGGTTCGCGAAGAAGAAGGTCGGGGCCACCCGCGTGTCCAAGCACGGGCTGCCCCTGGTGATCCCGGTGCGGCAGGAGCCTGCCTACATCGAGGCGGAGGTCTTCCTGAGCGGCAGGTACCGCGTGCCGGTTGCGCTCGAGGTCGGGCCTTAGGGCGCCGCGCGGCCATTGATCTGCGAGCACCGTCCGGCCGCCGGGGCAGGCGCGTGAACCTTGCGAGGTACCTGCCGGGAGCCCTGGGCCTCCTGCTCCTCGTGCTCGCCGCTCCGGCGTGGAGCCGGGCCGGGACGCGGCCCGTGGACGGCTTCAACAGCTGGCGTTACTACTACTACCACCAGACCGCGGGAGGCACGGGCAGCTACGAGATCGCGTATGGCGACGCCTTCAAGGGAAACGGCGCCCTGCGGATCGAGTACGACTCGCTGAGCGGCTTCAGCGACCTCATCGCCAAGACCGGCCGGGTGCTGAGCTGGGAGGGGACGACGGCGCTCTCGGTCTGGGTCAAGGGCAGCGGAGACGAGTCCACCGAGCTCTGGTTCCTGCTCGAGGACTCGGACGGGGACATCTTCTACTGCAAGGCCCCGGGGATTCTCTCCCACACCGACTGGACCCTGGCGACCTGCGCCGTCGAGGACTTCACGGACTTCGGAGGGGGAGGGGACGGCAGCCTGGACCTGGGCGAGCTGGTCACCTGGCGCTTCAAGCTCCAGAACCGCTTCGGAGAGCCGGCCGGCGGCGGCGTGGCCTACCTGGACTTCTTCTGTCGCGAGACCGGGGAGTCGGAGGACGGGCAGCCACCCGAGGCGAGCCGCTTCTCCCCCGCCGACGGCGGCAGCGGCGCGTACACCCGCCAGCCGATCCACGTGATGCTCCGCGACAGCCGCAGCGCCGTCGACCCGAGCAGCATCGCGCTTCACGTCAACGGCACGAGCTACACCTTTCAGAGCACGCGCGCGGCCCTCAGGTGGAACGCCCCCTTCCTGACCTTCCGGCCGGAGGAGGTCGTCTCGGGAGATGGGGAGCCGGCCCGGGGCGGAGGGCTGGCTTTCGGGCCGGGGGAGCGGGTGGAGGTCAGCGTCGAGGCGGCGGACAGCGAAGGCAATCGCCTGCCGGAGACGAGCTGGGCCTTCGTGCTCGACCTCGAGGAGCACCGAGATCGTGAGATCCTGTTCTACGAGGACTTCAACGGAGGGCTGGAGCGCTTCGAGCACTTCTTCGTGACCAACCCACCCTCGGTCTTCGGGACCGAGGACGAGCCGGGCCGGCTGCGCGTCGACATTCCGGACCCCGACCTCCACGGCACGACAAGAGGTGCCGGGGTCGGGGTGGTCGGGGTCGACTGGCGGGACTACACCCTCTCGGTTGAGGCCAAGCTGGTCGAGCAGCACCGTGACGTCGCCAACTTCTGGGAGGTCCCCTGGCTCTTCTTCCGCATGCCGGCCTTCGACGTCTTCCCCTTCTACTACTTCGCCTTCAAGACACCGGACGCCGCCAACGCCGCGCCCGGAGTGGAATTCGGCGTCAAGACGAGCGCCTGGGGCCAGGTCTTCCTCGCGACGGCGCCTCGGGAGCCCAGCCTCGCGGTCGGGCGGTGGTATCGCTTCGAGGTGGACGCGGCCGGCCACGAGATGAGCGCGAGGATCGACGGAGAGGAGGTGCTGAGGGGGAGCGATGCAGAGGAGCACGACGCCCTCACGGGCGGCGTCGGCCTGTACGCGGAGGACGCCGAGGTCCTCTTCGACAACCTCGTGGTCTCCGTGCCCGACACGCGCCCTCCTTCTCCGCCCCCGGATCCGCAGCTCCAGCCGCTCGGTCCAGGCGCGATGCGTCTGACCTGGGGCAGGGCCCGAGACAACGGCGCGCTCTGGGGCTACCGGCTCGAGGTCGCCGGCGACTCGGCCTTCGACGAGCCCGTGCAGGGCTACGAGGACAGAGACCTCGGCTGGACACACGAGGCCGAGGTGGAAGGCCTCCTGCCCGGCACGAGCTACTGGTTCCGCCTGCGCAGCTACGACGGGGCCGGCCTGCTCTCCGAGCGCAGCGCCGCCCTCTCCGGGAGCACCCCGGACGAGCCCGGCGCAGCAGACACCGGCGCCGCACCCGACGCGGCCGGCAGCGACACGGCCTCTCGCGACGTGCGCGCTGACACCGCGGTCGCCGAGGGGGAGGTCGGCGGCAGCGCCGGCGGCGCGGGCGACGTCGAACGGAATGGCCTGCAACTCGTCTTCATCCTGGCTATCCGTGGCCGCCAGACTTTCGCAGATGTTGTCCAGCAGCTGTCTTTCGTCGACCGTGGCCTCTCGGTAGCTCT